>JBDRDH010000058.1:0-19922 GCA_043820985.1 Planctomycetota bacterium
GCTCGGAGCGAGAAGGTACTCCAGCGCGAAGAACTGTTGAATGAACTGCAGGCGAGGCTGCCTGATTATCCTAATGTCAAAACGCAGCAGGAAATACAGCTTGAGACGCAGATTGGCTCGGATGGCGCGGCACAGACGCAACGCACACAATGGCAAGGTTTTCGACTGGAATCAGCCGATCAACCATATATCGCGCAGTTTACCCGTAACGGTTTTGTATTCAGCCGGATTACGCCGTACGAGAATTGGAACAGTTTCACCAAAGAAGCCAAGCGACTTTGGCAAATTCATGTCGAACTCACCGAACCCTCGGAGATTGAGCGGCTGGGCGTGCGATTCATTAACCGCATCGTGCCTATCGAGCTGGACAAGCTCGACAAGATCCTGACTCTACCACCACAGCATCCAGCCTCGCTGACGCTACCGATCGGGGAATTCCTGCATCGGAGTCGATTCACCGTGCCAGGGTATCCTTACATACTAAACATCATTCAGACGACCCAACCACCCTCCCCACCCGAGACGGACTCACTGGGTCTCATCATGGACATCGACGTGTTCACGACACAGACCGTCGATCTAAACGAAGCGACACTTGACTCGCGACTGGCCGAGATGCGCTGGCTGAAAAACAAGGCATTTTATTCGCTGCTTACTCTACAGACAATCGAACGTTTCAAGGAGAGCAAGTCATGAACCTTGCTGTCATCAGTCACGGCTTCAGCGAAGCAGCCCAATATATCGATGATGAAACGCAGCGTGATCGACGTTACCTCCACAAGTCCTCAGCGTTTGGTATTGAGAGTGTATTACGTGATGCACTTGCCGAGGTCTGGGCTGAGTGTCAGCAACCAAATTGGGATGGTCACGATGCCCTGCCCGTTTCCCAAGATGCACTGCGGAATATGTACATGTTTTTAGAGGCTTTGCCGTTGGGTATTCGTCGTCCAACAATTGGAGCCGATCCAAATGGACAGCTCTCCGCCGAGTGGCACCGTAATCCGCGACGTGTATTGTCCTTAAGTATCAGTTCCGATGGTCTAATGCACTATGCCGCGTTGCTGGGCTCCAATAAGACATGTGGGACCGAAACGTTCTTTGGTGAGACTCCCGAGATTATTCTCAGCCTAATCCGACGAGTTTACTCATGATCGACCCGCGTCATGTGCCCGACGTTACGCCGGACGAAACGCTTGTAAGATTTATTCTATTTAGCAACCACATCCGTCCTAGTGATGACACCATCAAGCCTGACGCTTTCATCCCCCACCCCCGCAACGAACTCTCAGTCACGCGCCATCGCGATGCGACAGAGGACGAAGTCTGGGGCGTGGGAATGGCGGTCGCGGAAGCGCTTCAAAGGACCCTGCACGGCCGTGGTGACGTCCTTGCTAGCGCGTTTCTAGAACAGGGCCTAGTGGTAACACCTGATCCAATCATTAATCACCCTGTCAATCCTAACCACGCTAACGTGACGGGTTGGCCGAAGGATGATAAGGGACAACAGCGACTACTGGCACTTGAAGTTGCGGCGCGTGCCAAATTGGTACGCTACTCCGCGTAATAGCATTTCGTCGCATATCGTGGCCAGGCAAGCACAAGACGATTCTGGCTCGAATCCTGGAGCATGTTGACGCGATTGAGTACCATTCAATAAATTGGCGTATTAAATACTCGACCTGCGCAAGCAACATGCGGCCGCGAAGACGCCAACAGACAAGACCGCCCTCCAGCGCCAAATCGACGCCATCGACCGGCGGATCGACCAACTCGTCTATTAGCTCTACGGCCTGACCGACGACGAAATCCGCATCGTCGAGGAGGCGACGCGGTGAGTGACGCCAAGCAGTACCCCGAGCGTGAGCGACGGGCCAGACGTGCGTCGGCACCCAACGGTATCGAGCCGGGCGCTGACGCTTGCGGTACTGATCGGCCGGTCGCTGACGCTTGCGGTACTGATCGGCCGGTCGCTGACGCTCGCGGTTCTGATCGGGGGCTCGACCTGCACAAACAACTCGCGACGCCAAAGGCCGCCCACGACAAGACGGCCGCCGACCGGCAAATCGACCAACTCGTCTACGAACTCTACGGCCTCACCGACGACGAAATCCGCATCGTCGAGGACGCCACGCGCCGAAGCCACCGACTTTCACCACAAAGGCACCAAGACGCACTAAGAAATACTGAGTTACAACAATATTCACCCTCAATAGCCTACACCCGCTCAGGCACTATGATCCCACCTTATGTCGATCATGGCACGACGGTACACTTTTACTCATCCTACCTCCACCTACGTGCCTTCGTGACTTTGTGGTAATCCCGAACCCTGAACCCTGAACCCTAGCATGAACCCTCGCTCGGATCCTTGGCCCCTCGGCCCCCTGCCCCCTCGTTGCCTCGTTGCCTTGTTGCCTCGTTGCCTTCTTCTCTCCCCTTGACCTCTCGTCCTAGAACACCTAGAATCACTTGCCCAGCGATCCGATGCCACGCGCCGCACCCCACGGCTCTTTGACAATTGCACCATCCCCCCCTGCCCGCCCACCAACGTCCCGATAACAAAGGTGGCCAAATAGGGGGCGCGCAAACATGACCACCTTGGCCACCTTCGACTCACACGCCCCAATCAACGTTTTTATCACACGTCTTCCAAGCCAAAGTGGTGCGACTCGCCGCGCCCTACGGATCCACTGGACTTTTGGCTACCTTCGGCCTATCTGCCCCCCGCGATGCCATTCATTCCCAAAACTTTCATCCCTCAATCCTCGATCCTCACGCAACCCACTCGCTCGCGCTCGGGGCTCTGATTGGCGTGCTCGCTACGAGTGCTACCCCGGGCGGGCGGGGAGTTGGGCGACAAACTCCCGGGCGACGGGAAGCACCCGGTTAATGACCTCTTCCAAGGTACCCGTCAGACGTGCTCCGGCACTGGCATGGTGCCCGCCCCCCGTCGAACTGTTGGGCCAGTTCGAGCACTGACACTCCCGGTTCGCCGCGGAAATTCATCCGCACCTTGCCGGGATCGCCTTCCGTAAACAAGATCGCCACCAGGATGCCCTCGATCGAACGGGGTACCTCGACCTGGTCATCAATGGCGGCGGCGTTACAACCGGCGGAGGAGATCTCTTCATAAGCAGCGCTGCTCCAGGCCAGCCGCCCGTCGTCACTGACACGCGTGTTGGCATAAATAACCTTCAGCAGCTCAAACTCGCTACGGCTCTGACTGCGGTGCATCTGCTCGCACACGTCATGAATGCGCGCCCCAGCCTGGGCCAACTCGTAGCCGGTCCGCAAACTGCCCGGCGTGGTATTCGTTAATGAAAATCCCTGCGTGTCGGTATGCACGCCGGCGTACAACAAGGTGGCGATAGTGGGTGTAATCTGGCAGCCCAGGGCCTTCAGCAAGTGATATACGAGTTCGGCGGTGCTGCTGGCTTTACCGGCAACCCAGTTCCACTTGCCATAATTGGGATTGGTGGCGTGATGGTCGATGTTGACAACGGGCACGCCCGGCAGCGCTTCGAGCTTGCCGACGACGTTCACGCGGCGTTCCTTGGCGGTATCGAGCACGATCGCCAGGTCACATTGCCTGATCTGCTCCTCGGTGGCGGGAATCATGCCGGTCTGACGTACCAAATATTCCATCCGCCGGGAGATGGTGCCAGCAGGCAGCACGGCGTATGGTGACTTGCCCAACTCGGGTAGCGCCAGCCACAACGAGCCAATGCAGGCGATACAGTCGGCATCAGGCGTAACATGACCGATCAGCGCGATCCGCGTGGCGGCACGGATCGCTGCACAGAGTTCGGGCGGGACTGTTTCGGCACCAGGCCGCGCCAGATCCGCCATGCTCATTCACCACTCCGCATCGATTCAATCAGCAGATCCGCGATTTCGGGGCGGGTGAACTCGGCCGGCGGGCGCTCCCCCTTGGAGAGCAGCTCGCGGACGGCGGTCCCGGAGAGGAAGACGCGATCTTCCTTACCGCTGCTGGTGGTCTTGTCACTGGCCATGGCCCCGGACTTGCGGCACCAGAACGAATGCTCGAAGTTCAAGGGCGTGATGCCGATGTCGGCGGGATCGAACTGCTCGAAGATCCGCTGGGCGTCATAGGTACCATAATAGTCACCCACGCCGGCGTGGTCGCGACCGACGATGAAGTGCGTGCAGCCGTAATTCTTCCGCACCAGGGCGTGCAGGATCGCCTCGCGCGGGCCGGCATAGCGCATGGCGGCCGGCCAGACCGAGAGCATGGTATTTTTGGAGTTGTAGTAGTTCTTCAACAGGGCTTCATAGCACATCATGCGGACATCAGCGGGGATGTCGCCGGGCTTGGTTTCGCCCACCAGCGGATGCACCAGCAACCCGTCACAGATTTCCAGGGCGCACTTGGTGATGTATTCATGCGCGCGGTGAATGGGATTACGGGTTTGGAAGGCGACCACGGTATGCCAACCACGCTCGGCGAAAGCCGCCCGCGTCCGCGTCGGCGTCAGGCGGTAGTTGGTAAACTCAGGCTCATAACGCGGCGTGAGCACTTCCAGCTTGCCCGCCAGACAAACGTCGCCCTGACGCATGGTGACCGCGACACCGGGGTGGGCATCGTCGGTGGTGAGATAGACCTTGGCGGCTTCCTTGGGCTTGTCGTGCGCGTATTTTTCGTTGACGGTCAGTACTGCCAGGGGGCGATCCTGGTCATCGGTCAGGGCTACTGGCTGCCCATTGTCGATGCGGTCAGCCGTGGCCGAGTCTACCGAGCAGGTAATGGTGACTCCCCAGACCTGGCCAGTACTCAACCGCATATCATCGCAGACTTTGTGGAAGTCGGTTTCAGACATGAAACCAGTTAACGGGCTCATGGCACCAATCGCCAATAGCTCGAGATCGCACTGCTCGCGTTCGGATAGCCTGACGCGGAGCAGGTCACGCGCGGACTTTTTGAGTTGGCTACGTCTGTCATCTTCCACGACCAGGTTGACCAATTGGCCACCGTGGGGCGGGATCAATCCGCTAGTGCTCATGAGCGTCTCCGTGCGCGTTTCGGTTGCGGTAAAGCTGGAAGTATACGCTAAATACGGCCATGACCCAAACAACTGTCCGAAAGTGGACATCTTTTCCTACGCCGCTTGAGCCGTTAGGCTACCGGACATGACCAGATTGCTCAGCCCCGAAGAGATGCAAGCGACCCTGGAGAAGCTGGCCCACGGCATCGCGGCCGAGGCTCCCAGGAATGTACCCGTGGCAGTGGTTGGCATACGGAGGCGCGGCGAGCCCCTGGCCAGGCGACTGTTACCACTATTAGAGCGGGCCGGCTTACAGCCGACTTACTCGGGGGCCTTGGACATCACCCTCTACCGCGATGATTTGACCACGATCGGCCCGAGCGCGGTCGTGCGCAAGACCGAGATTGACTTTGATATCACCGACACGTGGCTGGTGTTGGTGGATGATGTACTGTACACCGGCCGATCGGTACGGGCCGCCTTGGATGCATTAACCGACCTCGGGCGGCCGAAAGCCATTCGGCTGGTCGTACTGGTCGATCGCGGACTGCGCGAATTGCCCATCCAGGCGGATTTTGTCGGCCTGCGGATTGATACCGAGCCGCATCATGTTGTCCAAGTGCGGCTAATGGAAGTAGACGATATTGACGAGGTCGAGTTGAATGACCGCGGCGAAGACTGACAAACCAGTCTGGACACGAGAGCACCTGTTGGGGCTGGCCGAGCTCAGCCCGGAAGAGATCGTATACGTACTGGACACGGCGGAGGGGTTCAAGGACGTGTCGACGCGTAGTGTCAAGAAGGTGCCAGCGCTGCGTGGCCGGGTGGTGGTGAACATGTTTTTTGAGGAGAGCACGCGCACCCGCATGAGCTTCGAGTTGGCCGCCCAGCGGCTCTCGGCGGATGTGATCGAGTTCTCCGAAAAAATGTCCTCGACCAAGAAGGGTGAATCACTGCTGGATACGGCGCGCAACATCGAAGCCATGGGGGTGGATATCATGATCCTGCGGCACCCGGCGGCCGGCGCGGCGCGACACTTGTCCGAGGCGGTCGACTGCTGTGTGATTAACGCCGGCGATGGTCAGCACGCGCACCCGACCCAGGCCCTGTTGGATCTGTTTACCATCCGCGAACTCAAGCAGCGCATCACGGGTTTGAATGTTGCCATTGTCGGCGACATCATGCATTCCCGGGTGGCACGCTCGGACTTCCGGGGCCTGACCAAGCTCGGGGCCAAAGTGACCTTTGTCGGGCCGCCGACGCTGGTTCCCAAGGCGTTCGAAAAGCTCGGGGCGCGAGTCGTACACGACTTCGAAAGCGTCCTGCCGGAGATGGATGTTATCAGTATGCTGCGCATCCAGCGCGAGCGGCTCTCCAGCCAGGTCTTTCCCTCATTGCGTGAATACGTGCGATTGTTCGGCATGAACAGTGTCCGCCTGCAACGTTGCAAGCCGGATGTTCTGATCATGCATCCCGGGCCGGTCAATCGTGGTATCGAGCTGGCCGCCGACGTGGCCGACGGGCCACACTCCAGCATCCTGCGGCAGGTAACCAACGGGCTGGCCGTCCGCATGGCAGTGCTGTTTCTCTGTCAACAAGCCCGCGCCGGACGGATTGAGAAGTAAGAAGAGTACCCGAGCCACACCCCCCGGTTGCGGAAGATCCCCCCGAGCACCTATGATGATACGGGCGATAGGCGCGGTATTTCGATATTCTGATATGAGGCATTGATTCTGTGGCCACCCTGGTTCGCCATGATCGACCCCGGGATCTGCGTTGGTATCTGGCCGGCCCGATGTTCTTCGGCGACCTGGGTACCAGCCGCCTGTATGTGCTGGGCCTGGCATTCTTCTACGCCGGCATGGCGGCACCCTGGTTTGTGGCCGCCATCTGCGCGCTGGTGGCGATCGTGGGCTGGGCCTACACCGTCGTCTGCCGCGTAAATCCGGATGGCGGTGGTGTTTACTCTTCCGGGCGTCTGATTCATCCCACGCTGGGGGCTGTGGGAGCCCTCCTGCTCTTCGCCAACTACGTCGTCACCGCCGCGATCTCGAGCTACGAAGCCATTATCTATATTGGTGTGCCGCTGGGGATGGATCGCGGGCTGGCACCGATTATCAGCGTGCTGGCGATCCTGCTGATTGGTCTGCTCAACTTCGTGGGACCCAAGCGGGCCGGAACCTTCGCGCTCATCGTCGCTCTGGCGTCGATCGGCATCACCGCCCTGCTGGCAGGATTTACCATCCAGCACCTGCCCGAAGGCTGGCAGGCTTTCCGCACACACGGCAGCTTCCAGGGCACGGGACTCGACGGCTGGCTGACACTCGTCGCGGTAGTGCTGGCCCTCTCCGGCGTCGAATCGATCGCCAACATGACTGGCATCATGGTCCAGCCGGTCAAACGCACCGCCAAGCTCTCAATCTGGCCGGTCATTTGCGAGGTTGTGCTGCTTAATATCGTGCTGGTCATAATCGTATGTAGCCTGCCGGGACTGCATGAAGTCGGTATCATCGCGGATAAGGATCCGGCCACGGTCACCGCCGAGGAACATGCCCTAACCGAGCACATCCTGGAGGTGGCGGCGCGAACGTATGTGGGACCTACCTTTGCCGTCATCGCCAGTATCATCTTCGGCCTGCTGCTATTGTCCGCGACGAACACGGCGGTAATCGCCATGATCAGTATTCAGTACGCCATGAGCCGCAACCGTGAATTGCCTGAGCGCTTCTCGCGGATCAATCGCTTCGGCGTGCCGTGGTTTGGTCTGATCGGGGCGTGCCTGCTGCCCGGGGCGGTCGTCTTATTCACCGGCGATATTACCATGCTGGCCAAGCTTTACGCGATCGGCGTGGTGGGTGCCATCGCGATCAATCTAGGTTCCTGCGCATTTAACCGAAAGCTGCAGATTGGGCGCATCGAGCGCCCTCTCCTGTGGCTCATCGGGGGGGTGATGCTGGCCATCTGGCTAACCATCGCGGTAACCAACGTGCCGGCCACACTATTCCTGATAGCGATTCTCTCGGGCGGCATGGTTCTGCGCTCACTGACCAAGCGTGTGCCAGTCGAGGTACCGGTACCGGCCGAAGCCGCCGCGGCTGACGTGGAAGAGGTGGCCCTGCCGCCGTTTGATCCTGGCAAGGGGCGTATCCTGGTAGCCACGCAGCGTAATGTAAAATTGCTGCGCTTCGCCTTCGACGAAGCCAAGCGGCGGGACGCCAACGTATTTGTGTTGTTCGTGCGTGACATTGCCGGCGTACTGCCCGGCGCGGAGCGGCCGATGTCCCCCGAAGAGGATACCGCCGCCGCCAAGCTGTTTCGCAAGGCCCAGGAGCTGGCTATCGAACACAACGTTCCTTTGCAGAAGATCTACTGTGTGAATCCCGACCCGAGTGATGTGATCCTGGACTTCGCGGCGACGTACGCGGCGGATTACGTCATCATGGGCGTCTCGCGGCGCGCGAGCATCCTCCAGGCATTACGGGGAGATGTGATATCTTCAGTGGCTAATCATCTGCCGGCCGAATCGGCCCTGTTGATCCACGCCTGAGCCTCGACGAGATGACAAACCGAGGGCGACTTGCCCAGCGTGTTATCACACAACGCAAGCCGCCCACGGAGTTAGCTTCCAGCCGATTGCCTGCCCGTGGCAGAAAATGCAATCGGCTCAGGCAACCAAGCTATTTCTTTTTCGTCTTCTTGGTGACTTTCTTTTTGGCCACCTTCTTCTTGGCGACCTTCCTCTTGGCAACCTTCTTCTTGGCTACCTTCCTCTTGGGGGCTTTCTTCTTGGCAACCTTCTTCTTGGCTACCTTCCTCTTGGGGGCTTTCTTCTTGGCAACCTTCTTCTTTGCTTTCTTCTTAGCCATGGCGCAACCTCATAAGAAAGAAAATGGAACCATTTCACGCCACACTGGGCGCATGTACACAATTATCGAAGCGCACTCCCACGCGTTTACTGACACCAGGCTCTTCCATCGTCACACCGTAAAGCACGTCCGCACTCCGCATGGTGCGCTTACTGTGCGTGATGACCACGAACTGCGAATGCACCAGGAACTCCTGCAACATGGTATTGAAGCGTTCCGTGTTCGTTTCGTCCAGTGCCGCATCGACCTCATCTAAAATTGCAAAGGGTGAGGGCTTACTCTTGAAGACCGCCATCAACAGCGCCACGGCGGTCATTGTCTTCTCGCCACCCGAAAGCAACGAGATCGATTGTAACTCCTTGCCCGGCGGCCGCGCGATTATCTCGACACCACATTCAAGCGGCTCATCCGGATCCTCAAGAATGATATCGGCCTTGCCACCCCCGAAGAGTTTACGAAAGAGTTCATGAAAGTTAACGCGAACCTGCTCGAAGGAAGCGGTGAAGCGCGCGCGCGACTCTTCATCAAGCTCGGTCATCAGAGTTTCCAAGCGCTCGATCGAAGCCAATAAATCATCGCGCTGCGTCGTCAGATTCTCATAGCGCGGGGTCAATTCCTCCAGCTCGGCCAAGGCATCCAGGTTAACGTTACCGAGGCGCGCGATTTTTTGTCGCAGTTCGTCTATCTCGTTTTTTACAGTTTCCCAATCCTGTTCGGCATACTCGTAGGTGGCGTATTGCGCGGCGAGATCCAGCGCCAGCTCGTCCCTGACGCGCGCCACCAGGTTCTCCCGGCGAACCTCAATCTCGCGCATCCGCACCTCAAATTCGTGTACCTCGGTTTCGTACTGCTTGATGCGCGCCTGCAAGGCACGGGAGCGGGCACCACACTCCTCGAGGCGCAGGCGCAGCGCTTGGCGCTGCTCGCGGAGCTGGAGCACCCGTGATTCACTGCATTCCAACTCACTGTCACATTCCGCTTGTCGCGCGTGGGCCGCGCGCAACTCTTCCTGGGCGATCGCCATCCGCTCCACGGCCTGGTCAGCCTCTTGCTGGGCCTGGGCCTGTTCCCGCGACAAAGCCGTACGCTGGGAGCGCTGCTCGGCCAGAGCTTCTTCGCCAGCGGCACGCTTTTCCGAAATCCGGCCGGCCACCACCATGGCATCGGTCAGTTCGCGCGCTAGAGCCGCGCCGGATGACTCGAACTCCGCCAATTCACTTTCCAAGGCACCGATTTGGGTCTCTTGCGCGCCCTGTTCCACGCTGGCCGCCGCCCGTTCCCGCCCCAGGCGGGCGTTCTGCTGTTCGATCTCCGCCTGGCCACGACGGATATCGTCAACTTCGCCATTGATAACCGTCATCTCCCGCTCAACGCGGGTCACGTCTCCAGCCACGCGCGCCAGGACCGTGCGCGCCTCGGCATGCTCCTTCTGCGCGCCGGCGATTTCGTTCAATAACTCGTCGCGCCGCAATTGTGCATCGGAAGCGCGCTGGACCAGCTCGTTTTTCTGGCGGACAGCCTGCTCCAGGGTGGTTTCGATTTCATCCAGCTTGACGCGCAGTTGCCGGATCTCGGCCTTGCGACTGATCAAGCCGGCGGTGGCGCGGGCGGCCCCCGCCGTTAGCCGGCCATCCGTCGTCACGCTACGACCATCCAGCGTAACGAAAATGTATCCTTCCGGGGCATTAGCCGCCAGCGCCAGGGCGCGTTCGATTACATCCACAACGATCACGCGCCCGAGCAGATGCTCGGCCAGCACGCGATACTCCGGCGTACAGTTAACCCAATCAACCGCGCGGGCGACGAAACCGGGGGCATCCTGGTATGCCACGCGGGGGGCTTCGGCGGAGATACGATCCAACGACACGACGCGGACTGGTCCGGGCAACTCCGCCTGCTGCGCCAGCTCACTCAGAAAAGCGTAGGTATCGGCCACGACCACATGATTCTCGAAGCCAGCCAGCACCGGTTGGAGGATCCAGACACGCGGATCGTCAATCCGCAGCAAGTCCGCCACCAGGCCACGCACACCCCCGGAGTTGTCCGGCCCACTTGTCCACTCAAGCACGGCGCGCGTGCCCCGATCGACCCCTTCCAACCGATTTTCCAGGTCCTCCAATAACTCCAAGCGCGAGAGTGTCGCGCTCCGGGCTTCCTTGGCAGTACCGATCCGCTTTTCGACCTCGGATGTTTGCCGCTGGATGTCCGCCAGTCGGGTTTCCGTAAGCCGTGACTCACTAGTCAGTTCGGATGACCGACGATCAAGCTCGTGCACGCGGTCCATGGACCTGTCACGCCGCCGGACCAGGTCAGCCAATTCCTGTTCGAGAACGCCGCGCCGCTCACCCAGCCGCTGGCCGCGAGCATTCAACCGCTCGCGCTGACTATCCAGGTTGCTTTGCTCGTTGTGCAATAAAGCCGAACGGCGTACCGTCTCAAAAGCGGCGGTTTTGGCTTGCTCCAGGCCGGTCCGCACACCTTCACATTGCCGCAGCACGGCCGCCCGATCTTCTTTCAACTGATCGATGCGCGCCGTGGCTTCTCGGGCCGCTTCCCGCAGCGCGTCCTGGGCAGTGGTTTCTTCCCGCAAGCGTTGGTCTGATTGCCGCATACGCTCCGCCAACTCGGCGACCTGGGTGCTCCGGCGGGAGTGGATATTGTCCAGATCACTCAAGCGCCGTTCACATTGGGCAATGCGTTCCGTGAGCGTGCTGCGCTCGCTTTGCAGCCCGGCGAGTTGCTTTTCGGCCGTCTGGATTTGCTCATCGAGCCGATGCCGGGAATGTTCCTGTTCAGCCACCGCGGCATCATGCGCGGCCAGGTCGGCATGTTCAACATGCAAGCACTCATTCAACCGCGTGATCCGGCCCTGGATATCCAGGCAACTGGTAGTCAACTCGTGATATTCCGCCAACGAGAAAGAGGCCTGCAACTCGCGCAGGCGCGTGTCGTGCGCCTGCCAGCGGCGGGCCTTGCCCGCTGCCAGCTTGACGCTGCGTAAACGGCGTTCCAACTCTTCAATCACATCGTTCAGGCGCAGCAGGTTATTCCGCGTGCGCTCGAGTTTGCGCTGGGCCTCGGCGCGTTGCACGCGATAGCGACTGATTCCGGCCGCCTCTTCAAAGATTTCCCGGCGTTCGTTCGGGTTGGCCTGGAGCAGCACGTCCACCCGGCCCTGCTCGATGATGCTGTAGGCATCGACGCCGACGCCGGTGTCCAGGAAGAGATGCCGGATATCCTTGAGTCGACATGGATTGCCGTTAAGCCGGTACTCACTCTCGCCACTGTGGTACAGGACGCGTGCGACGATTACTTCCGCATCGTCATTGGCTAGAAAGCCGGTGCGGTTGTCAAACGTCAATTCAACGCTGGCGGCATTGGCCGGCTTTCGCGAACGCGAGCCGGAGAAGATCACGTCGGTCATCTTCCGGCCACGTAGCGTGCGGGCTGATTGTTCGCCGAGAACCCAGCGCACGGCATCGAGCACATTACTCTTGCCGCAGCCGTTGGGGCCGACAATCGTGGTCATACCGGGGCCAAAGTCGAACTCAGTTCGATCAGCGAAGCTCTTGAAGCCCTGCAATACGATACGTTTGAAAACCACGGCGAGAACTATTGCCTCGTTCAGGACATAGGTGTCAGACCGCGCCTGCGGATTCACCTGGACAGAACCACTACATATAGTACGTCCCAATAAAGCATAGCACAAGAACTCCTATCCGGCAATAAAGTTACACACTCAATGGCAGCCCACGTGAGCGCGGCGCGACAACTTTCCTGGGGCAGACGCGCACTCTCCAGATAATCAAGTTATGGGAAGTCGGCGCGGGATGATCACACGGGTGGAACCACTACACTTGAATGTGAAGGTAGCGCTGATTCCAGTTGCCAGAACACTCGATATATCACTGGATTCTATTCGTGTGGAGCCTTGGAATGGATCAGCTAAAAATCGGGCACGTTATCGGAGTGGACGGGGATATGGTTGACGTACAGATTTCCGTCGAGGATCTGCACATCAGCTACCACGGAACCGACTACCGGGTGGGGCGGCTCGGTACTTATGTAACCATACCGATGGGGCGCACCACCCTGATCGGATATGTCACGCGCATCGGGGCCTATGGCGATCTAGAACCGCTGCCCGATCCGAAAGGTCCCCGCCGTATCACCATGACCATCCAACTTCTGGGAACCGTGCGGAACGATAAGTTCACCCGCGGGGTGAACGAGTATCCGACGCTGGGAGATCCGGTCCGCCTGGGTGTTGATGAAGATTTTGAGCTGATCTTTGGTTGTTTCGACGAGCTGGCCGGCGGCGCGGCACATCGCAAGTCCTTCCCGATGGGACGCTTCGCGGTTGACACGGATTTTCAGGTAAGAGTACTGGGTAAGGATTTCTTCGCCAAGCACGTCGCCGTCATGGGCAACAGTGGCTCCGGCAAGAGCGTTACCACCGCCAAGATTGTGTACGAGGCACTGCAATTGCCACACACACAGATGATCCTGTTCGACATGCACGGTGAATACTTGTCAGCCTTCAGCGATGAGGATGACCAACCCTTACCAAACGTCACCTATCTCTCGGATCGCAACCTGGTGATGCCCTACTGGATGCTACAGTTCGAGGAATTCGAGCAACTGTTCCTGGATCACAGTAATCCAGCCAATGTCAACTCCCAAACAGTCTTTCTACGTCATGCCTTTGAACGCCTGAAGCGCCCCGCGGCCCGTGAACTGAATCTGCTGTGCGAGTACTCGGTTGATACCCCGGTGTACTACTCGATCGAGCAGCTCAAGACGCTCACCGAGAATATGAACGAGGCGCGCTTTGTGCTGGACACCGGCAACTATGCCTTCGCCCGCCTGCCATACCGACAATTGCCGTTCGAGAAGCAGGAAGAAATGCTGATCTCGCAACGCATGGAGTTCAACAAGGGTAACGCCGAGGGTGAAGTGCCGCACGCCACATATTACGGGCGCCTGCTGGGTTTACTGAACCAGATCGAAACACGTATGAACGATCGGCGCTACGATTTTCTGCTGCGACCTTTTGAACAAGCCCACCGTAACGAAGGTCTGGCCCCGGTGTTTATTGAAAAGAGATCCCCGGGGCGTTTGAGCAAGAGTGTCGCCGCCGTCATTCGGCAGATGCTCGGCCAGGGTGATACGCGCAAGAACCTGACCATCGTCGATCTCTCGGGTTTACCTTTCGACGTTGTTGACATCACCGTGGCCGTGCTGACCCGCACACTGTTCGACTTCAATTTCTGGTCGCCACACGACGTGCGCCAACCGTTTGTGATGATATATGAAGAAGCCCATAACTATCTACCGCGCACCGATCGGGCGCGCCGCATGTTCGCCCGCGACGCGGTTGAGAAAGTGGCCAAGGAAGGTCGCAAGTACGGCGTTTCCGCCATGATCGTCTCACAGCGCCCGAGCGAGATTTCGGAAACCATCCTGAGCCAATGCAACACGATGGTGCTCATGCGCATGAACAATCCCGATGACCAGGAATACGCGGCCCGCGTCGTCAGCGACCAGTTCCGCAGCCTGATCAGCCTGCTGCCCAGCCTGAAGCCCGGCGAGGGATTCATCATTGGTGACTCCGTGCTGATGCCCATGCGGACATTGATTGACATGCCGCCCCGGTTACCACGCAGTGGCGATGTTGACTTCTTCGGCTTGTGGAGCCAGGGAACCAAGGGGGGCGATGTCGAAAAGATTATCGATCGGTGGTGGCGGCAGGATCGTTCGGCCCTCAATACTGATGAAGCCGATACAACCAGCGACAACCCTGATAGCAAACAAACGGCAACCGCAAATACCGAACCGGAGATGTCCGAGGCCGAGTGCAAATTGGCTCAACTGGCCGCGATGTTGTCTGAACCGGAATAGTGCATAACGCCAGATTACCGCGCGGGCCTGCGCGGATTGTGGCTCACTTCTCACCCAGCGAGCGGCGCTCACGGAAGAATTCGCGCAGTAGTTCGGCACAAGGCTCAGCCAGGATCCCCGGGACCGTCTCGATCCGGTGATTCAGCCGGGAATCCTCGGTAATCGTGAACAGCGAGCCACAAGCTCCCGCCTTGCCATCCCAGGCTCCGAAGACCAGACGCTGAACACGAGCTAGAACCAGTGCCCCGGCACACATCGCGCAGGGTTCCAGGGTGACATACATCGTACTGTTATCCAAACGCCAGTGGCCGATGTACCCCGCCGCCGCGGTCAGGGCGATCATCTCGGCGTGGGCGGTGGGGTCCTGGAGCTTTTCGCGCTGGTTGTAACCACGGCCGATGACGTAGCCTTCATGTACAACCACGGCTCCAACCGGGACATCTTCACTTTCCAGGGCTCGGCGCGCCAACTCAAGCGCGTCCTGCATGAATCGCCGATCAATCTCGTCCTGGTGCAGACCAAACACGTTGTCTCCAGTTGGTGTGTTGTGCGTCAGTGTCGTATTATACGAGTCCTGGTGGCAGAATGTGCCCAATACCAACAGTCAGGAGCAATGTCGTGGCAGCCAATTCATTCGTAGCACAATCGATCGGCGAATTTCTTGAGCATCTGGCATCCGAGGCACCGACGCCGGGCGGGGGTAGTGTGGCGGCGCTGACCGGCGCGCTGGCCGCCGGCCTGGGGCAGATGGCGTGTACCCTGACACTTGGCCGGAAGAAATTCGCCGATGTCGAGGAGCCGGTCCGTCAGTTGGCTACGCGGCTCGCGAAGACCGGCGGGATGCTACGCCGACTGATGGACGAGGATGCTGCTGCCTATAGTACCTTGCACACGGCGTTCAAGCTGGATAAGTCGGATGCCACGCGGGCGCGACAGATCGAACAGGCGGCCAGTGTCGCGGCTCAGGTCCCGTTGGAGACGGCGACGGTCAGCCGGAGTGTGTTACGCGATCTGGCGGCATTGCGTGAGATCGGTAATCCGAACCTGTCGGCTGACATGGAAGCCGCGACCCACCTGGCACAAGCCGCCCGGCTGGCCGCCGCCGCGAATGTGCGTGCAAATCTGCCACTGCTGCCAGCCGAGTCGGCTATTCTGATCGAGAAGCAACTGCAAGAGCTTCTGCGCGACTGAATCAATTCCACAATCTGGCGACAGGCAAAGCCGCGGATTCAGTCCACGTGGGATGAATCCCGCGGCTCAGGTCTCTGACAATCCTAGCTCATCATTATTTCCCCGGAAATTTTGAAATTCAGCGTCAGCGCCGCGCGCCAACGGTGTTTTTCAGATTGAGAGCGAGCGCCGCCGCCGACCAACCGGCCCGGGACACAAAGGTCGGCGGGGCGCTCATAACGCCGGGCGCCGGGGGGCGCCCCGGTATTAGAACTATATGATTTTGCACAGGGAGAGACACTATGAAGAACACTTGGATTACGCACATTTGGCGAACTCTGGCGGCAACGGCCCTCGCCACCCTACTGCTGGCCACCCCCGCCCACGCCGACGCCCCCCTGCTCGGCGACATGAACGGCGACGGCCAGGTCAACGCCTACGACATCGACGGCTTCATCCTCTGCGTCAGCGCCGGCGGCTGCGGCCACGCCGGCCCGGTCGGCTGGTATCCGTTCGACGGCAACGCGCGCGACTACGGCGGCAATCGCCGGGGCGGCATTGAGCAGAATGGCGTCGGCTACGCGAGTGGCGTGTTTGGTCAAGCGGCGACCTTGGACGGCGCGGACGATTGGATTCAAGTCCGCCCGCATATCGCAGTTTCGCCGGAACAGTTCACTTGGGCTGCGTGGTTCCAAATGGACACACCGCCGTCGGGCAACGGAATGGCGCTGATGGCGCAGGCGAGCGCCGGGTTCGGAACCGGCTCAAAGCTGTTGGGCCCGATCGATGACGGCGGCGTGGCGAAGCTGCGCTTCCAATGGACTCCCGATGACGCCGGCGGCAACACGATCACTGGCATGACCGAACTCCAACCCGGCTGCTGGTATCACGCCGTCGTGCTGTACGACGGGACCGCAGCGTATCTGTACCTCGACGGTGAGCTTGAAGGCTCGCTGACAACGTCGCTGCCACTGGTCGAGGTCGACCTCGGCATCGGTTGGCATGCGGACACGACTGGTTGGAACTGCTTTGATGGGTCGGTCGATGAAGTCCGCCTGTATGACCGAGCGCTGGGCAACTCAGAAATCCTGGCACTGGCGCGGCTGATAGTTGCGTGGGGGTGCAATGACTATGGCCTGTGCGATGCACCCGGCGGGTACTTCAGCAAAGTCTCCGCAGGAAACTTCCATAGCGTAGCACTCCACGGTGACGGTACGGCCAGGGCATGGGGATTGAACGACTACGGACAATGTACCTTTCCGAACGGGATGACGTTCCTTGCTGTTGACGCGGGTGTACATCACAGTGTTGGCCTGCTAACCGACGGCACGCTCGAAGTATGGGGCGTCTACGCCTGGCCCGGAGCGCCTCCGCCTTCCGGCACATTCTCAGCCATCGACGCGGGCACCAATCACGACCTGGGACTAACGACCGAAGGTGAGCTAGTTGCGTGGGGTGATAACAACGCCTATGGACATCAGAACGTACCGCCGCCGCTAGATGATTACATCGATTTCGCGGCGGGCACATACCACAGTCTTGGGATACGTGGCGACGGAACAGTCGTGGCTTGGGGTACCGACCACTGGGACGTCGGACTGCTCGACACTCCACCGGGTACGTACCAAGCCGTTGCCACGGCGTTCGGCCATAACGTTGGGCTTAGGAGCGACGGCACTCTCTATGCATGGGGCGACAATTCTCGAGGTCAATTGGAGGGTGTTCCGTCAGGTACTTTCGTGGCCATTGCCGTTGGACAGTACCATAGCCTTGCGATGCGAGCGGATGGCACCATCACCGCGTGGGGCGATAACGAGTGTGGTCAGTGCGATGTCCCGCCCGGCACCTACACGGCAATTGCAGCCGGAGACTGCCACAGTCTGGCCATTCGCAGAGATTAGCCAAGCTCCGAGCGGGCAGGCACGACCGGCTCGGTCGTGCCTGCTCGCACAGGCGACGACGGTGACTAGCGACATCGCCCATCATACAAAGCTGACGTCACTCGTTCACATAGGCGCCGTTCTGGATGATCGGGCGCCAATGCTCCGTCCAATAGGCCAGGTCTTTATCCTCGACCAGGGAAGACTTTGCGCTATCCGATCGCGGCCCCAAACCGCGCAGTGTGAGGCTGCGATCCACGATGAGGCGCACGCGGTCAGTCACCGGGCCATCGGGAGTCTCGGCGCAGATGTCGATCAGGAACCACGGGCTGCTCCCGTCGTTCACGCTCGTCGGCTGCCTGTGAACCTGGTCGATTTTCCCAATCTCAGCGGGCGACCACTCCGGACGGGGCAACGTCTGGAATCCGTCCGCCCGCCAGCGGACGGGGTTGGTGGTCGAGCTTGAGGCCAGATTCAGAAAGGCGTAGGCGTACGGATTGGAGCTCTGCAGGTGTTCCAACCCCTTTACCAGAGGCGGTCCGACACCAGGCAACCTGCCGGGGTCCAGAAGCAAAGTGACCTGGACCGAATCCCAATCCGCTAGTTGACGTTCACCTGAGCGTGGCGCGCGATGGAAGCCGTCCAGTTTGTTGTTCGTTCCACACGCCATGATGGCTGGCCGGCCATCGGGGAAGAACTCCGGCCATACCTGCACGTACCGAATGTGCCCGAGGTGCCAGAAAGTGGCCTTGATTCTCCCGTCCCGCGGATCGATGATCGACACGCGTGAAGGGTACTCGTGCATGTCGTGCCCGGCGACGACGATTTCGTCACCGTCGATTCCGTCCAGGTTCGACGCGCAAACCCACTCACACACCCACTTGCCGACCTGCTCACAGTCGGGCCACTTCATATTGGGCTTGGGCGTCAGGTCTTGCCGCCATACGATGGCGCCGGTCGGATCGAACCCGAAGAGGCTACAGCCGTCCACCACTTTGTTGATGCCGGCGACGACGAGCGTATCGCCGCTGGGCAGCGCCACCCGCACCGCCCGCGCGGTCTGCACGTGCGCCGGGAACTCGTGAAGCTCGTGCCACTCACCCTTATGCTCGCGCTGCGCCAGCACTAGTCGCCTGTTGGCGTCCATATCCACGGTGACATTGACGATGGACGGCTTGCCGGCTGGTCCGACTTCCGCGGCACGACCGCCTCTTGTAAGCTGTGTCAGTGACCAGATCAAAGCGCCAATCACTGCAAAGACCATCGTCGCCACCAGTGTCCGCGTCTTAAGCCGAGACAGGCGCTCCGGCCGGTGAATACGTCTTGCGGTCCGCAGCGCGTCGAGCGCTTCCCCCACCGACGCGAACCGATCATCCGGCCGCTTGGCCATCAGGCGCAGGGCCAGGCTGGCGAGGATGGGGTCGACTTGCTTATCGAAATGCCGCGGGTGTGGCGGCTCTTCGTGCAGGATGCGGTGGATGGTCGCCGTGGGGGTGTCGGAGCGGAACGGCGTGCGGCCGGTGAGCATTTCGTAGAGCACGACGCCGGCAGAATAAAGATCCGTGCGGTGGTCGATATCGCTCTCGCCGCGGGCCTGTTCGGGGCTCATGTACTCCGGCGTGCCCAGGACGGCGTCGGGTTTGGTCAGCGTGGTCTGGCCGCTTTGCAGGCGTGCCAGGCCGAAGTCGGTGAGTTTGATAAATGAGGATTGAGGATTGAGGGTTGAGGATTGGGGATTGGGGATTGGCGGCTGGCCGGCGTTAATCCGAGCCCGGAGCGCGAGCGACGGGTCAGCCACGGAAGGGACCCCGCTCGCTGGCGCTCGGGGCTCGGATAAAAACCCGGCGCTGACGCTTGGGGCTCGGATCGGGCAGCGGTCGAGCAGGACGTTGGAACTCTTCACGTCCCGGTGAATCAGCCCGGCGTCGTGGGCCGCCGCCAACGCCGACAGCAGTTGGCGGAAGATCGGGCGGATAACGTCGGCGGACAGACCCCGCGCTGGCGCTTGGGGCTCGGATGGGACGGCCGACGAGACGTCGGCCGCTACATTTGTGGCACCGGCATCTTGCCGGCGGGGTCGGCCGACTCGGGGGTCGGCCGCT
>JBDRDH010000059.1:0-18722 GCA_043820985.1 Planctomycetota bacterium
CGAATTCAGGTACTCCAGGGTGTGGTTCAGCCGCGTCTGGGCAATATCGCTGTCGATTAGCGTTTCGTCACCGCGACCCGTCTTGTGTACCTGCTCGCGGTGTTCCTGGCGGGCTCGTTCGAGAGCCTCCTGGTAGGGCGCCGGTAACAAGGGTGGGAAGAACAAGCCAATGGGTGTGCCGTCCGTGTCCTGTACGGTGATCGGCTCGCTGTTTGTGTCGAAGCCGATTAATGGCTGGCGCTGCTCACCGAGGTGCGTGGTGCCAGGGTAGTACTGTTCGTAGCCCAGGCTGGATTTGAAAGCGTTGACCTGATAGACGTCATCGAGTCGCAGTCCGACCACGCGTACCGTGCCGGTCTGGTCGGTATCGCGAAAGTGGAACAACCCCCAACTGTAGATCACCGGCGTGGCCTTGACGATCTCGGGCCAGGCGCTGATTTCCTCGCTGAACTCTTCGTATAGCGGGAAGCCGCTGTAGGCCCGGTTGTCGACGATGACGTCGCCCAGCAGGCCGCGGGCGCGTGTCTTGACCATTTCCAGCCAGCCGCCCATCACGCTGAGCACGATCAGCACCATGGCCACGCACAACATGACGGCGGCGATGGCGAAGTAGGCGATGTGGCGCTTGCGCAGATAGCGGAGTGTCAGGAAAAGCTTGTACACGGGGAGCTATGATACCGGCTTGGACTGCGAGGGGAAGCCGGCCGGCAGTTGATCGTCCCAGGCATATGACGCGGAACGTCGATAAGCGCGCCTAAACAGCGCGATCGCGTAGAGCAGAGCCATCAGTCCCACCAGCCCCCAGACGGCGATTCCCAGCAGATGCAGGGCGGCGGACAGGCCACCAATCGTACTTTGCCTGAACCAGACGAGATAAGGCTGGTCATACAGTGCCAGGCCGGCGGTGAACAGGCACCAGGCGCCCAGGACCACACTGGCCAGGGCCAGCAGATGCAGTTCGATGAAGCGGAAGATCGTGTGGACCACCCGGCGCCCGCCGGTCACGCCCTGGAGAATCATGTGCAGCAGGAAGATGGCCACCGTGACCACCAGCAGGGCGGCGGGCAGCGCCAGGAGCGTGATCCACAGACCAGCCTTGGTCTGGAAACTGACCTGGATCGCGTTTTGGATTTCGGTGAGTATTTCGAGCATGAGATTCTGCTCCAGTACCGACTACTTGTACCCCTGTGGACCGACATGCGTCAAGGCGGCCATTGATCCCCGTGCCGTGCTCACTGTGGGACCGGTTTGTAACCGGTCAACCATGGGCAGGCGAGGCTGCTTCTCTGTTGTCTAATGTTTCCAAATTGTGCGGCCCGCGTCCGATGCTTCCTAAGATACGCGCCGTGAGCTGCCGCTTAAGGTTGTCTTTGGTAGACCAACGAATCTGGTTGACTTGCTGGATGTCGAAATGGACGTTTTTGGATTCATCTGTTGGGCAGCATGGGATTACAGGAGTACCGAGCCCGGCAGCAAAGCCCGCTTCGTAATATACGCCTGAGTTATGTGAGGTGAGTTCTGCGACTACAAAGGGAGCCATTCGAATATAACCCAGGATCTGGTCCATGATATAGTTATTGTGCTCTTCCGAATTCGACTTTCTTGCACGATATCCAGCATCATTAATCGCGGGTTTGATAGCTTCTTCGTAGAGATCGTCCATCTCGGTCTTTCGATCTTTGTCACCAAACCACATCGCTACAAAGGCGGGATTTTCAGGCGACGCCTTTCCAGCCGTCAGTTCTTCGTATCGCGCCCAGCCCTCAGGTGTTACCAGTAATTTGTATTCTAAACTTGGGCGCGACTCTGAAGGATGATCTATGCGTTTAATCCAGCCATATTCACACATGGCATCTTGAATGAATGTTTGCTCAAGTGGCTCTTCTGTAAAAAAGATGGGCGTGTCGGAATCTTTGAGATGTACTGGGTAACCGGGGCGCCATGATTTACGTGCCAAATTGCATAGACATCGATTAATGTTTTCAGCAACGGTTCTCGGCCAATCGCGGGCGACCCAAGCCTGCGCGAGCACTGGCACAGTTTCTGGAATCTCGGGATACTCACCCTTCCGGAATGCATCCTCATAGAATTGAAGAAATGGATAAGGCAACTTCAGTGTTGAACGCTCGTAGAGGAGGGAAGCTATGCGGCGCGGGGACAGATTTTCCAGCTCGGTTGCATTCTCAAGGTACATAGACACATCGAGTTGTGTGACGAAGTAATGTGATCCGCAATTGCAATGCCAGTATTGGTAGACGTGGCGGCTCTTGGGGGTAGTCATGCGAAGCGCCCCAGATCCACATAGATGACATTTTGCACTCTCGGGACTCATAGCGGATCTCCAATGCCTCAAGCTCCTATTCTTCCTTCTGTGGCCGTTGCAGGGGGAACAGCAGGACGTCGCGGATGCTGGGGCTGCCGGTCAGGAGCATTACTACGCGGTCGATACCGATGCCGAGGCCGCCGGCGGGGGGCATACCGTACTCCAGGGACTCGACGAAATCGTCGTCCATGACGGCCATGGTTTCACCTTCTTCGCCGCGCAGTTGGCTACCAAGCGTGGCGCGTTGCACGTCGGGATCGTTCAGTTCGCTGTAGGCGTTGCCGATCTCGGTGCCGTTGATAAACAGCTCGAAGCGCAGGGCGACGTTGGGGTCATCCGGGTGCCGCTTGGTCAGCGGGCACAGTGGGGCCGGATAGTCGAGCACGAAGGTCGGATTGACCAGGTGATCTTCGACGCACTGCTCAAAAAGCGCGTTGATGACGACGGCGTCGTCGAGCTTCTGTTCCTCGATCTTCAACTCGCGGGCCCGAGCGCGGACCTTGGCGATATCGGTCAGCGGGAAGCCGACATGTTCGGCGAAGAGGTCGGCGTACTTCAGACGCGGCCAGGGGGTGGTGTAGTCGATGATGCGGGTTTGGGAGGGCGAGCCACCATCCAACGCCCCCGGCTCGGCGGGAGCCTCGCCCTCCCCTCCCGTTTCGGCGCTTCTCCGGTCCACCGGGATCTTTGACGTGCCGATCACGTCGCGGGCGGCGCCGGCGATGAAGGCCTCGCAGATGTCCATCATGTCGTGGTAGTCGGCATAGGCCTGGTAGAGCTCGAGCATGGTGAACTCTGGGTTGTGGCGCGGACTGATGCCCTCGTTGCGGAAGCAGCGCGAAAACTCGAAGACGCGCTCCAGGCCGCCGACCAGGCAGCGCTTGAGGTACAACTCCGGCGAGATGCGCAGGAACAGGTCCATGTCGAGCGTGTTGTGGTGCGTGGTGAACGGCCGGGCCGCGGCGCCGCCGTAGATCGGCTGGAGCACGGGCGTTTCGACCTCGATGAAACCGCGCTGCTGGAGGACCTGGCGGGCGTAATCGATGATGCGGGCGCGCTTGATGAAGACTTCGCGCGAGTCGGGGTTGGCGAACAGGTCGACGTAGCGCTTGCGATAGCGCAATTCGACGTCGGTCAGGCCGTGCCACTTGGCGGGTGGCGGGCGCAGGGCCTTGCTCAGCAGGGTGAACTCGAAGACCCACAGCGTCAGTTCGCCGGTCTTGGTACGGCCCAGGCGGCCCTCGACGCCGACGATATCGCCCAGGTCGAGCAGCTTGGCGACCTTCCAGTTGGCCGCGACCATTTTCTTGCTGAGGCCGTATTGCAAGTCGCCGGTGGCGTCGCGGACGGTCATGAAAATCAGGCTGCCGATATCGCGGTGGAGCACGACGCGGCCGGCAGCGCGGAAGGTGGCTTTTTCGTCCTCCGAGAGCTGGCCGGGCTCGATATTGAGCTGGTCGGCGGCGGCGCGGATCTCGGCGTGGCGGCTTACGTCGGGGAAGCGCGCGCCGAAGGGATCGACGTCCAGGGCCCGGATTTTATCAAGTTTGGCGCGCCGGTCGGCAATCTGGTCGCTCATGTGCGTGTAAATCCTTGAATTAAACGCAACCGGGCTGGCGGCAGCACAACGTGCGTGTTACCGGTTGCCGGGAAACGGCACCAGCGCGGCACTATAGCATGCCGAGAGGACGGCTGCCATGCGCGGTCATCAGGTGGTCGATCGTGTGCGAGCCGTGTTTCGCAGGAGTGCCAGGTTCTTTTGAGCGGCGGTGGGCCAGTTGAAGTCGGCGGCGCGTTGCAATCCTCGGTGTCGAAGATCATCCGCGACTTGCGGATCTCCGGCTA
Organism: Planctomycetota bacterium; assembly: GCA_043820985.1. Taxonomy (GTDB): domain Bacteria; phylum Planctomycetota; class Phycisphaerae; order UBA1845; family Fen-1342; genus JAAYXS01. Next base: position 4,169 of record JBDRDH010000059.1, read on the forward strand.
CCTGGCTGAGAGCAGCGGCCCAGGCTTCGGGCTGATCATCACAATACAGTGCCGCATCGCTGGCCGTTTCGCGTACGGCTTCGGCCCGGGAGGCCACGATCGGGCAGCCAAGTTGCATGGCTTCAACTAAAGGAAGCCCGAAGCCTTCAAAGCGACTGGGAAATGCCATCACGCGGGCAAATTTGTACAGGCCGATCAATTCGGATTGGAGGAGGCGGCCCAGGAAAGAAACGCGGTCGTTGATATTCAGGTCGTTGGCCAGACATTTCAGGGCTTCGCCGCGTTGGGTTAGCATTCCGCAGAGTACCAGGCGCAGGTCGTCGCCGCGCTGTTTTAGTTTGGCGATGGCGTGCAGCAGCGTCTCGTGATTTTTATGCGGCCAGTCGGCGGCCGGGTAGAAGGCGAAGGGCTGATCGTGCGGGCCGAATCCATCTTGCACGGCCGCGGTTTCCAGATCCTGGGGTGAAAAGCCGCCGGCGCTGATGACGTGCAGACGCTTCTCGTCCGCGTCGAGCTTTTCGACCATGGTGCGGGCGGAAAATTGGGTATAGGTGACGGTTGCTTCGGCCAGGTTGATGGAGGCTGGGATGCGCTCGCGCCGCCAGGCGAGTTGCTCTGGTGGGAAATATTCCGGGAAGAATTCGTGCTGTAAATCCGGCACGTGCAGCACCACGGGGATGGGCAGGGGGCGCGGGAAGAAAAAGGAGAGTGGAAAACAGACCACGTCCAGCCGGGCGGCGTCCAGCAGGCGCAGATTCCAGTCCGCGTATTGCGGCCCGTAGTGCGGCTCCGGGTTCGCGACGACGGTTTCGACGCCGGTGTGGTCGGCGAATTGGCGGAATTCCTCATCGTCGGCGGCTTCCGGCCGCAGGAAAAGAATAAGCCGATCATCAGCGAGCATGGGCAACAGACAGCGAATCAGCCGACGGACGTAAACTTCCTGCCCGCCGATGTGACCGGGTTTGAGTGACAGTAGCTGGAAACCGATGTGCACGCTTTTTCTCCGGCGGGACTGTTTGGCGGCAGCATACCACGAGAGCCTGGATTTGGTGTATCCTATCGGTGGATATTGGCCGGCGGGGCGCCGGTCGCGGGGTTTTTACGGCCCGTGGTAGAGCCAGGAAGTAATTATGCAAAAGACTGCTTTGAGTGATTTTCATCGTCAACAGGGGGCCAGGCTGGTGGATTTTGTCGGTTGGGAGCTGCCGGTCGTGTATCGCGGCATCATCGAGGAACACGTTTATACGCGCGAGCACTGCTCGCTGTTCGATGTGTCTCACATGGGCCGGGTGGAGTTCAGCGGGCCGGGCGCGGAGGACCTGTTGCAACGGCTGTCCACGCGCAACGTGGCCAAGTTGCAGGTCGGACAATGTGGCTACAGCCATATTTGTCGGGATGATGGCGGGATGCTGGATGACGTGATTATTTCGCGCCGCGCGGACCGCTTTCTGATGGTGTGTAACGCCTCGAACCGCGAGAAGCTGCTGGGCTGGTTCGACAAGCAGCGTGGCGGATTTGACGTCGAGATTGTCGACCGCACGCTCGAGACGGCCATGGTGGCGCTGCAGGGTCCAGAGGCGATGGAAATTGCAAATAAGCTGATCCCGCTTCCTTTGGGTGATTTGAAGCGGTACCACTTCATGACCGGCCTGATCATGGGGATTGAATGCTTCGTGGCACGTAGCGGGTACACGGGCGAGGATGGCGTGGAGATCATCGTACCTTTCAATGTGGCGGCGATGGCGGTCGAGATGTTGTTGAGTCGCGCTATGGAAATGGGTAAGGAGATCAAGCCGGCCGGCCTGGGGGCGCGGGATACGCTGCGGCTGGAAGCGGCCATGCCGTTGTATGGCCACGAGTTGTCGGAGGACTGGGATTCGATCACCGCGGGGCAGTCGTGGTGCGTGGATTTGAGTAAGGACTTCATCGGCCAGCCGGTGCTCAGGAAAATCGCGGAGGAGGGCCCCCAGCGGCAGATCGCCGGCTTTGAAGTCGAGGGTAAGCGCATCGCGCGGAAGGATTACCCGATCATGAAGGATGGCAAGCAGGTTGGTTTTGTCACCAGTGGCTCGCAGACGCCGACAGTGGGTAAGAACATCGCGCTGGGCATGCTAGGCGCGGCTTATTGTGAGCCGGGCACCGCCGTCGCGATCGATATTCGTGGCAAGCAAGCGCCGGCCGTGGTTGTGCCGTTGCCATTTTACAAACGGCAGAAGAAGAAATAGCGGCGACTTCGCGCAGCCGGGCCGCCGCGTGACGGGAGATGGACATGAAGCGTCCGCTAGGACGGTTCTGGGCGGTTGTCCTCAGCATGGCGGTGTTCTACGCAATGGCCGCTGTGATGTTCCTCTTGACCTTCGGGACCGCTCCGTTTGGCTATGAGGGTCCTTTCGTGCGGCTGGCGCAAGGGGCGTATGAAATGCTGTTGCCGCTGGTGGGGGACGTTGGGGCCACATTGGTCGTCTGCCTCTCGCTGGCAACGCCGGCGGCGATTTGCGCTCTGCTCTTGTACAGTTGGCTCGTTCCGGCCGGCCGGCGGCACGACGAGTATCTGCATTGCCTGCGGTGCGGGTACATTCTCAAGGGCTTGTCGGAGCCGCGCTGTCCGGAGAGTGGTGAGCGGATTTAAGGTGAGGATTCGGATCGAGCGGGTATTCGCGTTCCCCACCGCTGAAGCGATGGGGCACCCAACAAGCTGGCTGCCGCGCGACGGGAGATGGACATGAAGCGACCGTTGGGACGGTTTGGTGCCCTCGCCCTCAGTCTGGCGGTTTTCTATATCGTGGTCGCGGTGATGTTGGTAGCAACTATCGGATTCGGCCCCAATGTCTTTAATGGGCCACTGATGCGACCGACAAATTGGCTGTTTGATAATTTATCGCCGCTGATGGGCGACGATCTGGCCCGGATGTCCATCTTTTTTCTGTTAACCACGCCACCGGGCCTCTGCGCGCTGCTTTTATATATCTGGCTGGCGCCGCGCGCGCCACGGCCTGATGAACATCTACGCTGCCTGCGGTGCGGCTACATTCTCAAGGGCTTGTCAGAGCCGCGCTGTCCGGAGTGTGGCGAGCGGATTTGAGGAGTGTAGGTCGCTACTGGGGGGCCGCGGCCTTGTTCCCGCAGCGGTAAAAACCTTACAATCGCGGTTTTGCCGGCGGCTCTGGACGCCGGCCCCAGGCGAATACCATTAATTGAGCAGGAGCATTGAGGCATGCCCGTTCCCAACGATCGCAAGTATTCACAGACACATGAGTGGTTCAAGCTGGAAGGCAATATCGTCACGATTGGGCTGACGCAGTTTGCCGCCGACGAATTGACCGATGTCACCTACGTCGATCTGCCGGAGGTCGGTGAGGAGATCGAGGGGGGTAGTCATTTCGGCGAGATTGAATCCGTCAAGGCCACCAGCGAGATGTACACCGCCATCTCCGGGACGGTCCAGAGCGTTAATGAACGGCTGGCCGATGAACCCGAACTGGTCAACGCCGATCCGTTCGGCGATGGCTGGATGCTCAAGGTGGAATGCAACGACAGTAGTCCACTCGATAAGCTTATGGATGGCCCGGCCTACGAGAAGATGATCAGTGAATAGCAGGCAACCCGGCAACGAGGCAACCAGGCAACCAGGTGTCCCGCGCGACGCCGCCCGGTCGGGTGGCCCATGGATGGGTGGCCCATGGCTTTAGCCGTGGGGGACATGACTCGCCGGAATATTCGTGTCCCCCACCTCTAAAGAGGTGGGCCACCCAACGGAACATTCGTGTCACCCAACCGCTAACTCCCGGAGTTTGACCACCGATGGCGCATACCTTTAGTACCGACGAATTGTTATGCCCTTCCGATACGTTTGTTCACCGGCACATTGCCCCGAGCGCTGGCGACATTCGCGCGATGTTGGGGACACTGGGATACGATTCGCTGGAAGCCTTGATCGACGACACCGTGCCGGCGGCCATCCGCCTAGAAAAGCCCCTGAACCTGGCGCCGCCGCGGGGCGAGCATGAGTTGCTGGCGGAATTGCGCCAGATCGCGGAGAAGAACGAGGTTTTTCGCTCGTTGATTGGCTTGGGGTATCACGACTGCATCGTGCCGCCAATCATTCAGCGGAACATCCTGGAGAATCCCGGTTGGTATACGCAGTACACGCCCTACCAGGCGGAGATATCACAAGGGCGGCTAGAAGCGCTGTTGAACTTCCAGACGATGGTGGCGGATCTGACGGGGCTACCGCTGGCGAACTCATCGCTGCTGGACGAAGGGACCGCCGCCGGCGAGGCGATGACGATGTGTCATCGGATTGGGCGGGGAAAAAAGCATGGGTTTTTCGTGGCGGCGGATTGCCATCCTCAGACGATCGAGGTGGTGAAAGGCCGCGCGGCGCCGCTGGGAATCAAGCTGCATATTGGTGGCGTCGACGAGATCGATTTTGAGAAGCAGGACTTGTGCGGCGTCCTGCTGCAATATCCGACGACGGACGGGCGGATATGTGACTATCGCGAAGTTGTTGAGCGGGCGCATGCGGCGAAGGCGCTGGTGGTGGTCGCGACGGATCTGTTGGCGTTGACGCTGATCAAGCCGCCGGGCGAGTGGGGGGCGGATGTTGCCGTCGGCAATACGCAGCGGTTTGGAGTGCCGCTGGGCTATGGCGGCCCGCACGCGGCGTTCATGGCGACGCACGACAAGCACATTCGCCAGGTGCCGGGGCGGATTATTGGCGTGGCGAAAGACGCGCAAGGCGATCCGGCGTATCGGCTGACGCTCCAGACGCGCGAGCAGCACATTCGCCGGGAGAAGGCCACCAGCAACATCTGCACGGCGCAGGTGCTGCTGGCGATCATGGCGGGGATGTACGCGGTGTGGCACGGGCCGCAGGGTCTGCGGCGAATTGCCGAGCGGGTACACTCGCTAACGGCCATTCTGCATCGTGGGTTGGAGCGACTGGGCGTTGAGGTCGGCACAGACTATTTCTTCGACACGATCCGCGTTCGCCTACGTCACGAGTCTGCACAGACGATCCTGGCGCGGGCGCGCGAATCGCGAGTCAACTTGCGGGACTTCGGCGATGGGTCAGTTGGAATCTCGCTCGATGAGCTGTCCACCTTGGACGAGGTCCGGACGCTATGGCGGTTCTTTGGCGACGATGGCAAGAGGGCGTTAGACCCAGCGGTGGACTGCCCCGAGTGTTTCGCGGAGTCGTTCTATCCCATCGCCGTGCAGCGCACTACTGCGTACCTGACGCATCCCGTCTTCAACCAGTATCACGCCGAGCATGAGATGTTGCGCTATCTGCATCGCTTGCAAGAACGCGACTTGTCGCTGTGTACCTCGATGATTCCGCTGGGTTCGTGCACGATGAAGCTCAACGGTACCAGCGAGATGCTCCCAATATCCTGGCCGGAATTTGCCGGGCTGCATCCATTCGCGCCGGTAGCGCAGGCACAGGGATACGCCGAGCTGTTCGGGATTCTGGAGAAGTGGCTGGCGGAGATCACCGGGCTGGCGGCGGTATCGTTGCAGCCGAACTCGGGGGCCGCGGGCGAGTACACCGGCCTGATGACGATCCGGGCGTATCATGAGGCACGGGGCGCGGGGCATCGCGATGTGTGTCTGATCCCGGTTTCGGCGCACGGTACCAATCCGGCCAGTTCGTGTATGGCCGGCTATCGCGTGGTGGCGGTGGGGTGTGATGAGTTGGGCAACATTGATCTGACGGATCTCAAGGCGCGGGCCGAGGAGCACCGGGACAAGCTGGCCGCGATCATGATCACCTATCCGTCGACGCATGGGGTCTTTGAGGACGGCATCAAGGAGCTATGCACGATAATCCACGCCAACGGCGGGCAGGTGTACATGGACGGGGCCAACATGAACGCCCAGGTCGGTTTGTGCCGGCCGGGTGACATGGGGGCCGACGTGGTACATCTGAATTTGCACAAGACTTTCGCCATCCCGCACGGCGGCGGCGGACCGGGTGTCGGGCCAATTGCGTGTGCCGAGCATCTGGCGGCATTCCTTCCCGGTCATCCGCTGGTCAAGTGTGGCGGAGAGACTCCTAACAGCCCGGTGTCCGCGGCGCCGTACGGCAGTGCCAGCGTGTTGCCTATTTCGTGGATGTACATCGGCCTGATGGGCGAGCCCGGTTTGCGGAAGGCCTCCCAGGTGGCGATTCTGAATGCGAACTACATGGCCGAGCGGCTGAAGGATCATTACCCGGTGCTGTATACCGGCGCGCATGGCCGGGTGGCGCATGAGTTCATTATCGACCTGCGCGAGTTTCAGAAGACGGCGCACGTCACGGTTGATGACGTGGCCAAGCGGTTGATGGACTATGGCTTCCATGCCCCAACCATGAGCTGGCCGGTGGCAGGGACATTGATGATCGAGCCGACGGAGAGCGAATCAAAGGCTGAGTGTGACCGGCTGTGCGACGCCCTGATCGCCATCCGTGAGGAAATCCGCGCGATCGAGGACGGTCAGAGCGACGCCGAGAACAACCCGCTCAAACACGCTCCACACACGGCGGCGGCGGTCACGGCGACGGAATGGGATCATCCCTACTCGCGTGAGCAGGCGGCGTTCCCGGCTCTATGGACGCGCGCGCACAAATTCTGGCCCCCTGTAGGCCGCGTGGACAACGTCTGGGGCGATCGGAATCTGTTCTGTGCCTGTCCGAGCGTTGAAAACTACGCGGATTAGTCGGTTGGCTGGCCAAGTGAGTGTGATTGTCGGCAGGTGTGGGTTGCAATTGAGTACCGCTGGGATCACAATTCCAGCGGTGAAATGAACGCAGTGCGCGTTCGGGTCAGTTCGAGAGAAATGTGGCCGTGCGTGCGTGGGGCAAACGGCTGCTCCGCACACGGTTTGGGGCCGCGCAGGTCTTGGGTTTCAGGAGGATCGCCATGACGAGTCTGAAAGGCATTGCACTGGTTGCGACTTTTCTACTGCTGGCACAGGCGGCACCGGCACAGGTATCGTTCCTGGACGCGACGAATTACAACACCGGGGTTGGCTTAAGCCTCGATCCGGAGCCGACCGCCATCGCGGCGGGCGACTTCACCGAGGATGGTGCCGTGGATCTGGTGGTGGCCAACAAGGACGACGCCACAATTCAACTGTTGATCAACTCCGGGCTGGGTATATTTGTCCCGGCCACGACGATTGACGTTGATGACTTCTCTGGCATGGACGATACCGCGCAGCGACAGGCGCGTCCCTCACGGCGGCCTTACGCCCTGGTGGTGGATGATTTTGACGCTGATACCCACCTGGACGTGGCCGTGGCCCTGCTAGGCACGGATCAAGTCGTGGTGTTCCTGGGCAATGGCAACGGTACTTTCGCGGCGGGTACATCCTATGTTGTGGGTGACGCTCCCATGGCCATCGCCGCCGGCAATTTTGACGGCGCCAACGGCCCGGATCTGGTGACGGCCAACGATAACGACGACACCGTGAGTATCCTGATGAATAACGGTGATGGCACGTTCACGGCCGCCGCGGATGTCTCGGTCGAAATCATCGCCTCCACGCGCTCACGGCCACAGGGCGTCGTTACCGGCGACTTCGATGGCGATGGCAATGTGGATGTCGCCGTCACGCTCTTTGACCGCGACGCTGTTGACCTGCTATTCGGCGACGGCACGGGTGCGTTCCCGTTCTTCGACACCGAGATTCCCGGGCTCGGACCGATAGCCATTGCCTCGGCCGATCTGGATGGTGATGGATTCCTCGACCTGGTGGTTGGCAACTCCAACTCGGACGATGTCAGCGTCCTGCTGAATGATGGGACGGCCAACTTCGCGGCCGCGGTCAACTACCCCGCCGGGAATTACCCCGGCGCGTTATCTTTGGGTGACATCAACGGCGATGGATTCACCGATATCGTCACGGCGAATTTCGAGGGTGATAGCGTCGCCGTGCTGGCGGGTGTTGGCGATGGCACGTTTGGCGCCCCCGTCTCGTTCACAGTCGGTGGTGGTCCGGCCGGTGTCGCGTTAGGGCTGTATAACAGTGACGCCGACCTGGATATCGCCACCGCCAACCAGCAGGATAACAATGTTTCAGTGTTGCTGGCGGGATCCGCGGTAGTGCCGCCGATTATTCCGCAGTGTGGCGTGGCGTGTGGGCCGTTGGGTTTGATGCCGATGCTGCTGACGCTGCTTGGTTTGCTTGGTTTGAAGCAACACCAGCGTCGTTACAACCGGCGGTAATAAGAAAATACGTCCCGCGTCCGCGGGTGGGCGAGGCCCCTGCCGAGCCGCGGCTCGCTGGGAGGCTCGCCCTCCCTGGGCAGCGGATTATTCTTGAATCCGCACTAGCGGCGGCCAGTATGTTCGCCGACTGTGAGATCCGGGATGAAGCGCCATCCTGATCGCCGTCGTCAGCAGGTCCCGGCCGCCAAACGTGGCTCGTGGTTTCAAGCCAAGCGCCCGATTTTTCAATTCGTTGTCGTGCTGGCGGTGTTAATGGGGCTGTTCTATGCCAGCACGATGACGCGGGTGTTCCAGGAGCGGATCTACCCAGCCTATCTGCAATGGAATGCCCAGGCCTCGGCGGCGATTCTGCGACTCTGCGGCGAGGACGCCCGTACGGAAGGGGCTACGATCGTTTCGTCGCGGTTCCAGGTACATATCAAGCGCGGCTGCGAGGCGATCGAACCGTCGGCCCTGTTCGCGGCGGCGGTGTTGGCCTTTCCGGCGCCCTGGCGCCGCCGGCTGATGGGGGTGTTGTTGGGAGTGCTGCTGCTGGCGATTATCAATTTGGTACGGATCGTCAGCTTATACTATGTGGGCGTGCATGCTCCGCGGATATTCGAGGCGATGCACGTCGAGGTCTGGCAGCCAGTTTTCATTGCCCTGGCGCTGGTGCTTTGGATCCTTTGGGCCTTATGGGCCACCAAGCCCAAGAAGGCGCCCAGCCATGCCGCCGACTAAGCAACTCCTAAAATTCCTGGTACGGCTGATTTTGCTGTATACCCTGCTGGTGATTCCCTGGCCGGGCCTGATGAGCGCTTACGCCGCCGCCTACCGGATGGTTAATCAGGTCTTGTTTCATTCCTTTGGGTCTTACGGAACGGTGGCTCTGCGGCCGGCGGCGGAGGGGCAGAAGCTGGGCGACACGGAAGCGGTTATGACGACTCGCCGTCCGCGGATGAGTACGACGCTGCCGCTTTCCAGTCGGCACAAAGGCTATCTGCCGACCATCAGCCTGATAGCGTTGGTGTTGGCCACGCCGATCCCCTGGCGACGGCGGGGGTGGGCGCTCTTGTGGGGCTTGTTGTTGATCAATGCTTTTGTGGCCCTGCGCACGGCTTTGGCCATTTTGAATGCCTTTGTCAACGATGGCCCCGCCAGTCAGACAACCAGCCTGTTCGCGCGCGAATTATGCCGGGGGCTGACGGTGGCACTGGCCGAAACTCCCGCCAGCTACTTCATTGGGTCGATCCTGATCTGGATTGTGGTTACGTTTCGGCGCGGGGACTGGCTTGCGGCGAGGAATCCCGAGCGATATACCGATGACCAGCGGCCGTCGCCGGAGCGTGGCCCGCGACATTGATCTGAACTTACTCCTGGTGGGTTGCCAGAGGCCGAGACGCCTGTGAGTCGCCGACAGCGCCAAGCTAATCTGACCACCCTGTTCTGTGGCCTGGCCGTCACGGTTCTGGTGGTCATATTCTACCTGGCCGGCTGGTTGAACTGGATCGAGCTGAAGACCCTGGATCTACGGTTCCTGTATGCCAGCACTACGCCCCAGGATGAGCGCATTACCTGTATTGATATCGATGATGGTTCGATCGATATCATCGGCCGCTGGCCGTGGCCGCGCGATGTGCAGGCTGGTTTGATAGCGATCCTGTCCGAGTTGAAGCCGGCGGCGTTGCTGATGGATATCACCCTGGGCGAGCCGGAGACGCTGCGCACGATCGTGCCGCGGTATGCGGATATTGCCCTGGATCCACTCACACTTGGCGCCGAGGCGGTCACCATTGCTTTCCCGGATTTAGAGATCAAGGTTGCCATTGAAGCCGCGGGCATGGTCTACCTGGCGTTCGACTACGCGCCGTATTCCACGCAGCCGCGGATAGCACTCGAGGACGCCATTTACACGTGGCTGAATGAACAACCCGAGCGCTGGCGGCAGCCGGTGCATATGTTGTTCGCTGAATTTTGTTCCTTTGCGGAATTGACGTTGGATATCAACGTTAACCGCCAACACGAAGAAATTGTCTACGCGCTACGTGAGGTACTTGGACACCAAGCCACCATCGAGCCGGAATTGCTGTTGGCCGAGCGCGTGGCGGCGGCCGCGCAACGGGTAGGACGGATAGCGCCGGTGTATTTCCTGCACGCGCGGGCCGCCAGGCGTTGCGGCTTCGTGGTGTTCGAGCCGGACATTGACGGCGTGATGCGGCGGATGCGCTTGTTGGTGGAACATGAAGGCCATGTATTGCCGCAACTGGCGTTCGCGCTGGCGTGTGACGCACTGGGCCTGCAAGCGGAAGATATCAGTGCCACCAGGGGGAGCCTGGTATTGCGCGTGCCGGGGCGCGACCGACCAATTGTCGTACAGCTTGACGGCGACGGGCGCACCTTGGTGCCGTGGGTGCCCCAGCGCGTCTGGACACAGCAGTTTGGCAGCCATATTCCCATGGACGCGATCTGGCAGGTATACGATCGGCGACAGGCCATCCGGCATAACCGCGAACTGGTGCTGAAGCGATTGGGCGAGTTGCTGGAGGCGGGGTTGCTGGCCGACCAGCAGCAGAACTTCGACGATTTGATGCAGGTGTCGCGGTTGGAGTCCGAGTTGCGCCGGGCGCGTTACGTCGCTGACACCGACGCGGTTGAAGACATGGAAAGTTGGTTGGCTCAATATCGCGAAGTCTTGCCGGCGGGGATGGCAGCCTTGCGCGCGGCAGCGGGTGAGTTGGCCGTTCGGCTGGAGGCCGAATCGGGCGAAGATGTTGCGCGCGTGGATGCGTCGGTACCGCGCGAGATAGAACGCGCTTTAGCGGCGAACGATGAGTACCTGGCAGAGATCGAGGCGACACTCGACAGGTTGCGCCCACGGGTGGCGGGCAAGCTGTGCGTGGTGGGATATACGGCGACATCGCTGGCGGACATGACGCCGATCGCGACCAACAAGCGCGCGCCGGGCGTGGTCGCGCACGCGAACTTGCTGAATGGGCTGCTGACCGGGCGCATGGCCTATTGGGCACCATTGTGGCTCAATGGGCTGATCACTCTACTGTTGGGATCATTGGCGGCGGTGGTCAGTACGCGCTGGGGGCCGTGGATTTCCGGCGCGATACTGGCGGTTGTGGCAACGGCATTCGTCGCACTGGCGGGCGGGCTGGCGTTTGCCCTGTGGACATATTGGTTTGCGTTGACTCCCGCGCTTTTAGCCCTGGCGGCGGCATATTTCGTGGTATTGCTGTACCGCTACATATTCCTCGAACGCGAATCGCGGCAAATTGCCACGGCCTTGAGCCAGTATACCTCCGCCACACTGGCCAAGCAGATGGCCGAGGACGCGGAACTCTGTAAGCGAGCCGAGATGCGCGAGGTGACGGCGGTCTTCACCGACCTGGCCAGGTTTACCACCATCTCCGAGCGGATCGGAGCCGAGCGCACCCAGCATGTATTGAATGTTACCTTAGGGCGTTTCAGTGATGTAATGCTGCGTTACGAGGGGATGATCAATAAGTTTATAGGCGATGGCATTTTCGCGTTTTGGAATCCGGTGATTTATCCGCAGTTGGATCATGCCCGCCGGGCCTGCGAGACGGCCATTGATCTACAAGTCGCGCTGCATGAGTTGGTCCGCGAACAACAAGGCAGTGGTGGAGATGAAGCCTTTAATGAACTGGTGCTGCGCGTGGGTGTGGCTACCGGCAAGGCCATCGTGGGGCCATGTGGCTCGGAGCGGAAATTCGACTATACCTGTATTGGTGATTCGGTGAACGTGGCGGCTCGGCTGGAGTCGGCTAATAAATTCTATGGCACGCTAACCCTGATCAGCGAGACAACCCTGGTCCAAGCTGGTGATGGTTTTGCGACGCGCCCGCTGGGCAGCGTTCAGGTCAAGGGCAAGACCCAGGGTGTGCCGATTTACGAGCTATTGGGTCGTGAGCCGGACGTAAGTGACGAGGACCGGGATTACGCCGCCCATTTTGGCCAGGCCGTGAACGCATTTCAGCAGCGGGAGTGGTCGCAAGCGCTGCGAGCCTTCGAGGCTTGTATGCATACCCGTCCCGATGACAGGGCCGCTCAACAGTACGTCGTCGCCGTGCGGCAGTACCTTGCCACCCCGCCGGCGGAAGGCTGGAACGGTGCCCTGGAGCTGATGGAGAAGTAGGGCTTTGGGGCCATCCGGCGAACCTATTGTGGTTGTGTAGTGGCCCAAGTATGTGGACGCCGGGTATCCTGCTCGCTCTGACACCAACTTCGAGAAGGAGATCGAAGACATGCCACTTACGCCCATCGAACTGGATTACGGGAACGCGCTGACCTCCGCGGTCGGGGCGGCTCATGGACTCAGCCAGGCGGAGATCAAACGCTGCCAGCCGGCGGTTCGGGATGTCGTGGACCGCGTCGAACGCGAGCGCAAATCCGGCCAGCATCGATATCGTGATCTGCCGATCGATACGGAAATGTTCCAAAAAGTGCGCGCCGCCGTACGGCGTTACGCGGGCAAGTTCGAGAACCTGGTCGTGCTGGGCATTGGTGGCTCGGCGCTGGGTAACATTGCCTTACAAACGGCGCTCAATCCACCCTACCACAATCTCTTGAGTGCCAAGGCGCGCCGCGGGCCACGGTTGTTCGTGATGGACAATGTTGATCCCGTGCAGTTTGCCAACCTGATCGAGATGCTGGGGGCCGGTCTGCGCAAGACGCTGTTCAACGTTATCAGCAAGTCTGGCGAGACCGCCGAGACCGCTTCGCAGTTTCTAATTATTCGCGACCTGCTGGCCCGCAAACTCGGTAAGCCGGCGCTCACGAGGAACGTACTGGTAACGACCGATCCCGAAGGGGGCACTATGCGGGGGATCGTCGAGGCCGAGGGTTTCGAGGCCCTGCCAGTGCCGCCGGGAGTGGGGGGCCGTTTCTCCGTGCTGTCGGCGGTGGGGCTGTTCTCGGCGGGGATGTGTGGCGCCAACATTGGTAAGTTGCTGTCCGGCGCGGCCGAGATGGGCGCGCGGGTTGAGCAAAAGGCGGTCAAGAAGAATCCAGCGGCGCTGCTGGCGCTACTGCTGCATGCTTTCTATGTGCGTGGCAAGCGGTTGCATGTGATGATGCCGTACAGCTATCAGCTCAAGGATCTGGCCGACTGGTGGCGGCAGTTGTGGGCCGAGAGTCTGGGCAAACAGCATGATTTGGAAGATCGGCCGGTGGTCGTTGGCGCCACGCCCATCAAGGCCCTGGGGGCCACTGACCAGCACTCGCAGGTCCAGTTGTACCGCGAAGGTCCCAACGACAAGGTCTTCATCTTCCTGGAGGTCGAGAAGTTCGCCCGCGACGTGAAGATCCCGCGCTCAGCGGGTACGCCGGAGGAATTGAGTTACTTGCAGGGCGCCACGCTCGGCCGGTTGTTGAACGCCGAGAAGCTGGCGACGGAGCATGCCCTGGTCGCCAGTTCGCGGCCGTGCCTGACCATCCGCTTCCCCAAGATTGACGAAGCGACGGTTGGTCAGTTCATCATGCTCTGGGAAGCGGCGACCACGCTCGCTGGCGGCCTGCTCGATATCAACCCATACGACCAACCCGCCGTCCAGCTTGGCAAGGATCTGACCTTCGCCCTGATGGGCCGCGCCGGATATGAAAAACAAGCCCGCCAGATCAGCCGCCTGGCCGATCGTCGCGGGAAGTGCACAGTGTAGCCGCGATCGCGTACGTGCATGGCGGCCTCCACATTGTTACCTTAGCCCATATTTGCCAGATGACACTTACCCCGGCGTATAATGAGGTGACGATTGCCCCCATAAATACAAGCGAAAATGAACCTTAGTACTACAGTTGCGCATTGGTTCTCCTGCGATAATGGGCTGCGCGGGCGATGGCTTGGTGGTGGCGGCACCAGTCGCTCCATACCAAGGCCCGTTCGATGTTCGTCAGCCGCGGCCAGATGATCGCCAGCAACAGGCGCCGGATCTCTGGCTCGGTCAGCGGGATCAGATCCGCCCCTTTTTTGCACGCGATCCGCGATGCGGCCGGTTTGCTTCGGCGCGCACCGCCGCGAGGAAGGCCAAGGCCAACATGCTCAAGATGATTCGACAAGGCGCTCAAGCTGGCACGCGGCGCAAGCATCCAGGGGATACTCTGCGCACGAATAGAGAAAACAGGGCGTGGCCGTCGAAAGAACGGCCCGAAATCCCCCGGCACCGCGAAAAAAGTCTGAAAAGTGGTAGGCGCAACGGGGGACTGGCTATGTAGTTCTTATATCGTGGGGGTGTCATTTTGTCGTCCTCGGTTTCATTCTCTCAGCGCGGCGTTGCTGGTGGTAGGCCTCGTCATACGGGACGCGGTCGTGCCAGCAGCGGTAGGCGATTTTCACC
>JBDRDH010000060.1:0-15619 GCA_043820985.1 Planctomycetota bacterium
CGCTGGGCTTCCCGCCCGTGGGCGGGTCGGGGCTTCGCCATTCCCTAGCTGGCTCGCCGCTACGTCCGGCCGAATCGCGTTCGTCATCCTACGGACCGACAGTTCACCTCCGGTTGCTCTCCACCCCGCCTCACGGCGACGCAGTTACCTTCAGTTACAGGCCGGAGAGCGCATGCCTGGAGGGGACTTGCACCCCTCGGATCGAGTACACTCTCAGGCGCACTAGGGTGGGCATTGCCCACATTACCAATGGTGGGCGATGCCCACCCTACTTTTTCATCTGTGGGTATTCACACACAAAGCTAGCGCCAAGGAGTTCGGCCATGGGCTGCGCCAATGTGCCACCTAGCTTCGCCGCCTCTGTCTCAGACGAGCCGACAACCGTTGGAATGGTCAGTTTAAATACACGAACAAACTTGTCTCTGAGGAGGATCCGCACACACGGATCTCCTTTACTATCGTAGACCTGCAGCACGACTGTGGCCTCTTCGTCCAAGTACTTCCGCGCGTAAACAGCGCCGAACATGGAGGCGGTGCAAACGTGGTGTGCTTCCACTCGGCTAACAGTCTTCACAACGGGCGCAACAATCACAAGCAACACCCAGAAGCCCCAGACAGGGACGATGCCAGCCGCCAGGAACATGGCGGCAAGTGCCAAGCGTCCGAGGACCGCGAGTCCACTCACATGAGGCACATCGCTGAGGCATGCATATACCGCCATACCCGCGCCCACGGCCAATATTGGACAAAGAAGTGCAAACGGGAATAGCCACATTGTTTCGAAGAGTGGCGCGCGTTTCTTCTTGATCGAAACGCCATGTGGCGTCTGTACAAGTGTGAATCCCTCCAGTACGGTAGGCTCAGATGGCATGACAGCTCCGAAGCAGAATGTGGGGTGGGCATCACCACCTAACCGATGGTGGGCAGTGCCCACCCTACAGACTTTGTTATCGAATGTGGTGGGCGGTGCCCACCCTACTCTTTGCCGGCGGGGAAGGTGCGTTCCATGGCTTCGAGGTAGGCCCATTGGGAGCGGATCTGGGATTTGATCTCCTCCACGTCGATCGTTTCGGACTTGTAGCGGCGTTGCCGGGAGAGGTAATCCTCGAGGGGGGTGCCGTCCGGGCGGACGTTGATGCGGTAGCGCGCTCCATCAAAAACTTCATAGACCGGGAACAGGCCACTGCCGACCGCGGCCCGGATCAGCTCGACACTCTCGGTCGGCTCCGATTTCCAGCCCGTCGGACACGGCGACAGCAGCAACAGAAAGCGGAAGCCCGGCGTCTGGCGGGCGCGCTTGACCTTGCGCAGGAAATCATCCCGGTGGGCCAGCGAGAGCGTGGCGGCATAAGGCACGCGGTGCGCCGCCATGATGCCCATAATGTCCTTCTTGCGCTCGGTCTTGCCCTTTGAAGTGGTGGTGGTCTTGACGCCGCGCGGCGTGGCACTGCTACGCTGCCCGCCAGTGTTGCCGTAGATTTCGTTGTCGTAGCAGAAGTACATAATGTCTTCGTTACGCTCGGCGGCGGCCGACAAGGTGGCCATCCCGATGTCATACGTGCCGCCATCACCGGTCCAGCAGACGGTGGGATTCTTTTCCGCGTTCAAGCCACGCACCACGCTGATGCCGGTGGCCACGGCCGGAGAGCTGGCAAAGGTTGCCGCCGCCGTCGGCACGCCATACGCACTGGTGGGGAAAGCGCCGGCGGTGACAATGCCGCAGCAGGCGGGGATCACCAGGGTCGGCTTCTCTTCGCCCAGCGCCTGGTCGAGCCATTGCAGTCCGAGCGACATGCCGCAGCCGGCACAGTTGGTGTTGCCCGGCCGCAGAATACCATCGCCGCGCACGTATTCATTGGCGTGTGCCTGCGTCTTTAGCGAACTCATGCCGCCACCTCTTTCCAGATGGGTTCCTCGGCCTGTGTGCGAGCCTGGAGGTCGTCGAAGATTTCATCGATGAAATTCGGCGTGACGTCACCACCACCCAGCCCGACCAGGTAATTCTGGAGCAGCACGTCCGGCCGGGTGCGCAGGCTGGTCGCGATTTCATTCCAGAAGATGCCGCCGGAGCCGGGGGAATGGTTGCGATCCAGCACGCCGACTTTTTTTGCCGAACCGATGGCCTGGACGTATTCCTCGCGCTGGAACGGGCGGAACATTTTGGCCTTGATCATGCCGACTTTCTCGCCCTTCGCGCGCCGCGCGGTCACTACCCGCCGCAAGGTACGCGCCATGGTGTTGCAGGCAATCAGCACTGTTTCAGCATCTTCCGTGTGCTCGGCGGACAAGGTGCCATGCGGCCGGCGGCCGAAGATGTGTTCGAACTCATCCAGCGCCTCGCGCAGGACCGCTGGCACCGCCTCCATGGCGGTCTGGATTTCGCGGCGGTGTTTCTCGGTTTCACGCGGCCAGGTCAACCCACCGATGGTAGTGGGACGATCGAACCGCAATTGGTGCGGCACTTCGCAGGCAGGGAGATACTTATCGACCAGTTCCTGTTCCGGCAGATCGACCACCATCTGGGTATGCGAGAGGACAAAACCGTCCATGGCTACAATCGCCGGCAGCAGCACGCGGGCATCCTCGGCGATGCGGAACGAGACCAGGATGGTATCCACCAGGTCCTGGTGCGATTCGCAATAGAACTGCATCCAGGGGGCATCCCGTAACGACAGGCTATCGCCCTGGTCCACCCAGATATTCCACGGCGGACCCAGCGTGCGGTTTACCGCGATCATCACAATCGGCAGGCGGTAGTAGCCGGCGGCGAAGACGTTTTCATTCATGTACGCCAAGCCGTTCGCCGAACTGGCCGTGAATGAGCGGGCCCCGGCCAGTGAAGCGCCGATACACACGCCCATGGCACTATGCTCGGATTCGACGGGCACAATGTTTCCCTTGGTGAAATTAAAAGCGCGCAGAAACTCGATCACTTCGGTCTGCGGTGTGATCGGGTAGGCCCCGCCGCAGCAGCCCCGCGCTATACGGTTGGCCTCGCCAGCCACGGCCAAGGCGTGACCGGCGGCGTTATTCCCCGTTACCAGTGCCCGTGCCACGTGCGGCCTCCTTCCTATATTTCCTGCATGAAGATCACACCGCGCGGACACTGTGAGGAACAAATCCCGCAGCCCTTGCAGTATTCGTAGTTGAAGGAATATTCACAATTGCCCTCGTGCAGCATGATGCCTTCCGGACAATATGTCAGGCAATTGTCACACTCGTTGCACACGCCGCAACTGAAACACCGCAGTGCTTCGGCCGCCGCCGCGTCGTGCTCGGGCTCGTCAATCAGGCCCAGCCGCGCTTCGGTAAAACTGTTTCGCCGTACGTTGCCCGGCACCACGGCGGACTTTTCACGCGGAATGTGCGCGAACAACTGCGTCCGGATCGCTTCGGGTCCGGCTACCGGCGGCGGTTGCGGCGGGAACAGATCCTCGCCAGTTAGTGTGCGGTGGATATGCCAGGCGGCCCGCCGACCACTACCAAGCGCGGCGGTAACCGTGCCCTCGTTGGTGGCGAAATCACCACCGGCGAACACGGGGGCTTCGGTCAAGCCCAGCAGCGCTTCGCCATCATGCACATGCGAGCCTTCTGGCAGGATCGAGAGATCCATGCTCTGTCCCAGCGCCAGCAACAACTTGTCGCAACGTAGCTCAAAGAACGCATCCTCACTGTCAATCGGCACCGGTCGCGGACGCCCGGATGCATCCGGCTTACCCAGCTTCATCCGCTGACACGTCAGCACCGGTCCGGTGGCATCCTTATGCAAACGCGATGGCATAACCAGTTCGTCAATCCGGATATCTTCTTCAAGCGTCTCGTCGATTTCCTCGCTGATCGCCGGCATCTCGGCACGGGTACGTCGATAGACGATACGTACGCTGCGTGCTCCGACACGCAAGGCGGTGCGCGCCGCATCCATGGCGGTGTTACCGCCACCCACCACGACCACGTTCTGCCCGGTCAGTGGCACTTGTCCTTGCCGCGCCCGGTCCAGGAAATCGATGCCCTGCATGACCATGTCTTCCGAGAGGCCTTGCAGATTCAACGCCCGCAATTCCTGCAAGCCGGTCGCCACAAAGACCGCGGCGTACTTCCGCGTCAACTCGATCAGCTCCGGGCGGCCGATGCGCTGGTTGGGTTGAGCCTGGACGCCGTGCCGCAGAATGAAGCCAATTTCACGATCCAGCACGTCGCGTGGCAATCGGTACGACGGAATGCCCGTGCGCAGAACACCACCGATTTCCGGTCCAGCTTCGAACAACGCCACGTTATAACCCAGGCGCGCCAGATGATATGTGGCACTCAGGCCCGCCGGCCCCGAGCCCACGACAGCCACTTGCTCGGCGCGCGTCGGCTTGATGGCTTCGGGCCAGAGGGCATGATCCGCCACATACCGCTCAATATCCCGAACGTTGACAGATTCATCATGCTCTTTCCGATTGCAGGCTTCCATGCACGGCGCCGGACAAACCCGCCCGCAGATGCC
This sequence comes from Planctomycetota bacterium, assembly GCA_043820985.1. Lineage (GTDB taxonomy): Bacteria > Planctomycetota > Phycisphaerae > UBA1845 > Fen-1342 > JAAYXS01. Next base: position 4,490 of record JBDRDH010000060.1, read on the forward strand.
GGGCATCGGCGAGGTCTTCAATAAAATCCGCAACGCCTCGTCGTAGTCCTTCTTACCGACCGCTTGCACAAAGCCGCGCACATCGTTACCCGCCGGACAGCCATCATTGCAGGGCGGAGTTAATTCGTGACGGTCGGGCCGGCGTGAAGCCCATGAGCCGGTTCGGACAGCCGGCATACCACTGATGTCTTCGTCGAGGATGCCAGCTATTCTGCCCTTCTTCGCGTCACTGGTGGATTTAGCCAGTTTGCCATTGAGCTTCTGCCCTTTAACAGATTCAAACGCCGCGTGCGCTGCCGTCACGTTCGAACCGCCAAACTTCATCTCGGCCAGTGTGGCATCCAGATCTTCGGTCTTAAGATCGAGAAGTTTGGCGGCGGCACCTAGCAGGGCGGTATTAACAATCGGGACCGTCCTGGTGCCCAGCCCGTTTTCCAGAGCAATATGGGTTGCGTCGACGGTCGCCACGCGTCGACCGGGAAACTGTTCGGCATACGCCGTCGGCGGCTGATGTGTGTTGATGATGATCCAGCCATCTGGATTGAGTCCCACCAGAACATGCGGTCCCAGCAGAGTATCATCGATCACGATAACGTGATCGGGATTCTGGATCTGGTTATGGTTGGTGATTTCCTCGTCATCGGCCCGCATGAAGGCCTGAATCGGCGCTCCCGAGCGCTCGGCGCCATAGACACCGAACGCCTGCACATTCTTGCCTCTGAGGAAATAAGCAGTGGCAATCAACTTGGCGAGGGTTACCCCGCCTCTGCCGCCACGTCCAAAGATGGTCATCTCGATCATGCCGCACCCACTCTTGACTCACCCGCGACCAGGCCGAATGCGCTGGCGTGCCCGGCCAGCACGCGCCTACCGGCCCCAGACTTGACCGGCCGTATCGGGGCCTTCGGTCAAGCGCATCTGGGTATTGGGCAAGATTCATTCCGCCAACAAAGCTTTATTGATGATGCCGCTCACTTTGAATAGGAAAGGCGCAGGCATCTCCGGGAGCGGTTACGGGGCCTTCGTTTCCGGTTTAATTTTAACCTCTTTGAGTGTTTTTCGTCGTCAACCTGCGGAAAGCCGCGCGCCTATCAGTACTGGTTTTAGTATTAAAACAAACGGCCTAATGATAGAGTTTTTTCACAGGCCGATGCGTACCTTGCCCGCACGCCAATCCTTAATGAGCAACTGGAACTCTTCCATCGCTTTCGCCAGGCGCTCAACGGTCAGAACCAGGCTTTCGTATAGTTTCCCGTCCTGAAGCATGCGTCCGATTGTGCCATCACCACGTTTGATCGCGGTGACCACTTCATTGGCGGTATCCAGGAATTTGCTCCCGCGTTCGAACATATCCCGGGCTTCTCGCGAAGCCGCCATGAACTCCCCTTCCACCCGCTCCAGCGTGCCCTGGGTGTTCTCAACTAGTTCCTTGGCTTCATTGACCACCTCATGGGCTTTCTGTGACGCTTCACGCAAATCCGCCGCGAATAACTTGGCATCTTCGGAAGCCGCGTGAATATTGGCCACGGCTTCCTTGATCTGACTCTTCGTGGCCGGATCACCAATCACCTCATTGACGTGCTTGAGCGTGCCGTCAAAACGGGCCATGGCGGTGGACATGTTGCCCTGGGCGCCACCCGGTCGATCAACTTCCGCCGGATTACGTTTGATCATGATCTCATGTAGATCTTCGAGGACGGGCGTCAGGGCAGCGGCGGCTTCGCTAATGTGGGACGCGGTTTTTTCCAACGTCGCCACGATCCGCTGAGGCACGATAGAGTCAATCGCCCCGCGCATATCACCTTGAATAACCGCGCCGGCTGCCAACATGCCCTGGCCCGGCGGGCCGGCGATGATCTCGATCGGCGGACGCCCCTGCCCAATGCCCGGCTCGGTGGTTAGTGCCTTGCTCCCGACCGGAATCTCGATATCCGATTCGATGATCACCGCCACGTTCACACCGTGATCGAAACGTTGCGGATCGATGAATGTGACATTGGCGACGCGCCCCACCTCGATCCCGCCAATCATCACCTGGTTGCCCGGGCGAACACCTCTGGCGGCCTGAAATTGGATGTTCAACTGATATCCCTGGGTGCCCAGCCAGGATGTGGGACCTTGTCCAAAAAGGACTATCAAGGAGCCCAGGGCCCCCAAACCCACCAGAACGAATAATCCAACCAGCAAATTCCTGCGTGTCTCCCGCATGACTCGTTCTCCAATATCCCGTCTGACAGCTCAGCGCCCAACAGACCCGGGCGGCTATACATTGTCTGATCAGCACGTCAATACTACACTATAAAGCCTCCATGAATAAGGAGTCTGTCATGGCCAGGACCTTTGAAGACAAATCCATACTCGTCGTCGATGATGATCAGGACGTCCTGAAGGCTATCACAACTACACTGGCGGAAACCGGAGCCACTATTGAGACTGCCAGCGACGGCTCCGCCGCCGTCACGAAGGCCGAGGAACTGGACCCGGATCTCGTCATTCTGGATATCATGTTGCCCCACAAAAGCGGCTTTCTCGTTCTTGAGAAACTGCGCCAGAGCCGGCCACGTGGCAGCAAGCCCAAGGTCATCATGATCACCGGCAACGAGGGCCGCCGACACCGCCAATATGCCGAGACACTGGGTGTCGATGGATACCTCAACAAGCCGTTTCGGATGGAACGGCTGATGGAACTCACCGAGACCCTGTTGACTGACTGAGGCAGCCATTCCCGGACCAGTGGGCAGTCCTGATTCCGGCCTCCACGGATGCCGACGGGAGGGCTTTCCACGGCGATTCAGTACCGCAAGACCGTTGACGGCATGCGCCCAGGAAGAGAAAATACATTATTCAAGACGAACTTCGGCGCGGTTGTCTGACGATCAGACTGTCCGGCCGATTGTGGATCTGTTCGTCACAATACACTGTACCTGGTAATCGACGAGGAAACACTCAAATGCTCGCTCTTTGTGTGATGCTCATGCTGCAACAAGCCGTACCCCAGGAGACGCCCACGGTTCCTACCACTCAGCCGGCTCCGCCAGCCCCCACCTACGATAATGGTCCGCTGCGCGTCGAGGTCACGGCCATGTTCGATGCCCGTTACTGGTTCCTCGAGGATCAACCGGGCATGCGCGAATCCGATCTGCGCATGCAATTGCGCGTCTGCGGGGAACGCCTTACCGAAGTCGCCCGCGTGGGAACCGTGGTTTTTGACGAGGCGACGGATAGCACCGGCCAGATACTGGTGAATCCCGCCGAGTATCCCCCCGATGCGCGCGAGACCACCCAGCCCATGAATCTGACTCCTGATCGCCTGCGCGCCAGCGGCCTGTTGTTGACGGCCGGCATGGGCAGTCCGGCGCGCGCCGCTGAATCGGTCAATCTGAAGGGCTCCTTGCGTCTGATCATGGCCGAGGGACATGAGGAAATTACGATTGACAATCCGCTCCAGTACGTCGGCAAGCAGATCGAGAATAAACGTCTCGCCGAACTGGGTGTCGAGATCCGGGTGGTACCGCTGGAGGAACTCGCGGGTGAACAGCCGCCCTCGGCCGCCAATACCTATGCCATTCAATACCTCAAGGGCCAGGACCACGTCCGCGCGCTCGCCTTTTACAACGGTTGGATGAGTGTGATTCGTCATCGCGAACGGCCAATGCAAACCAAGGACGACAAATCCGTGGTCGGCTGCGGCCTGATCGGTGCCGAGCTGGACGAGAATTCCCAACTGGTTCTCGAGGTCTTTCCCAAGGTAGACGACGTCCGGTTGCCGGTCGTGTTCGACCAGCTCAAACTGCCCTGACTAATTAACGGCCGAGTGTCTACGCCGCTACTTTGCTAAGTTTGGGCGACTACCCTCGGAGCCGAAGATGGTAACAGGCGCCCCGTCGTCCGCCGGCAACCATTCCGGGTGTGACGCGGTTGGCTCCCGCCCGCTAGGCAAAAGCATGTTATACGCCGTCAGCGGCATGGGTCTTTTCCATGCCTGCCAGTTCGGCGTCATTATTCTGCTAAGAAAGTTCGCCCCGGCCGAGGTGCTCGGGCAGGTTCTGTTCAGTCTGGCGATCGCCACGCCGGTGATTGTCTTTTGCTCATTGGAATTGCGTGGGGCGCTGGTGGCGGACGCCGCCGGTGAGTTTACCTTCGGCACCTACCGTCGGCTGCGTTCATTAACGGTGATGATCGCCGGCGCCATCCTGCTGGGCATGGTGGCCTGGCAGGCCCTAACCGAGCCGCGGCTGGCCTACATCATCATTCTCGCCGGTCTGTGTGCCGGTAAGCTGATTGTCTCATTGGCCGAGATTGGCTGGGGCTTGTTCCAGAAGCGCGAGCGGTTGGATCTGATGGCGACCTCGGCGGCCATGCGCGGTCTGGGCATGATCCTGCCGTTCGCTCTGCTGATCCCATTATGTGCCTGGTGGAGCGGCTCGGCGACGGCGACGGTAGACCAGATGGCCAATAGCACGGCGTTCGCCGTAGTGATCTATGTCGCTGTTTCGATTGCCATTTTGTTTGTTTTCGACCGGCGTTGTGTCGCCATGCGCCCCGACTACGATCCCGCCTGGACCTGGCGCGCGGTTGGCCGGCTGGCACGCCAGACCTTCCCGCTCGGGATCGTTCTGCTGATCCTGCACCTGTGTAACAGTATTCCGCAACTGGTTATCGAGCACCAACCGAACGGCAAGGCCGCCCTGGGATATTTCGGCGCACTGACCTTCGTGACGATGGCCGGCAACCTGTTGGTCTTCCAGGCCGCCAACGCGGGCGCCAATCGCCTGGCACACTACTACCAAACAGACCTGGCGGCGTTTTTGCGACTGGGTGGTCGGCTGCTGGGACTGGCCCTGGTGGTGGGGCTGCTGCTGCTGGGTGGTACCCTGCTTTTTGGTGAATGGCTGCTGCGCGTGCTCTACCGTCCCGAGGACGCTGGTTACTACCACGAGTTCAAGATCATCGTCGCCGCGCAATGTCTGGCGCTGCTGACCAACGTCTTCGGGGTGTTGACCACTCAGATGCGTTTGTTCTGGCTGCAGGTCCCCGCCCAGGTGATTGTCCTGCTATGTACGGCCACAGCCGCATTTCTCTTTATTCCGTCAGCCACTAATCTCGTATACGGCGGCGCGTGTACACTGCTGGTGCGCTCGGGGGTACACGTCGCTTTGTACGGTGGCTGCGTATGTTTTGGTCTTTTTATGCGGCGGCGCGTGCTGGCGGCGCGAGTTAGTCTGCCAGCCGACCGAGCCCGGATTCCGGTAGTTGATACCGGCCCCGCCTTTCCACCAGATGGAGATTCAAGTGATACGGCGCCGCGCGTACCCGACGAGCACCGTGGGCCGGCAGACAGCTAGCAATCAGTGGGACGGCGCGCGGAAACAGCGGTAAATCCGCTTCATCCGTTTTGTTGCGATTGGGAAACGAGGCCGACGGGACTCGAACCCGCAACCTCCGGCGTGACAGGCCGGCGCTCTAGACCAATTGAGCTACGGCCCCAACCGCGGCGTCCCTACGGACGCTTGAATCTCATAGTTTATATCGTTCGCATATCCTGTCAAACGCAATTTCGCGCCCGGCGGTCCCTCGACTAAAGGGCCTCGGATCAATGGTCCGAATTGACGAGCTGGAAAGGGAGCAATGGGCCAGATTTCATCCGGCCATTTATCGGGCATCCAGGCTCCAGATAGGGGCCATACCGAACACAAGGAACGCAATTGGCATCCCAGCCCCTGGATTAGCCGCCAGCATCCACCAGCTCCCCAGAGAGTACGATACTTACTTCATCTGGTTCCGATACTTATGCCTGCTGGCCGGGTTCACGGTCCACGATCAGCGCGATGACCACACTTCTGCCAAGCAAATTAACCGAGTGGGTGAAACAGACGATTTATCTTGCGGAAATTGATAAGGAACACCGGGATTAAGCTCAGTTCGGCCTCTGCATATTGTGACCGCCAGTGGCGCAGGGGTTGTAGCCACAGACACTATGCTGGTGATGGAGAATCCGACGTGGATGTTTCTTACATCAACCCCTTTGTGGAAGCTGTAAACTCGGTATTCGAGACCATGCTAGGGGTTCATCCCACGCGAAACCAGGTCAAGATAAGCTGCCAGAAAATCAAGACTGAGCGGCTCACATCACTGATCGGCATCAGTGGTGTGATGCATGGTGTGGTGGCCTTGACTTTTCCACCCCAGACAGCTCTGGATTTGACCGCGCGCATGCTTGAGACAAATGAGCCGAAGTCCAGTGAGGAGATCGTCGACGCGATTTCCGAACTGGTGAATATGGTGGCCGGCTCCGCCAAGGCCAAGTTCAACACCGATCCGCCACTCGAATTGGGATTGCCAACTGTCGTCGAGGGCAGTGGTTATCGCGTCAAATATCCAAGTAAATCAGTCTGGTTGGAAATTCAATTTAATTCCGACGCCGGGGAGTTCAGCATGGAAATCACGTATAGCCCTAATTGAGGTTCCCCGGATGAAAGCATTGGTGGTTGATGATTCCATGACGATTCGTCGCATCGTCATAAAAGCACTCAGCATCGTGGGTATTATTGACGCGACCGAGGCTGCTGACGGCTTGGAAGCCCTCAAGGCCATCAAGCAGGACAACAGCTTCGATCTGATTCTGCTTGATTGGAACATGCCCAATATGTCCGGTATAGAGACCCTGCGCGCCCTACGTCAAGCCGGCAAGAATATCCCCGTCATCATGGTCACAACCGAAGCTGAAAAGTCGCGCGTAATTGAAGCTATCAAAACCGGTGCCAATGACTACCTGATAAAACCATTTTCTCCTGATCAACTGGCCGCCAAGGTCAAGAATGTGCTACCAGCCGCAACTGCCTGACACGGTTTGCCACACAACTGACCACACCCCGGGGCAATCCCCCGGGCCTCCTTACACGGATTTACACACCGCGACTGGCTTACTTTCAGGCAGCCGGCTAATATGCTGTTTGGGACCAATGGCGTCCGACTCAACCGGATATCACTGTCTCAGCATACGCGGCATGGCCGCGGCCCGGACCCAGCTATGCGTTTGATCGTCATACATGAAGGTGCGATGATTGCCGATGTCGTCTGTGGCGAGGAGGCGGTATATATCGGCTCACAGGAAGGATCACGTATTCACCTGTCGGACGCGCGCGTTGCTACCCGGCAAGCAGTGGTCTACCCCGCCGCCCGGGGCCAATGGTCGCTCGAACAACTGGCCCCCGAGTGCGAGATCTTTGTCAATGCCATGACGGTCCCCGAGAAGGCCGCCCTGAAAACTGGCGATGAAATCCGCATTGTTGATTACTCCATCCGCGTCTATCCCGAATATGAGAACCATGGGACATCTCGCGTCGAGGTCGGCACCTCCCGCGCTCAGCTCGAGCGCTTCGTCGCCTCGCGTCTGCCCGCGGGTACCGCTGTCCGCAAAGGCAACGAAGCGCTCACTATTCAGGCCGAGCAGATCGCCCGCATCAGCAATGCCAACCTGAGTGTATCTCGATGTGTATTGGTCGAAGAGTTGATGGACATCGCCCTGCAGAACCTATTGTCCGCTTTTGCCGCCCAGCGGGCCTGGATGGGTGTGCGGCGGGTTAATTACGGCCCCATGGAATATGTTGAAGGCCGTCTGTTGACCGGTCAGCCAACTGACCTGCCCGAGATCGCCAGTGCCCTCAAGCCGCGGGTCCTCGACCGCGGCCAGTTCCTCATGGTCCCGGTGGCCAGCGCCGATGTGCAGACTTCGATTCTGACCGGTCCATTGCTGGGACCCGATGGCACACTCGGCATGATCTACATCGACACGGGCGATACCAACCGCTGCTTTACGACCCAGGACATCGACTTTTTCATAGTCCTGCTCAATGTCTTCGCTGTGCAACTTGACGCCATCTTCAAGCAAATTGCACGTAACCGCGCGGCCATGGTCGCCGGCGAGGTCGCCGTGGCCCACGAAATCCAGGCCCGCCTCACTCCGCGCAAACTGCCTCAGTGGCCACAGTTACAGTTTGGTGCCTTTCGCGAACCCGGTCGTGAAAACACCGGCGACATATACGATGTCGCCAAACTAGGTAATGGCATGGCAGCCATCATGGTCGCCTGCACTCCGGCCACCGGCGTCATGCCCAGCATGCTCATCGCCCAGGCCCAGGCCGCCTTTCGTATGGCCGCCATGCACCAGGATCCCCCCCACGTGTTTCTGCGATCACTGAATTGGCTGCTATACGACGGCGAGAAGGATCATCCGCTCAACTGCTTCGCGGGCATCATCGATCCCAGCAGCGGTGAGATCCGCTATGCTCTGGCGGGTGATTTCGGCGCTTACATCATCTCCAACCGTGGTGATGAACGACGCCTCGGCCCTGAACAGCCCTCCGCTCCGCTGGGACTATTCAAGTCAACCGTCTATCCGCTCCTGCCGGAACAGCTCACCACCGCGGAGACACTGGTGTTGTTCACTCCCGGCGTTACAACCGCTAAAAACAACGCGGGGGAAACCTTCGGCGAGGATCGATTCGTCAACATCCTCTGCGATGGCTTTGGTCAATTGGCCAGCAGTATGCTCAAGGAGATGTTGACCGATCTGCGCAGCTATACCGAAGGCGGCATGCAACCAGACGACATCACCGTCCTGATGGCGCACCATGTGGACAAGTTGTAATCCTCAGCCCCGCCACTTCCGCCGATTCGGTCAGATGATCCACGATGTGTTATCCTGGCGCCCAATCTCATCGACGGCGAGAACCGTTTCCTGACACAGGTTGCTTTAGGATTGCAGAAAGAAACCCCGATCCAACCCGAAGGACTAACCATCGCGCGGCTGCAAACCGGCGATATCACTGCCCTGGCCAGCATCTACGAGCTTTTTGGCCTGCGCGTCCATCGTCTGTGCCGGCGAATGCTGAGCAATGAACACGATGCCCAGGACGTTACGCAAGAAATCTTCCTGCGGGTATATGAGCAGGCCGGCAAATTCAGCGGTAAGTCACGATTCAGTACCTGGTTATATCGCTTAGCCATAAACCACTGCCTGAACAGGATTAAACAGCGCGATCGCCGCTCGGTCACGGAGTCCGCCGCTGCAGAACATCAAGTCACAATCCGTCTGGCGGCGATTGATTCGCCGGCTCCAGGATTCGATCACGCCGACGCGGTCGAGCAGGTGGACCAATTACTGTCACGGTTATTCCCGGATTATCGGGCCTGCATCGTGTTGCGCGAAATCCAGGGGCTGTCATACACCGAGATTGCCGAACTCCTGGAGATTCCCATCGGCACTGTAATGTCCCGTTTGGCACGTGCTCGCAGTCAACTACAAGGCATCCTGGAAAAAACATAAGAGATTTCCACAAAAAGCGGGGAATACCCACCCGGTTAGCGTTGTCCAAACCTGCAAGGAACAGTAATCCCATGAAGTGTCACGAAGCCAGTCCAATAATACCGGCCTATCATGATGGCGAGCTTGATCCCGGCCAGTCCGCCGCTTTACAAGCTCACCTGACTAACTGCTCTTCATGTCAGACGGAACTGGAAAAACTGACGCGTTTGAGCGAGATCCTCATAGCCGGGCGGAGTTGTGAGCTTCCCGCCGGGCTGTGGGAGCAGATTGCCGCTCGAACGCAGATCCGTCGCCGCGGCCATTCCCGATACTACTGGCTGGCACACATGACTGCAGCGGCGGCGGGCTTTGCGCTCTATTTCCTGGGGCATGACGCGCTTTCTTCTGTCAGTGCACCGGTCAGCGGGACCCCGGCTTCACAAACCATGCAGATTGAACAGGTCTTGTCGGACACCGCCCAGGTCCTGGCTGGTGCTGACTGGCATGACGATCAGTTTGCCGCACTCGGTCAGCGGCCGGAAATGCTTCTCTTGCGAGAACTCAGAGAGGGGGGACAGCCATGAAGACCGCTATCGTTATCTCGCTGCTGAGTGGAGCACTGTTGGCCAGTGCGACCCTCAACGTGCTAGCGCTGCGCCAGGTTGATTCATCCAGCCCCCCCTGCAAAACGGGTAACACTACTTGTGCGGCTGTCGGCTCCCAGCCCACCTGCCGCATGGTCGAACAGCTTGGCCTTACACCGACCCAGTGCCAGCAACTTTTCGGTTGCTGTGGTGGCGCTTGTGGACAGCGACGTAGCGAGTCGGATCAGCGTCTACAAGTCTTGCTAAAAGAGCTCAATCAGGAACTTAACGCGACCCAGTTTGACCGGCAGCACATTAACAAGCTCACCGACGAGATCGCTCGGTTACGGACGGCAGAGTGGCAGGATACTATCCAGTGCATTCTGCGGGTTCGTGAGACCTTAACCCCGGATCAATTGGAGCGCCTGGTATCTAGTGTGGAGGGTCCGTAGATCCCTATTCGCGTAGGGACTGTGGCCAGGAAATACAGGAGAAGTCGGGCTGATGATTGCCCGGCAGACTTACACTCAAAGGAGAACGGAATGATGGGACGACGGATCATACTTTGTCTGATTGTGACTGGCCTTGCGATCGCCGCGGCGCCGGTGCTGGCCGCCCCCCTGGACAACGCCGAAAAGTTTGCTCAAGGCCAGGAGCTACTGGCCGACGGGAACTTCGAGGGCGCGCTCCAGGCCTTTACCGCGGCCACTAAAGCTAACCCCGATAATGAAGAGTATCGCCAACAGGCCACGTTGCTCCGTCGTATCATCCAGATGCGCACGATCCACGCGGGCCTGGAGAGCGACGATCAACGTTGGCTACCCATGGCCAAGGGACTGCACGCTTTCTATCACGACAACGGCATCTATGGCGAGGCCCTGAAGCTGGACCGCCAGGTCTATGCCCAGGACGAGTCGGCCGAGTCCGCCGTGAATCTGGCCCGCACGCAACTGGCTTTGGATATGAATGCCGAAGCCGCCAAGCTGCTCAGCTCTCTCCCGGAAGAGCAAGCCACGCCGGAAGTCCGCCTGCTGAACGGCGTGGCCCTGGCCCGCCTGGGCAAGACTGAAGAAGCCCGCCAAATTCTCAAAAGCTGTCCGGCGCCAGAGAAACCAAGCTGTGATTTCTTCTACGATCGGGCACGCTTGTGTGCCCTGCTGAACGACTCCGAAGGTGCCGCCAAGGATCTGGCCGGCTGTCTGGAGAATTGCCCACCGGGGCGCCTGGCCGCGTGTCGCG
>JBDRDH010000061.1:0-6639 GCA_043820985.1 Planctomycetota bacterium
CGCCAGACAGTCGAGCACGAATGACAAATCGCGCGGCCGCTCCCGGCGATGATCCACATCCTGCATCAGCTCGTCCATCCAGCGCCGGGTTTGCCCGCGCGCCGCGGCCGCCGCTGAATCATCGCTACCCACGTGCGTGACATGCACGGCGACATAACCGTGGCTGGCCCAATGCCGTCCCAGATATCGATATCCCGCCCGCGAGCTGCCCACTCCGTGCGAAAACAGCACCACCGGCCACGGCTCATCCTGCCCATCCGGCCGGTAAATGAGCACTGGCACATCGCGGCGCCGATCCGCGTCGCGCCAATCGAACAAATGCTGTTTAACCTGGTACTCGCCCGGTCCCGGATTGTATGCCGCCACGGCTGTCACTGCTGCCCGCCGTCAGAAACCAGCCAGGGTGTAGTCCACCGGCTCCTCCTGGCCAACCATCACCGTGACGACGCCATTATTCGGCGAGTCGGCGTCAAACGTCAACGTCGCCGTCGTCGTGCCGGAACCATCGGCGTTTGGCACCAGAAACTCGATGGTGCCCGCCTGGGGTACGTAACTCAGGTCGGCCAGATTGAGCGCGATGTTCGTCAAGGTCACATTCGTAACCGTGCTGCCGTCGTAAGCCACCCACTCGTTGCCGGGGATGGTCATTACCCGCGCCGGCGTCAGCTCGAAGGCCACGTCGCCGGTCATGGTGCCGATGTCGCGGGTACTGATCGTCATCGTGCCGGTGGAGCTTACGCCGGTGATCCCGTCGCCGGTCACATCGAGTCGGACGGAGCCGTTCATGTCCCGGCCGTCCAGCGTCAGGAAACGGTAGAAGCAGGTCCATTCACCGACGTTGAATTCGATGGCCAGCACCAGTTGACCGCCGATGACCGGGGCGCCGTTCTCGCCGCCGCCACAGCCCTCGTCGGACTCGAAGTCGGCGATGGCGGAGCCGAAAGCCTTGGAGACGTCCGCGGCCGGGCGGGTTTGATCGAGCGGCAACGGCACGTCCGCCACCAGATAGGCCTGCACGTCGTTCATCCCCGCCAGCGCCCCCAGCCCGGCCCAGGCATGTCGCAACTGCCCGAAGACACCATCGATGAGCGTCGCCTGCGCCGTGGTCAGACCAGTCGGCGGCGGTGCCGGCGCGGGACAGCCACCCGGCACCAGCGCCAGGAACGCCAGAAAAAAACCGGCCCACTTCGTACACCTAATAGAACCCCCCTCCCTGGCAGGGAGGGGTTGGGGGAGGGTTGTATTCCGCGGCATTCCCCCCTCACCCTTCCCTCTCCCCCACGGGGGAGAGGGGTATTGATTGGGGCTCTTAGTTAACGCAGGTCGAGTTTGGGAAGATTCGTTACGCACCCGCATTCCCATTTAGAAGAACTTCTCCACGCGCACTTTCCTATCGGGCAGGAAGCTGCCGGCCTCGAACGCCTCCGCGGCCATCAGGACCACGTTTCCTTCGTCATGCGGATGTCCCGCCCGGCAGTGCGACGACCGCAGCCCACCCAACCAGCGCCGCGCGTCCGCCACGTACAACAGATCACCCTCCTGGGCTTTCATCCGCCGCATGTCCGCGCCGCTGAAACGCACGATGCAGTATTCCGACGGTGGCTGTGTCATCGGCACGGGAGCGTAGTCCAGCACCTGCGAAGTATCGGCTAGTGTCGCCTCGGTCGGCTGGATTTGGTCCACTGATAGCGCCGTGGTCGGACCACTGGTACCCTCGGCCGAAACACGCAGGCTGGCCAGAATCTTGCTACCCTGCTCGTGGTTCGGCGCGGCGCCCTTGAACATTTTACGCCCCAGGTCAATCGACCCGATCCACAGGCCGGCAATTTCGGCCACGGGCTTCGGCCGAGTGAAAAATGACGCGAGCACACCGACAACCCCGGATACCATGATCCCGAAGAAAGCCCGCATGAATTTGTACCCACCTTCCGGATCTACTCCATGTAACCACGTGCCAAACGGCCAGATCATCTTCGGGTACGGAATCGACAATACGATCAACGTCGCCCCACCGAACATCGACCAGAAGGCCGCCGCCGGGGTGTAACGCTTCCAGAAGGCACCGAGGAATACCGACACCACGATCGGTGGGGTTACGGCGGAGATGAACGCGGCGTGGGCGGCGTAAATCGAATCAAAATTCGTGAAGATAAAGGCAATCGCCAGCCCGAGCGCCATGCCGACGATGGAAACCCAGCGCGCCACTTTCAGGTAGTGACGGTCCGAGCGGCCCTTGGCGATGAACGGCTGGTAGACGTCATAGACTGTTACGGCGGCAACGGCATTAATTAGCGTGTCGATGGTCGACATCAGCGCCGCCGTCAGCGCGGCCAGCACAAAACCGAATACACCCGGCTTACAGATCAGCTCGGTGACAACCACGAAGACTTCCTTGGGTTTCGTGGCCGGGTCGATCAGCCCCATGGATGCCATGACGTTGCCGATCCAGCCGGCGCTGCCCACCGCGATCATCGAGAGCGGCAACAGGAACAGCGTGTTGAACAGAATCGTCTTGCGCCCCTCGGTCATGCTCTTAGCCGCCAGGAAGCGCATGATCAGGCCCTGGTTGATGAACAGGAACGTGATGCTGCTGGCCACGCCGTCCTGCCAGAAGACGCCGACGAAGTTGAAGTCCGGCGGGCGATTGAAACGCGCGAACGGCAGCCGCTCATGGAAGCCCAGGTTGGCCCAGAACGTTTTCAGACCCTCGACCAGGCCCCCATCGGCGCCGAGATAGTCCAGCCCCAGCACGAACACCACCGCCCCCGCCGCCAGCAACATGAAGCCCTGGATCAGGTCGGTGAAGATCACCGCCGTCTGCCCGCCCACGGTGATATAGATCGCCGAAACAAAGGCGATCACGAACATCGCCAGCGTGACATCGACTCCCAGCACCGCCTTGGCCGCCACCCCCAATGTGTACAGGTTGAAGCCGATGTAGCCCAGCATGTAAGCCAGGATGATGATCACGGCCATCACGCGCGCCGGTGTATTGAAACGCCGTTGAAAGTACTCCGGGATCGACCGCACCCGCGCGAAATAAATGATCGGCAACCAGCCGAACATGAAGAACGGGATAAAGAACCAGTCGTTCATGTACGACATGCCGCTGGACATCCCGTACGTGAAGCCCGCCGCCGAGTACTTGATGAAGCTGTACGAACCCACGCCGGTGGCCACCATGCTCATCGCAATCAGCCACCACGAGAACTTGGAGCCCCCGAAGAAGAAGTCCTTGGTGCTCTTGGAATAGCGCCCGAAAAAAGTGCCGAAGCCGAGGATTGCAATGAAGTACGCAATAATGATGGCGTAATCGATCCCCGATCCGACTGCCTCCGCTAAACAAATGCTGTTCATTGGGCCACACCCCCCGCTTCTCCCACCGGCAGCACATAGATCGCCAGCAGGTACCACACCAGGTGAATGCCGGCGTACCACAGGAAGCCGAAGATCAGCACGCCGAACCAGAAACGATCCTGCCGCCGCGACAGCACGCAGGCCTTGTAGCCCAGGATCAACGCCAGGCCGATGATGAAGATGATCAGCCCCACGCCGTACTGGTACAGATACGGCCACCAGTATTCGGGTATGTTCACGGCTATCCTCGCTCGAGCAGTGCGGCGGCGGGCGGGTAGCCCGATCGGTGCCACCAAATCCCCTGATTTCAATCACAAGGAGCCCGGATTCAAGCGCATCCGGGCCGTTACGTCAAGTCACTGGTTGAGCGAACTCTGCCCAGCTTCACAGCATGCGTTCATATCCCCCTACATACCAACCCACCAGCCAGCGGCCCGGCCCTCCCGGCCAAAGCCCCGAGTTCCTGATATACTCCCCTGATCAGAGTAGGTGTTACATGGCGCGGATTCGCATATTGCCACCAGGATTGATCAACCGCATCGCCGCCGGCGAATGCGTCGAGCGCCCCGCGTCCGTCGTCAAGGAGCTGATGGAGAACGCGCTGGACGCCGGCGCCGAAACCATCGACGTTAACATCCTCGACGGCGGCCGCGGCATGATTCAGGTGATCGACGACGGCGCCGGCATGGATCCGGAAGACCTCGAATTGGCCGTCACGCCCCACGCCACCAGTAAAATCCAAACCGACGAGGACCTTTTCAACATTCACACCATGGGTTTTCGCGGCGAGGCGCTCGCCAGCATCGGCTCGGTATCCCGGCTGCAAATAACCACCCGCCTCCGCACGACCGACGTCGGCACCTCGATCCGCGTCGAGGCCGGCCAGGTTGGAAAACCCACGCCCTGTGCCGCGGCGCCCGGCACCTCGGTCGCGGTGCGCGATTTGTTCTTCAACGTCCCGGTCAGACGCAAATTCCTGCGCACTAACCAGACCGAGATGGGACATGTCACCGAGCAGTTTGCCCGCATCGCCCTCGCGCACCCGTCCGTGGCTTTTAATCTCAAGCATCAGGAGCGCGTATTTCATCGACTACAATCGGCCACTGGACGCCAGCAACGCATCGCCGATTTCTACGGCCCCGAAATCGCCGAGACCCTGCTGCTAATCCAGCGCGCAGGTGGCGGCGTGCGCGTCGAGGGTTACGCCGCGCCTCCCGCTCAATGTCGCCGCTCGAGCAAATGGGAATACATCTTCGTCAATGGTCGTTACGTGCGCGACCGCTTTGTCTCGCACGCCGTCAAAGAGGCTTATCGCAGCCTGCTACAGCCCGACCAGCGCCCGTTAGTCTTCCTCTTCATTACTATTGATCCGGCCCAGGTGGATGTAAATGTGCATCCCACCAAAGCCGAGGTGCGCTGGCGTGACTCAAACTACATGCATGGCCAGGTACTCTCGGCATTCCGTGATAAATTCCTCGCCACCAATCTCGACCGGCCGCTACGCCCACCGCCGGCTGAAGGCGATGTTTACCGCCAACGCGTCCGGCAAGCCATGGTTGACTTTTTCACTTCAGCCCGCCCAGCGGATGGTGGTGAGGCTGCGCCAACCGCATCAACAGCCACTCGCGCCCCGGTATCCGACCATGCTGGAGTTCTCGAAACGGTTCCGCCGACACGCGCCCTCGAGGCCCATAACACCGGGCTCCCGACAGACCACGACATAACCCCACCCCAGGCCGCCGCGACATCCCAGGTGTCTTCTGAACTATCCCCGGTCAAGCCGGAGACAATCCCACTTCCGCTTCTCAACCGCGCGATTCAGATCCACAACTCCTATTTAGTTGTCGAGACGGACGAGGGTCTGATGATTATCGATCAGCACGCCCTGCACGAACGGATCCTGTACGAGGAGCTGAAACAGCGCATTACCTCCAGGCCACTGGAGTCTCAACGCACATTGTTACCGGAACTAGTACGGGTTCCGCCCGACCGAATCGAGGTGCTCGAGACCCATGCCGAAACACTATCCAAGTTAGGGTTACTTTTGGTGGCAACAGGTCCGCAAACTGTTTCCCTACAAGCATTTCCATTACTGCTCGAACGGTTGAGACCGCACGAATTCGTACGCGATTTACTGGATTTACTCAGCGAACACGGACAACGGCCAAATACCGAGTCAATGGTGCACGATGTCTTAGACATGATGGCCTGCAAGGCGACAGTCAAAGCTGGCGACCCGCTTACACCAACTGAGATTGACGCCCTGCTGGCACGGCGCCAGTTAGCGGAACGTGCCAGTCATTGCCCGCATGGCCGACCGACGACGCTGCACCTTACGCTCCGTGACCTGGAGCGCCAGTTCAAGCGTTCATAGCAGCAGTCGGCGGCTTCGGGTGGGCCGCGTGGACGACTTCGTTCTTAGCGGGCAACAAGGTCCTGTAACATGCAGCCGGAGCACCAATCAACCGGGCAACGAGCCCCCCCTAACTGATTGTCGAAAAAAACCTTACCGCCACCGTACCCCAACCGGGCTGATTTGCTATCGGAACACCTTTTACCGGGCAGAAAACCCTTGAACTGGTAGCCTTATGGCAGTATATTTCAACATAAGACCGATAGCGCTGGGATGTTATGGGATGTGGATCAAGAAGCACAATCCTGGTATCGGCTTGGTTTGGACACGTGGAGTGGTGACGGGAAGCTAGTCAGATCTTAGTCTGTTTGCACGTTTTGTTTGGAGAGTTCTTTGGATACCGGACTGCCCCATAAGCGCGGATGCACCCTGGTTCCGCCGGTTCCGTGCTGGGCAATTTCGCCGGTGAAGCAATGTAGGGGTAGGAACATTTGAAAGGAGACACGATGAAACGAGGGTTGTGTATTTTGGTCGTCCTGACGTGTGCGGCTTTGGTCGTGCAGGCTGACGACCCCGTGCAGCTCGACAAGGGCGCGTCCCCCGCGCTGCTAAGAGCTGCTGATATCCCCAATACGGGCAACACCGCGGCGATGTTGTCGCGTGTCACCAGCGAGTGCCCGGCTGGCGACACCATCTTCAGCCAGCCAGCGCTCGGCACCGGCACGGCCGCCAACAGTGACACCCAAGGCGGCTACAAGATCTGGGACAACTACAGCACCTATGCCGATATCGAGGACATCCACTGGTGGAGCATCGGGGCGTACTATAGTGCCGGTTGGTATCAGTGCGCGCCGCCCAGCCCCGACACCTTCCTGATCGAGTTCTGGAACGACAATGGTTCGGGCATGCCCGACACCACCATGCCGGTG
>JBDRDH010000062.1:0-17247 GCA_043820985.1 Planctomycetota bacterium
GACGGATTTGGTGCGAGCGGGCCGACCCATGGAATCCAAAGGCGGGATGACTCTGTATCGCGTGCGCATACCCATGAACTACACTGGGCAAAGGCCCTGACAGGAGCAACCGGCGGTGATCGTCCAGACCATCAATCTGACCAAGCGGTATGGCAAGTTGGTGGCCCTGAACAACCTGCACCTCAACATCGAGGAAGGCGCGTGTTTCGGGTACATCGGACCCAACGGGGCGGGGAAGACCACGACCATCCGCATCCTGAGCACGCTGCTCCAACCCACCTGGGGCGAGGCCCGGGTCTGTGACCACGTGGTCGGCTACGAATCGCGCGCGATCAGGCCCCTGATCGGCTACGTCCCCGACTTCTTCGGCGCCTACGAAGACATGGTGGTGCAGGAATACCTGGAGTTCTTCGCCAGCGCCTATGCCATCGTCGGAAAAAAACGCACCCAGATCGTCGGCGACGTGCTGGAACTGACTGATTTGACCCACAAACACGATGCCCTGGTTGATTCACTGTCACGCGGCATGAAGCAGAGACTGAGTATCGCGCGGGTGCTCCTGCACGATCCCAAGGTTTTACTACTCGATGAGCCGGCCAGTGGTCTCGATCCACGCGCCCGGCTCGAAATCCGCGAGTTGCTCAAGGAGCTGCATCGCATGGGTAAGACCCTCCTGATCAGCTCGCACATCCTGCCGGAACTGGCTGATCTGTGTAACAGCATCGGCATCCTCGAGCAGGGTGAGATGATCTACCAGGGTACGGTAGCTGAAGCCTTGCGGCGGGCACGGGCCGGAACCGTGCTGCATATCGATACGCCGGATGACCAGGAGCGCGCCCGCCAGGTCTTGTCACAACTGCCGGATGTGCGGGAGGCACACCTGCGGAACGGCTGCGTGGAGATCGAGCTGAAAACGGAGACCAGCGATTTCAGCTTCATCGCCCGGGCCATGCTCGACAACAACCTGCGTATTCACGAGATCCGCCAGGAAGAAGTAAATCTCGAGACAGCTTTCATGCGGCTGACGAAGGGGATTGTGCAATAGAGGGTTCAGAATATAGGGTTCAGGGTTCAGTATTGGTGAACACAATAGTATGTCTGGATTTATGCGAGTTGAGGATTTGAAGGTTTATCAGCGGCATTGTGAGCTGCATCTGGCTGTTTGCGCGCTGGCGAAAAGTTGGCCGGCTGACATGGCCCCATGGAATCCCTACCCGCTGAACTCCGAAACTAATTTTGACCGGTTAAAAACCGGTCCCACAATTGAGACCGAGCCCTAATGAACGTACTCCGTGACATAGGAGCATGGCTGTGGCACCTCTTGCCGGGTAATCCGATTCTGGTGCGCGTGGTGGTCATGGGCAGCAAGCGTGTGCCGCATCTCTGGGCCAGGATCATCTACCTGGTGGCGCTGTTCGTCGTGCTGCTGGTGATGGGCACCGAAGGCAGCGGATCGCTGGCTGAGCTGGCCAAAAAATCCACCCAGACCTTCATGGTGGTCAGCCTGGTTCAGCTATTTTTAATGAGCTTCATTGCCCCGGTATTCTGTGCCGGCGCCATCACACAGGAAAAGGATTCCAACACCTTCCACATCCTGCTTGCGACGCCACTGTCCAACGCGCAGATCGTGTTGGGCTCACTCTTCAGCAGGCTTACTTTCGTCTGGGTGCTGCTGTTGGCCGGTTTGCCGATTTTCTGCATCACAATGATCTACGGCGGCGTGACCTCGGCCGAGATCTTCCAGAGCTTCGGGCTGGCGGCGTGTACCGGTCTGTTGACGGGTTCAATCGCGATCATGATCAGCTTCATGCGCATTGGTACCCGGCGGACGATTTTCGCCTTCTTCGCCGGCATCGCGTTCTATTTGCTGGTAGTAGCCGCCCTGGGCCTGGCATCCTACACCTGGCTGCCGGAAGCCCCCCTTGGTGACAATTTCCTCGGTACAAACAACCCTCGCAGCATGAGCTGGTTGGCGCCGCTGCACCCCTTCCTGGCGTTGTTCGTGGTAACCGGACAGACACCGGCCCCGGCCCCCGAAGCGGTCGCGCACTATGGCTGGCCCTGGCGCTGGCTACTGGCTAATCCGGAATACGGCTACATGCTGCTGACCACGCTGGCATCGACCATCATGATCATCATCAGCCTGATCTTTGTACGGGCCGGCGCGCATGAGGGCGAACAGGGCTTGATCACGCGGATACGTGACCTGTTCACCCGCATACCGACCAGCGAACGCCATCGCAAACCGCGGCGTGTATGGCATAATCCAATTGCCTGGCGTGAAGCCGCCACCCGGGCCTCGGCTGGTGGACGTTCGGCGCTGCGCTGGCTGTTCATTATTGGCGGCATCGCCGGCGGCTTATTGCTGGCCGTGGCCCATTACTGGAATTGGTCACCTTTCAACGCCAACACGATCTCAGTTACGCAGGCGTGGCTGAATGTAATCATCTGGATCGAGCTGGCGATCATTCTGCTGGTGGTAACCAACACCGCCGCCACCACGCTGACCCGCGAGAAAGAGACTGGCTCGATCGAGTTGTTGCTCTCGACCCCGCTGACCAGCAACTACATCATCATCGGCATGCTGCGTGGCCTGGTGAGTTTTGCGATACCGCTAATCGCGGTGCCGACCAGTACCCTGACAGTATTCGTGCTCACCAGTTTGATTACTACCGGGCGCTATCCTTCCGTAATCACCATGGAATCCTGTATTCTGGCACCGTTATTGATGATCGCGTATTGCTCCATGGCTGCCATGGTGGGCTTGCACTTTTCGCTGCTATCGAAGAAGACCGTCCGCGCGGTGATGTTAAGCACGACGATCGTGATGGGTGCCGCCGGCCTGTTGTGGGGGTGTGGCCTGGTGCTAATAAATGCCGGTCCGATCGCCTCCGCCGTGGTACTGCCCTTCACGCCGTTCCCGGCGATGCAATCCCTGGTTGACTACCAGGGTGCTTTTCGCCTGGACAGCACCGCCGGTGCCACGACGTTGAACACGGCTCGTATCACTCGAATCTTCTTCTGCCTGGTATCAGTCGCGGTCTACCTGGCCATCACCTTCAGCCTGTACAAGAACATGGTGCGCGGCTTCGACATGACCGTCCGGCGGCAATCGGCGTAACGCCCGTGTTCGGGGGATCACATCAGCGGATAATCGTCAGGCGACCGTTGACGTACGTGATGTCGGTGGGGATCGCCAGTTGTACTCCATTCAGATCGACCGAGCGCAGCAGAGCACGCCCGCGCGGATTGGATATCTTCACGAGGCGCTGGTTTCCAACCACTTCCATTTGCGCGTCGGCATCCTGCCATGGCTCCACGCCCCAGTCAGGTAGCTGCATGAGTTCGCCATAGTTGCGGCGCAAGTCAGCCAGGTTAGTCGCCGGCGCGATGGCATAGGCTCGCGCCCATTCGTGGACCTTGGCGCGCAGCAGATTGGACACGTCATCAATCCGCCGCGCGTCGAGCGCGTCGGTCAATTCGCGCAACAATTTCAAGATCGTGCCGCGCGTCGCGCCGTCGAGGTTGATGGGTCCCGAATTCCGCCAGGAACGATGGTCCGGGGCGTCCACGTCCTCTTCGGCGGAGACCTCCTGAGGATAGGTGCGCGGTGGCGCCGGCGTGTCCGGTCGTGGCCACTCCAACTGCAACAGCATCTCGCCGTCAGCGATCTGGCTGCCCCGATCGACCGCCAGCAACTCCACGGTCGCCCGTGCATCCGCCGGTGGATTCTGCTGATCCTCCGTTGGCCCGACCAACAGGGTCAGCACGTTCTTGCCCGCGGCCATATACTCGTTTACGAAGTTCTCGTCGGCGATCTGTCGTCCGGCGCGTTCGCGAAAAACCGGCACGTCGTTCAGCCGCACCTCGACCACCAAACCCCGCGCGCTGACACAGAGTGCGTAATCACGCATGCGCTACCCGTCCTACTTGTCAGGCCAGCGAACCTTGCGTGGCTCGCTCGGCGGAAGAAGCTTGTAAGTTTTCTCGAAACTCATCTCGAAGATCGTGTTGCCAAAGGCCACTGCCTCGATCCGCGCATCCAGACCTGGCCATTTCACCGATCCTTCGACGTACCAGCCCTTGTCATCCACCCCACCACGTAATGCCAGGACGACGCCGGTACCCGCGGCAACGGTAACCTTGGCCAGCTTGCCATTGGCGATCGTGGCCGTGCCGCCGACCTCGATACCCGGTCGGCCCGTCAGCGTCACGCCCCCTTCCTTGAACAGCGGCGAATCCGGCGAGGAACGCTGCACGTCGCCCTCCAGCGAGAGTTGCGCCAGGAGTGCGACGAAGACGTAGCAGTCCGCGATCTGCTCGCGCACTTTCGAGGGCAAGGCCGCGTACCACTGCATGCCTGGGATCAGCGCGATTAACGTAAAGCGCCACTCCCAGCGGCCAGTGGCCGAGCCCTTGAGCGACAGCTTGTATTGATAGAAAGCCCGGTGGTCTTTGTACTCGGCCCACTGGGCGTTCCACGCGCCTGACAAATTCAGGCTGATGCTGTCCATCTTGAGTTTCTTGGCCAGGGGCGCCCCCAGCTTCTTGGCGTCAGCCGTCGCTGATTTGCCAGCGAGCTGCTTGGCTTTCTTGACCGCGGCCGATTTTTTGCCCTCCAGACCCTTGCCCGCGGCCGAAAGGCCCCGGCGAACCTCGTTGACCCACTTGCCGCCGGCCCCCTTCAAGCCGTGCCCAACGATGTCGCTCAGAATATTCCACAACGCCAGAATGTCGAACGCGATGTCGAGCTGGTCACAGGGATAGCCGCGCACCTGGGCCTTGATTGCGTTCTGGCAGGATTTGACACTTATGTTGTAAACCTTGGGCGTGACGTTCGGGATCCAGGGAAAACGCTTACCAGTGGTCCAACTGGGTACGTCCAGCTCGTATTTCTTGCTGCCCGGTGGTGGAGCCGAGCCCCCACTCACTGTCCATTCGGCGTGCTTATTACTTTTCTCGCACGTATCGCAGGCGTCGACCAGGGTAACCTCGACCTTATCCGAGGCTTCGCGCGGATCGCCGGAGGTTTGCACGCTGGCAACACCGGCCAGGCCACCTTTCGCGCTTGAATCCATAGCACCTTCGCTGGGAACCACATCCAGCTTGTTCCGCCTGCTGACCTCATTCACAACCAGCGGCGTGCGGCCTTTCTTAGCGGTGTGACCACACTGGAGGGTTAAAGTTTGCACGTGACAGCCGGTGCGTGTTGGGGGCTCCTCTTCCGGCGGTTCTTCGGGCGGAGGCTGCTGGGGCTCGGCTTCTCCGCCAGCTCCCCCACCAGTGCCACCTCCGCCCCCGCCGGTTCCGCCACCGCCACCACTACCGCCCCCACCGCCGCCGCCGCCAGAGCCTCCTCCACCGCCTCCTCCCCCTCCCCCGCCGCCGCCGCCGCCACCGCCACTGTCGCCGATGAGGACGGTCTGGCAACCCAGGGCGATCGGATCGGCACCACCGCAGGCTTCCATGACCTTATCTTGTTCGCGCGACGCGGGCAGGTTGTTGATGAAGACAGTACTGCTGCCCTTGGTGACAAATCCAGGTCCATGAGGTGGAATCGGAACAGGAATTGGGCAGACGTGCATGTCCGCGACACCGGCCATGGCCGCGACGGTCGCGCTAGCCGCCGTCGCTGCCGCCGCCTTAATACCCTCGGTATAGGCCTGATTCGCAGCGGGTTGTCCGCCGGGGGCAACCGAGGCGGTAGTCCAGGTAGCGGTCAGTGCTGCATTAGTGGTGTTTAGGGCTGCCAACGATCCACTTGCCGTGCCAGCCGCGGCTGGAGCCCCCGCGCTCGCCGCCTGGGCGCCCCCTTCAGTTAAGTTGGCTGAGATCTGAGCTATATCAGCGGCGGCATTGGCCGGCGTCATCACCGGCGTCTTCATAAACGAGTCCATGGAATTCGAAATCGAATCCATGGCGCTAGCTAATCCCCCTGAAGGCATGGCTCTCCAGGCCGGCAGGAACCCAATGGTTACATCCAGACTACCGGGGCCAGGATTAAGCGGTGGGCCGTGGGAAGTTAAGTCAGTCTTTCTGGCAGCCGGTGGCATACTGATTACCTCTTACTACTCCTGTCAGACAGGCAAGCGGCTTCAGGGAGTTCCGCCCGTGCCCGGACTCGGGCTAGGGCTCGCCGCCTGGCTGGGCTGGAGGATGTACTGCCGACGGCGACGATAGATATACTGGCCCATCAAATTGATATTCGCGCTGGTATGGGCCTGATCCCAGCCAAAGTTGCCCACTGCCAGACCGCCGCCGCCCTGACTGTGCAAATCCCAGGTTCGCGGGGGAGACTGTCGTTCGCCCCATTCAGTCTTGAACGGATCGATCTTGTTGTGCATCGCCTCGTGGAACGCCATCCCGGCGATGCCAAAGCCGACGCGGTTGCGTAATAGATCCGGGCGGTAGTTGGTCGCGGCGGGATCCGCGGGAATTGCCGCCCGCATGATGTCCGTGAATACTTCCGAGACCGAGGTACTGCGGCGGGCATCGGGACCGTCGGTATCCGGCACGCATAAGCCCCCTTCCGACGGAGTCGTGTTATTCGTGATATGCTGACGGCGTAGTTGTTGATAAGCCTGAGAGAGAGACCGATCACTGGAGGTCGCTGACGCACGTTCCTGCAAATAGCGATTGACTACACCGTTATTACTGCGCCGCTGGCCACCCGCCGCATACCAGTTGGTGAAGTATATAATGATGTCGCGCTCCCCAATCGTCTGCGTGCTGACGTCGGTGGTCCAGAGCACCTGGATGCGTTGCGGCTGGCCGGGACGGCGCGCCACCAGAGTGAATAAGGACTGCAAACGCGCTTCGATACCGCCGGCGATTATGTTCGCGTCATTACAGTCGGCGTTCAGCGGATCGACCGCCTGGAGCCAGACACGCAGCGCGCCGCGGACCAATGTGGCGCGGGTGGTACCCGGCGCCGTACACCGCGCGGGCTGCACCGGCTGTGGGGAGGGTGTCGGGCTGCCACCCTCGGTGGGAGTATCGGTACCGGTGGTGGGGGAACCGTTACAAGCCACGCCGACCTCCTCTTATATAGACTGTCTGACCATCAATAATTCCGCACGTGTTATGGCATTGATAAATACAACATGCTCTTAGCTTCCATGATCATCACGCAGACGTTGGCGCGTTTGCCCGTCCGGATTGCCGGTAACCGTCATCTGGCGGCTATCCTGGAATTCAGCGATGGCCGCCTGCGTTTGCTCACCAATTTCGCCGTCAACTGGACCGGCATTGAAGCCCAAGTGATTCAAACGTGCCTGTACGCCGGTATTCGTCGTAATCGGATCGAGCTCACCGAGTTGCAGGTCGTAGATATCCTGGTCCTCGCCCTCGCCGACGCGCAATTCAGCCCTTTGAGCACTACCTGGAATCCGCTCGTCGATCTTGCCCTCGGCATCAGTTGTACCACTGTGCTGTTCGCCGTCGATCTCGAGCACATATGGCAAATTGGCGCGTGGTCGTCCCTCATCCTCCAACCTTAACCGTAACATGGCTGGTTCGCCGCGCCGGATGAAGCGGTGGCGCATCTCGGGGCTGACGGTTTCGTCTTTGCGCCGCATTTCGGGGATTGCCAGTCGGTCTTCGGGACGGAGCACATTCGGATTTTGCCGCGCTGCGCGTACTTCACTGTTACCGTCATCCTCCCAGATAGTTTCCCAGAAGTGTCCGGTGTCGCGCGCGATACTGGTGATGCATTCACCCTGCCGAACAACACGCTCACCCTGGCCTACCGGGCCGCTGTCTTCGGCAGCGGCTTGCCGCTGCTGTTCGGATTCCTGAGACTCCGTGGACTGCTCCGTGGCCGCCTGTCCGCGCGGTGGCGCCTCCACTCTCTGTGACTGCTGCAACTGCTCTTGCAGGCGCTCGGAGAAACCATCGGAACCACCAGCACCCGGCGTTGATTGCCGAGCGGCATCACCGGCAGGATTGGGATCAGGGCTCATCAGCTATTCTCAACTACATGCTTCAGTTCAGCTATCCATGCTTACTTCACATCAGGCGTACCCGGCCTTGACCCAGGATGTCTCGCGATACGTTTTCTCGGTATCCACTTTTTTCTTGATTTTGGCCGTGATCTTCAGCTTGGTCAAAAATGGACTGTGCGTATGTGCCATCACATATATCGCGATCTTTTCGTCAGCCATCCGCGACAACGCGGCGGTCGTCGTCCATAACCAGCGCCGGTTCGGATCGAAACTGCGGACGACGGGATTGTTGAAGACCACCTGCGTGATCGTATGGCCACTCGTCTCGCCATCGCGGTTGCTGTCATCCGGCCGATGACCGTGCTCCAGCAACAGCCCGTGCTGGCGATATTCCTTCGCGCGCGCCGGTACAACTCCAGCGGGACAAGCCCCCGGCGACAGGTAGTTGTCATGATTGCCGTACAGCCAGGTCTTCGCTCCAACCTTGAGATCAATGAAAGCCTTGATGACCGCGGCGCATTCCTTGTTGGTATGTTGAATCCAGTACTTGATGAACTGCTGGGCGGTAATGCCGTCGACCTTGCCCGTGGTCAGCACCATCTGGTGTGCCGTCTGTTTCTTATAGTAGCATTTGAAGCCGATCCAGAGGTCGTACATATCGCCAAGTTGTACCAGGTGGATCTTCTTCGCCTGCGAGAATTGTCCCACCGCTTTCAAAAACGTCGCCAGATCGCCGGCAGCCTGTTTCCCGAAGATGTCACCGGCAAAGTACTGCTTAAACCACCTGGTGGACTCAGCGCCGCTGATATTGTCTGCCACGCTATAAGGTGCCCGTCCCATGCTGGGCTGCCCGTCGTTGACTACTTGTATCTTTTTCTTGTGCGCCGCCCAGTTGGTCGCCTCCCATACTTCAATCGTCTTGGTGGCGGGCTGGTTGACGACGACCGGCAAATGCAGGTCGGGGAAAAGTAGATACAGACTTTTCGAAGTCAACTTGCCCGCCAGATCACTTCCCACCTTCATATGCTTGATAACAGTCACCATCTGCGTATTGCCGCTTGCGCCCGGCTGGTGCATGTGCTTGAGAAACTTGTCTATCAAGCCATTGTCGATATTGGGTGGCGCGGGCATGCTCAGCGGCCCCATGCCAAACGTGGCATCACACACGGCCACATAGCGCCCACAGATCAGCCCGAAGTTGCGCTGCGCCCCAAACTTACACCCCGATCCCCCGCCACCCCAGCGGCCACAGTCCATGTAGATCGGCTTGGGCGCCAGACTGTTCAGATCCTGCTTCTTACCACGCGCGAAAGCGGGACATTGGTTACCTGTCTTGGCTCCCCAGGTGGCAATCGCCGCCAAAGTGCCCTGATCCCGTAGAGTCCCAGTCGGCGCCTCACAAGACTGGAGCTTCTTCTTGTGATCAAACTCCAGCTTGACGGGCCACTCGTCGGGCATCGTTTCCTTGGCCCCAACTAGAAAGACGGCGTCGGTCTTTCCCATCAACTCTATCTCCTGAACTTCGACGCGCTAACGTTTCAAGCGGCAATCCCCGGTCTCAGACGCCATAGACTTCTCTGAGCTTCTGGCGCGTTTGCTCATCCGGCTTGCCGGTTTGCTCCAGCCCGTGTTTCTCCTGGAAAGCCTCCAGAGCCGCCCGCGTGCGCGGCCCATATATGTCGTCCTCCGGCCCACAATCAAAACCGAGGTTATTCAGGCGGGCCTGGACACCGTTGGTTGTATTAATGGGATTTATGTTGCCCAGTTCCATCTCAAAGGTCTGTTCATCGTCTTCAGGGCCTACGGTCAGGACCGCCTTGCGCGCGTTGCCCGGGATTGGACATCTGACATCGCCATCGGCGTCGGTAGTGCCCGTGCGCTGCTCGCCATCGATATCGAGTGTGTATGGTTCGTTACCACGCGCCTCATCTTCGCGCAGCACGCGCACGTGGAATATTTCCGGCTCACCACGCCGCACGAACCGATGCCGCATTTCCGGCGCAATGCTCTCTTGCTTGGGTCGCAACTCGGGAATCGTCACCCGGTCTTCCGGCCGCAGCACGTGCGGATCCTGGCGCGCTTCGCGCAGCTCGCTGTTAGCGGGCTCATTCCAGATGGTTTCCCAGAAGTGGCCGGTATCACGGGCGATGCTCGATACGCACTCACCCTGGCGCACGGCATGGTCGCCCTGGCCCACCGGCCCACTGGATTCGACCTGCTCTTCTTCCGACTCCTGGGAGCGTTCAGTCGTGGCGGCTGGTTGTTCGGGAGCGGCGCTCTCGGAAGTCGCCGCGCGCTGCGCCTGTTCCGCCGGCTCTTGTTGCGGCGTCTGGGATTTCCCCATGGCTTTTGCCAGGCGCTGGCTGAAATCATCATCGGGACTGGGGCTCATCAGGCTCTCTCCCAAGCTTCGGCATCCAAGCGCGGGAAGCTGATCTGAACATCAACCGGCTCCGGGAGCGGGATCCGCGCGCGCCCCTCTTTATCCAACCGGCCCTTACGGATCTTGCCGTCAGGCAAGGTGGCTTCGTAATACTCGTTGGGCCAGGGCTGCCCCGCATCATCAACCATCTCGATTTCGACCCAAGAGGTTACGGTCTCCTCCCGCTCCGGAATCTCGACCGGTGTGAACTCGCCCTCTTCCGGCTCGAGTGGTTCGGGCTCGGTCGGCTCGGCCTGGTAGGTTGTGTCCTGGCCGGGCTCGGTCGAGCGGGCGTCGATCGGCGCCTCAGGCTCCTTCAATGCGATGGCCGAGCCGGATCCGCTACTGCCGCCGCTGTTGATCTTGACCTGCGTCCCCAGAATCGTGACGCCGCTCGAATCAATTTTGACAAAGTTTCCACCCACCTTGAGTGTGATCGCGCTGCCGGCTTCGATGACGATCTCGCTACCAGCGTTCAGATAGTAGTTGGTGGCAACCTTAATGCTCTGATTGGCGCCAAAGTCCTCGGCGACGTCGCCCACTATCTTCAGGGAGTGCTTGCCGCCGACTTCCTCGTTGTAGTCCAGTGTGACCTTGGCGTGCTTGTTTTCCTTGACCAGCTCGAATTTGTCCTTCTTAACGGTCAGATGGCGGTTATTGCCGATATTCTCGACGCGGTCGGCATTAACGCGGATGTGCTGGTCCTTCTGTGCATAGAGGAAAATCTGCTCGCTGTCCTTGGCGTCTTCAAAACACAGCTCGTTCGTCCCGCCGCCACCCTTGGAACTGTGCGTCTTGATGACACTCTTGGTCTTTTCGTCGGGCAGGGTATATGGCGGCATCTGATCGGCGTTATATACCCGGCCGGTGACGATCGGGCGATCCGGATCACCTTCGAGATAATCGATGATGACCTCCTGCCCGACACGTGGTAGAAACATGATGCCGTACTGTCCGCCGGCGGAACCCTGGCTGACACGCACCCAGAACGAGCTGTTCTCGTCGTACACACCCTCCTGATCCCAGTGGAACTGCACTTTCACTCGGCCATACTTGTCGGTGTAAATTTCCTCGCCGGACGGGCCTACCACGATGGCGGTCTGGCTACCGGTGACGGTTGGGCGCGGCGTCACGCGCGGGGCTCGATATGGAATGTCGGACGGGATGCAGCGTATGTCGACATTGTAGTGGATACTGGTGGTTCCCTGAGGATCGGGATCGGCACCGGACGCCGGTGTGGCGTGGTGGCGCAGGTGGGTTACCAGATATTCGCGATTGTAGGTTTCGTTGGAATGCTCTTGCAGACTGAATTTGAAACCGGGTAACAGATTGCGAATAGTGGCTTCCATGCGCATCACGCGGCGCGCGCATTGGAACTCCTCCAAACGCACCTGCGTGAGGTACTTCCCGATGTCCCGCTCGATATATTTTCCGGGATAATCCACCATTTGCAGAGATGTGAATTCATCGGCCGCCAGATCGGAACGCAATTGAGTGGGCGGCTTCTGGAAATCGAATTCATCCAGGGCGGTGGCGCCTGTCCGGACTTCCTCACTGGCTCGTAGATGGCAAACCCACTCCTGCTCCTCTTCCGTCACCATCCCCGTGCGCGACCGGAAGATGAACTCGGAGTCGTTCGGTGTATCCACATGCGCCACGCCGCTGTCGGCAATGACCATCTTGTGCCCATCGACCTCATGCTCGAAGAAATAGAAGATCCCCTCGGACTCCATCAGGCGTGAAATGAAGTTCATTTCTGATTCGCGGTACTGGGCGACAAACTCGTGCTTTTGATAGCCACTGTGTTGCAAGGCAGAGCGGAAGCTGTCTTCCGGGATACCGGCATCGGTCAGGACCTTTTTGATGATGCCGGGAATGGTCATGTCGTTGCAATTGGATTCGAGGAAAACCCGCGAGCGCCAGCGTTTCGTCAGCAGCCAATGCACTGGCACTATTTCAATGGCATAGTAGGTCAGGCTCTCGCCCTCCCCAATGCGCTCGAATAACCGCGCGATCCCATTTACAAACCGCGATCCGCTGGCCCCACCGATCTCCAGCACACAGGGTTTGCCGACGATCGCCACAAAATCGATATCATTCTGGTTTGAGCATAATTCGAGCCGGAAGCAGAAGAGTTCGCTAATGCCCTCGCTTCCCTCGAAACGTGTGACCCGCAGGTCCTCGGTGGTCAACTCGCCAACTTTAAGGGTAAAGTCAGCAGTGTCCGCATCTCGTGTCATCGATTCCGGCATGTGTATCCCTCCGCCGGGTTTCACATTTTCTCAGGAACTGCCGCAAGCGCGGTAAGACGTTGTCCAGTAAAAGGTAGGAGCCCGTATCTCTAGTTTTACGCCGTCTGACACACGCTGTCAATAATCGAGTGATTTCATCCTTTTAACATGTATAAAATGCTCCATTAATCCCGCGGCAGGCTCGACGTGCATTTTTCCATTGATGGCTTCCGATTCATCAAATCCAGTACCACCGCGCGGTCCTGACCCAATATCGCTGCCAGCCATGACAAAAATGCTCGGATTAGCACTGTGGGCTCGCATTTTAACCGGTGTCGCATGACTGGGGATAACCAGGATCCGATATTCCGACTCCTGGAGCAACCTCTGATGTAACGGTTCGACGATCAGGCTATCTATGGCTTCCAGGGAGGCGACCTTCTGGAAGGCGTCACCAGCATGGCCGGCCTCATCCGGAGCCTCGATATGCACACATATCAGATCATATTCATCCAACGCCGCGATTGCCGCACGACCTTTGGCGGCATAATCGGTATCTGGTAGGCCGGTAGCCCCGGGTGTGTCGATGATTCGCCATCCGATCCGTCGGGCCAGGCCACGGACCATATCCACACCGGCTACCAGGGCCCCTCGTACACCAAAACGTCCCGCAAAGCGGGGTATGTCCGGCAGGTGGCCCTGACCATACACCCAGACAGCATTCGCCGGATTCTCATTCAGATCACGTCGGACCTGGTTAATCTCGTGATCTTCCAGCATGCGCTGTGACCAGCGAATAAGCCTCCTCAGTGGTTCAGCGTCCGCGCCCCGTGGTAGATGCCGGCGAATGGGTTGTTCTATTAATCCTTGTGGATCCGTGGTTTGCAGCTTTGCTAAAGGACCAGCGTCACGCCATACAAACAAATTGCGATACGATTGGCCAGCATAAAAACACGCCTTGGGATCCGCCAGCTCAGCGTTGAGATGCTCTAAAAGCTGACTGGCCTGGGTGGTGCTGATGCCGCCAGCGTGGATATCCTGCATCCGCCCTTCTGCCAGCGTCACGAGGCTACACCGAAACACACGGTCCGCCGGGCCATGCTCCATGCCACGCGCATAGGCTTCCAGCGGCCCGCGCGCTAGTGGATATCGCTTAGGATCGTAACCGAACACACTGAGTACACCGATTTCGCCACGGGGTTGATAGCCCGGCGGGATTGTCACCGCGGTACCAAGCTGACCGGTGGCAGCCATACGATCCAAGGCCGGTATTTCAGCGGCTTGGAGAGGCGTGCGGCCATCCAGCTCTGGTACTGGCTCATCAACAGCGCCAGCGGGTATCACGACAGCGTATTTCATATCCTGCCGCGTAATGTACCAACGTTGTTCAATACCTGACATCGTAGTGCCATGCAGCCTACGATAACGTCTGAGATGATACCCTCTACGGATAGTATCGAAACTGGAAATGTCAGCTTTTCCAGCTATACGATTGATGTGCCCGTGTTAGCACACGGGATGGCGGGTACCCCGGTGACCGCGGCGCCTGCTGGGATATCCCTGATGACGACGGCACCGGGTTCCACACGTGCTCCGCGCCCGATTCGCCGACCAGGAATCACACAAGCCCCCACTCCCAGGACTGCCAGATCATCCACCCGAACCGTACCCGCCAACCGCACCGCCGGATAGAGGAATGCCCCCGTCCCAACGATATTGTCGTGTTCCACAATGGACCCAGCGGAAAGAACCGCGTGTTGATGCACGTGAGCATGCACGCATATTACCACCCGGGGTCCAATGATCAGATGCTCCTCGAGCCGTGCGGTGGGTGAGATGCTGGCCAGGGGATGAATCGCGGATACGAGATTCATACCACTGCACTTCAGTTGCCTGGCCACGGCTACACGGGTGTGATTGTTACCGATGGCTACGATAGCATGTACCACACCAGAGCTGACATACCGGGTTACTTGTTCAAAACCGCCGGCTATCGGCAATCCATCGACAGTACCGCCCTGCTTCTTCGGATCGGAATCCAGGAATGCGACCGGCCGATACCGCCCGGCCTGACGTAGGATGTCAAGGACCACCCAGCCTAATCCGCCCGCTCCGAATATCACTACGTCCATCATGTCTGGGCTCCAGCTTCTCATATCGGTTAAAAGCTGTAGCTGACACTCATCCCAGGTCTAACACTCTATACCATTTGTGGTAGGATGCGGCAGTAGCGCTTCATGGGCACTATGAGTCCACGGTTTTGAGTGTGAGGTCAGACATGTCACGAATTACGATGTATTGGCCGGTAGTGCTAATGATCCTGGGATTGACCTTCGGTAAAGGCGAACAAGTACCACCAGACTCGAAGGAGGCTGCCTTGGGAGAGCCACCTGCGACTACTCAGCCGACTTCCGCTCCCGCCACCCATCGCCGTCCGAGCCAGGCAAAGATCATCGAAAACCTGCTACGCGACCGCGAAAAGGTCAAGACCATCCTGCCGCAAGCCCCGCAATCGTCTGTGAATACGGATGTTACAAGTATTCAGCCTTTCGCCGACCAATCGGATCAGAACTTGTTGCCGGATGGTACGATGTTGGTCGAGCGTCCTGGAAGGCTGGTGCGTGAGGATGGTAAATCCATGTTCGTCTTCCATTCAGACACCGGCACTCCGCAATTGCAGACCATGGAGATCCTCCCTAATGGATTCCTGGAGGCGATGGAGCGTCGTGCTGAGTATGGCAATGCGGAATTCGTCATCTCATGCGAGGTCACACGTTATCGGAATCGCAATTTTGTGTTGTTAACCAAGATTCTTCAGCGCGTGCAACACGGAAACCTGCGGCCATAAAGTGGGTAAGTACGGTAGACTGGAAAAGAAACCTGATAATCTAGGCGAATTACAGTGAGACTGTAATAATCAACACAACTCTATATGGGGTACGCATCAAGTCACTTTCCTCAACATCTCGTTGTCTGTCAGACATGTCAATATACAAACTCCGATCTTAACGCAAAAAGTGTTAACTTCGGCAAGTTTTGACGGCCCGCCGATAAGAATCTGTGTTATGTTTCTGGCATCCTGTTGCTGAGATAGATTGACTGAGCAGCTCAGCAGTTCCGGTGGGCTCGGCGACGCTATACGCCAATCGGCGGATCCCGGTCGAAAGGGCTGCTCAAGGATGAGTTGCATACGACCGTCTGCGTCGGCAAGGAATGGATTCTTTGCCGATGCAAGTTACTCAGGAGTAACTGTATATACACGAAAGCTGGGTGGATTGATCGACTAGACGTCTTCGCCATCAAGAGAACTCGTAATTACAAGTGATCCACACTTGATGGCCCCCTCGCTCGAAACCCAACCCCTCGGAGACGTCGGTTGAAAATCCACCCCTTTTTTATGCGCTGACGGGGGAGAGAAGAGTAGCGAGGAGGAAGTAGCGAGTTGAGTTGAGTTGAGAGTTCAGAGTTAAGATGGGGGTGGGTTACTGATTCTCAATTCTCAATCCCCAATCCTCGATCCTCAGCAAAAATCCTAGCCCCGCGCGCCAGCGAGCGGGTTTCCAACAGAGCCCGAAGCGCCAGCGAGGGTTAACGCCACCACCGCGCGAGCCGCCGCACATCAACACATAACATATCCAAAAGATCAGAAGCTCAATGATGCGATCATGCCGGCATACCGCACCCATCGAAATATCAATCCTCGCTGGCGCTTCGGGCTCTGATTGTACTATTCACTCGTTGTTGCTTCGGGCTCGGTTTGCGCTTTAGTAGAAGTACACCCACCACAGCGGATCGAGTGTCTCTGGCCATAGCCACATGCCCAGCAGGACGGCCCGTCCGCCATCGCTCGGGACGTGGAAACGTGGAACTCACGTATTTGCCTGGGATTGGCGCGTTCGTCGGGACCGGGTATGCTTACTGACAAAGGCGGGCCTCCTGCCGGGGGCCGATCACTTTGGCTGACCAGGGGCTATGTTGCACGTACGATGCTGGATGAGGGAGAGCGCCGATGCCCATCCACCATGCCCTGTTGGAGAACAACCGGACCTGCATCTCGGTCGGTCGGTGCCATGCTGAAGCCGGGTGCCATGCCGAAGCCGAAGGCGCCGGCATGACTGGACCGAAGACGGCATGCCCGCGCGGGGCTTGGGCATGGCAACCAACTCGACGCTCGGCGATTCCGAACACAAGGGGTACACTAATGAGCCGGATACGATTGCTTGGTACAATGCTGCCATTCATAGTTACATGCGCTGCCGTCGGGTGCAGCAACAGCAAGAAGACGGAAGAAGGACGCGCGCGGCTCGTACAGAGGATCACACAGCAGCTTGAAGCGGCCAAATCAAACGCCGACGCGTACGACTTTCAGCACGCAAACGCAATAATCTCTCAATTGCTGTAAGAAGTGGACAAGTCCCCGTTCGCCGATGTTGCGACCTTCAACAAGCTGACTGCAGACATCGAGGCCATTCAACAAATCATCTCTCAGCAACAAAAGGAATACAGAAAGAAGATTAGCA
This sequence comes from Planctomycetota bacterium, assembly GCA_043820985.1. Taxonomy (GTDB): domain Bacteria; phylum Planctomycetota; class Phycisphaerae; order UBA1845; family Fen-1342; genus JAAYXS01. Next base: position 17,117 of record JBDRDH010000062.1, read on the forward strand.
CCGGATGGAAACTCGCCGACGGTCGTCTTGTTAGTCCCGCCGAACAGCAGCGCGCCAAAACTGAGGAGAGACGACGCCAGGAAGAAGAAGCCAAGCGTAAGGAAGAAGAAGCCAGGCGGAAGGAAGAAGAG
>JBDRDH010000063.1:0-65421 GCA_043820985.1 Planctomycetota bacterium
TACGTCAGACCCTGATCCTCCGGATCGGTCCCCGAGCCGGACAAGGTAACCACGTCACCTTCGTCAACCGTCTGATCTGCCCCGGCATCGGCACTCGGGGCGTCATTGTCCGCGTTGATCGTGACGCTCATCGTATCGACACTGGTGTTCTCGCCGTCGGAGACAGACAACTCGAAGGTCACCTCACTGTTGCTCAGCCCTTCCGGTGCCGTGAACGTCGGATTGGCGGCGGTTGGATCGGACAAAGTCACATTCGGACCGCCGGTCTGAACCCATTCGTACGTCAGGCCCTGGTCCTCCGGATCGGTACCCGAGCCGGACAAGGTAACCACGTCACCTTCGTCAACCGTCTGATCTGCCCCGGCATCGGCACTCGGCGCGTCGTTGTCGGCGTTGATCGTGACGCTCATCGTATCAACGCTGGTGTTCTCGCCGTCGGAGACATGCAGCTCGAAGGTCACCTCGCTATTGCTCAAGCCTTCCGGAGCCGTGAACGTCGGATTGGCGGCTGAAGCATCGGATAAAGTCACATTCGGACCGCCGGTCTGGACCCATTCGTACGTCAGCCCCTGGCCCTCCGGATCGGTGCCCGAGCCGGACAGCGTCACCACCTCGTTCTCGTTGACGGTTTGATCCACGCCCGCATTGGCCGTTGGCGCGTCGTTGTCGGCGTTGATCGTGACGCTCATCGTATCGACACTGGTGTTCTCGCCGTCGGAGACATGCAACTCGAAGGTTACCTCACTATTGCTCAACTCATTCGGCGCCGTGAAGGTCGGGTTGGCGGCGGTTGGATCGGACAAAGTCACATTCGGACCGCCGGTCTGGACCCATTCGTACGTCAGACCCTGATCCTCCGGATCGGTCCCCGAGCCGGACAAGGTAACCACGTCACCTTCGTCAACCGTCTGATCTGCCCCGGCATCGGCACTCGGGGCGTCATTGTCCGCGTTGATCGTGACGCTCATCGTATCGACGCTGGTGTTCTCGCCGTCGGAGACAGACAACTCGAAGGTCACCTCACTGTTGCTCAGCCCTTCCGGCGCCGTGAACGTCGGATTGGCGGCAGTCGGATCGCTCAACGTGACGCTCGGGCCGGAGGTCTGGGTCCACTCATAAGTCAGCCCCTGTCCCTCGGGATCGGTGCTCGAATCGTGCAATTGAACCAGATCGCCTTCATCCACCGTCTGGTCGGTGCCAGCGTCGGCCGTCGGGGCGTCGTTGTCGGCATTGATCGTGACGTTCATCGTATCGACGGTCGTGTCGTCGCCCTCGATCACGTGCAGCTCGAAAGTCACGTCGGTGTTCGACAACAGGTTCGGCGCCGTGAACGTCGGATCAACGGCGGTTGCGTCGCTGAGCGTAACCGTCGGACCAGAGACCTGGACCCACTGATAGGTCATCGTGTCGCCGTGCGGATCGTAACTGCCCGAAGCGTCCAGCGTCACCACGCCGTCTTCCTCGACCGTCTGATCGACGCCGGCGTTGGCGATCGGCGGAATATCGTTCAGGTCGATCGTCGCGTCGCTGAACTCGGCGGTGTGCAGGTTATCGTAGTCGATCGTGAATGACTCGCCGTCGCCCATGTCAATCGTCATGATCCCGTTGACGGCGTCAAACGTGGCGTCGTCCATGCTGAAGTTGGACAGATCGAGCGTGTTCTGGCCGCCGCCACCGTCGATCGTGTAGGTCGCGCCGTCGGCGGGATTGCCGAAGGCAAAGGTGTCGTCGTGCTGGGAACCGACGACTTCCTCGACACTGGTGAGCGTGTCCACACCCGGCTGGGCCGCGTCAACGCCGTCTTCGTTGAAGTTGACGGTCACACCGCTCTCGGCGGTGCTGTAATCCGCGACGTCGTGTCCTTCACCGCCACGGAGGATATCGTCACCGGTGCCGGCGATGAGTGTATCGTCGCCCGCGCCGCCGTCGAGCACATCGTCACCCGCGCCGCCGATGAGTGTATCGTCGCCCGCGCCGGCCGAGATCGTGTCGTCACCCGCGCCACCGTCGAGCACGTTGGCTTCTTCGTTTCCAGTAATGACGTCGTCATAGGCGCCGCCGATCACGTTCTCGACGTTGCTGATAGTGTCGTGTCCCTGTCCGTCGGCCTGGCCAGCCGCGAGATCTACAGTAACAGAAACACCGGCGTCGCTGTAGTCAACGGTGTCGGTACCACTGCCGCCGTCGAGGATATCGTGACCCATGCCGCCGATTAACGTGTCATCGCCGGCACCGGCGGAAATGACGTCGGCGCCATCGCCACCGTCCACGAAATCCGCGCCGTCACCGGTGGAGATGTTATCGTTGCCCGCGCCGCCAAAGACATGGTCGTCACCAGCCCCGCTGTCGATGTCGTCGTTGCCGATGCCACCGTCGACGATATCCGCGCCGTCACCGGTGGAGATGTCATCGTTGCCCACGCCGCCGTCGACTACATCCGCGCCGTCACCGGTGGTGATGTTATCGTTGCCCGCGCCGCCGTCGACTTGGTCGTCACCCGCGCCGCTATCGATGACGTCCTTGCCGGCGCCGCCGATGATCACGTTGTCGCCGCTGGTCCCGGTGAGCGTGTCGTCATAATCGCTGCCGGTCAGGTTCTCGACGTCGTAAATGCGATCGGTTCCGGCGCCGCCGGTGTCCTGGGCGGAGGTCGTGCTCAAGTCGACCGTGACGCTGGACTCGGCGTCGGAGTAATCGACGGTATCGACGCCGGACTCGCCGCGTATGTAGTCATCGCCCGCCCCGCCACTCAGGAGATCGTCACCCGATCCGCCGTAGAGTGTATCGTTGCCCGTGCCACCGCTAATCGTATCGTCGCCGGCTTCGCCCTTGAGGTAGTCGTTTCCGGCGCCGCCATCGATCACGTCGGCGCCGTCGCCGGCGTAAACCGTGTCGTTACCTCCGGCAGTGTTAATGACATCATCGCCGCCGTAACCGTATACTCTATTATCGTTCTCGTCGCCGGTGATCGTGTCGTCGTGTTGCGAACCGGTCACGTTCTCGATGTTGCTGAGCGTATCCGTACCTTCGCCGGTCGCCGTGCCGTCGGCCAGATTGACCTCGACGCCCGCCGCCGAGTAGTAGTAGTTCGCGGTGTCGACGCCCTCGCCGCCGTCCATGACATCGTCGCCCGTGCCGCCGTAGAGCGTATCGTTGCCCGTGCCACCGCTAATCATATCGTCGCCGGCTTCGCCCTTGAGGTAGTCGTTTCCGGCGCCACCATCGATCAAGTCGGCCCCTTCGCCGCCATACACAGTGTCATTGCCGGCGCCCGCGTTGATCGTGTCGTCGCCGCCATAACCGTAGAGCCGATTGTCGTTGTCGTCGCCAGTGATGGCGTCGTCGTGCTGAGAACCGGTCACATTCTCGAAATTGGTCAGCGTATCGACGCCTTCACCCGTGGCGGTCCCGTCAGCCAAATTTACGTCAACGCCCGACTCCGAATAATAGAATTTGACATAATCGCTCCCATCGCCGCCGTCCAGAACGTCGTCGCCAGCCCCGCCATAGACGCTGTCATTGCCCGTGCCGGCGTTAATGACATCGTCGCCGGCATCTCCCTTTATCGAGTCGTCGCCCGAACCACCGTCGATCACGTCGGCGCCTTCGCCGGCGTAAACGCTGTCATTGCCGCCGCCGGCGTCGATCACGTCGTCGCCGCCCTGGCCATAGATCGTGTTGCCGTTGTCGTCGCCGGTGAGCGTGTCGTCGTGTTGCGAACCGGTCACGTTCTCGATGTTGCTGAGCGTATCCGTGCCCTCGCCGGTCGCCGTACCGTCGGCCAGGTTAACGTCGACAGCGGTGTCGGAGTAGTAATAGTTGGCGTAGTCGGAACCCGCGCCACCGTCGAGGACGTCATCGCCCGTGCCGCCGTAGAGCGAGTCATTGCCTTCGCCGCCGCTGATGACATCGTCGCCGGCCTCACCTCTCAGTGAGTCATTACCCGCGCCGCCGTCGATTACGTCCGCACCATCGCCACCATATACGCTGTCATTGCCCGCGCCGCCGTCGATGACATTTGCGCCAGCATCGCCCCTGATGGTGTCGTTATAATCGGATCCCGTCACGTTCTCTATGTCGATGAGCGAATCGCTGCCATCGCCACCCGAAGCCTGGCCGCTGTTGAGATTAACCGAAACGGCCGAGTCCGCGTCGCCGTAATCGACGGTATCGGTACCCGCGCCACCGTCAATGACGTCGTTGCCTTCGCCACCACGCATGGTATCATCGTTGTCGGTTCCGGTCAGAGTTTCGTCCCCGGTTCCGGCGATGATGATCTTGCCGTCGCCGGTGTGCTCGATGGGGGCCACATCGCCGGACACGTCGCCAGTCACGATAAACGACGCGCCGTGGAATTCATCAAGATTGGTGAAAGCAAGGTTGCCTGCAACCTGCACGTCGTTGGTCAGCGTAAGAACCTGACTGGATCCCATGTTAATTTCAAGGTTGTCCAGAGTGGTCCCGGGCGTCAGATCGATCATTTTGTTATAACCACAGAGGATCAGATCGCCGGAGATGTTCGCCCCGCCGCCAGTCAGATCGCCGTCAACAGTAATCGCATCCGAAATGGTGATCGTGCCGCCGGTTTTATCTATGTGCAGTGAGGGGATGTCACCCTCAACGCCGCCACCGGAAAGAACCTGGTCTCCATCACCAGTCAGCTTGATCGTACCGGTGCTCGAATCACTGAGCGAGTTGTGATTGCTGGTCACGTTACCGGCGACGTTGAACGATCCGTCATTGATCTTATTGACCATCGTGATCGTGAGATCGCCCGTGACGCCGACATCGCTGACCAGCGTCAAAGTCTGGGACGACCCCATGTCGATCTCAAGATTTTCCAGCGTGACACCGGGATCCAGCTCGACCGTCTTGGAATTACCGCTGAGGATCAGATCGCCGGATACATTCGCCCCGCCGCCAGTCAGATCGCCGTCAACAGTAATCGCATCCGAAATGGTGATCGTGCCACCGTCCTTGGCGATTTCGAGCGTGGGAATGTCACCCTCGACACCCCCGCCGGAGAGAACCTGGTCTCCATTGCCAGTCAGCTTGATCGTACCGGTGCTCGAATCACTGAGCGAGCTGTGATTGCTGGTCACGTTACCGGCGACGTTGAACGATCCGTCATTGATCTTATTGACCATCGTGATCGTGAGATCGCCCGTGACGTCCACATCGCTAGCCAGCGTCAACGTTTGAGACGATCCCATGTCCACTTCAAGGTTACCCACGCTTGAGGACTCGTTCAGGTCGATGGTCTTGCTGTCGCCGACAAGTATCAGCGTGCCCTCATCGGCATTAATGCTGCCGCCGGTCTGCGTGATGTTGCCACTGACTTCGCATTCGTTCTGGATGGTCAGGTCGCCGTCGGTGACCAGCAGGTCACCCGCGATATCGAGTTTGTGAGCGCCGGTGACGAAAGCTCCACCGTTCTGGACAAAGTCCCCGTCCAGTTCCAGGTCACTGGCGAGCGTGATCGTCCCGTCGTAATCGGCATCGATCAGCAGGCCGCCAACGCTGTTAGCGAAACCAGCGTCGAAGACCGCGTTCGAATCGGAGGTATCGTTGAAAACCAGAATGTCATTTTCACCGGGGACACTGTCATTGCTCCAGTTGGCCGCGTCCGTGGCGTCGTCACTCGCGGCTTCGCCGTCCCAGGTGACGAAATTCATCGTCTTGTCGGCGCATTGCACCGAATTGATGTTCTCGTGCTCGATGGAGAAGGATTGACCATCACCCATGTCAACCGCGACCGTGCCATTCCGGAACGTCACGTCGTCACTGCTAAAGTTGCCGAGATCGAGCGTGTTGTGACCGCCGCCCCCATCGACCGTGTAAGTCGCGCCGTTGGCGGGATTGCCGAAGGCGAAGGTGTCGTCGTGCTGGGATCCGACGACTTCCTCGACGCCAGTGAGCGTGTCCACGCCCGGCTGAGCCGCGTCCACGCCGTCTTCGTTGAAGTTGACAGTCACGCTGCTTTCGGCGGTGCTGTAGTCGGCGACATCGTGTCCCGCGCCACCGCGGAGAATGTCGTCGCCCGCGCCGCCGTCGAGTACATCGTCGCCCGCGCCACCGTCGAGCATATCGTTACCCGCGCCGGCCGAGATCGTATCGTTGCCCGCGTCGCCATCAAGCACGTTGGCCTCGTCGTTTCCGGTGATGACGTCGTTATGGACGCCGCCGATCACGTTCTCGACATTACTGATAGTGTCGTGTCCCTGGCCGTCGGCCTGGCCAGCGGCGAGATCGACGGTAACGGCAGCGTCGGCGTTGCTGTAGTCAGCCGTGTCGGTGCCGCTGCCACCATCGATGGTGTCATCGCCTGCCCCCCCGTTGATCACGTTGTCACTGGCATCCCCAGTGAGCGTGTCGTCGTGGTCTGATCCCGTGACGTTCTCGACGTTGCTGATGGTGTCTGTGCCCGCGGCTCCAGACGCGGTTCCGGTGCCGAGATCGACCGTGACCCCACCACCCGCATCGGAGTAGTCGACCATATCATTGCCGCCGCCGCCGTCGAGGATGTCATCACCCGCGCCGCCGAACAACATGTCATTGCCCGCGCCACCGATCAACGTATCATCGCCGTCGTTGCCAAAGAGGATGTCGTCGCCCGCGCCTCCGTCGGCCAGATTGTCCGCCAGGTCACCCATATAGATATCGTCGCCGTCGGTGGGGCCGTCGATGACGTCGCCGGTGTCGGCGTCCACCCATGAAGCTGACAGAAGAATACGCGGCTCCAGCGACTCAACATTGAAAGTCGGTTTCTTCGAGTCCTGGCCAGGCTCGAGCGCGTTGTCTGGCTGGCGGTTGGCTTCGTCGACGGGTCGTTTCGCGCTGGGCTTCCTGTTCTTCTTGTTTTTGTTTCTGGCCATTAGTTCAAACTCCTACAGCCAATGCTGGCGCTGATTCATGCAACCGATAGAATGCGATCAACCGCGACCTCTTCCCATCGATCGAGCCGTCAGAGAAACATCTCCAGCGGCACGTAGTCATGGATACCCTGGCTTATTGCCGTGAGTTTCCGGACCGACGCTCCGCGTCCACATACGTGGCTGACGACGGAATAGGCGGCCTGGGAAACTCGGGTTGAGACGCGGGTTTCACGGGTTCTTTCCGTTCAAGCGCGTGGGATGCGGTATCGGGAGCCGCGGGACCTTGGAGTCCACGGCCCTTCTTCTTCCGATTGGACTTGCGCTGCCCTGTACGCCCACTTATGTCGTATTCCCAGGAATTCACCTGTGCCAATCCGTTTACCGGACACTTAGGATCCCGAGGCGCGCACACGCTTAACAGAAGCGTACAATATGGCGCGGGCGAAAGGCCACTCGGAAGCGTAGCGCCAGGGACAATCCCCCAGCGTACCGAGACGACCCCCGCCGTCTGATAAGCCCTAACGAGCAGCCGTCTGGCAGTCGTGGCACATGACCGTCTGGCATCCATCGGCAAAACCGTTAAAACACCGCGCTCTTTTGTCGCCGCCCCTTTGAGCGCCTGCCAGAAGTCCGGCGGCACCACAATCCACTTTGCCACGCTGAGTGTTGCTCCAGCACTTAGTCCCGATAATTCTTTAACACTTTCCTCATGGTTATCCGGACGCTCGGTAGCCGCATAGAGCAGCACTTTTCACTTGCCTTTGCCAAGCAGGCGCGCTTAGAATTCCACCAGACGGAGGAGTGTGTTAGAAGCACGATTGGCGGGTGCGCTGACCGCCTCAGCATTTCGATGCAGACAAGCAGTAATCGGATAGCCCATACGGACATGGCTTGTCTGTTCGAGGCGTCTCAAATCACTCGCTCGTCCGGAGGGTCGAGTTGTGCCGAAGAATCGTCTGTCCGCTGTGTTCGTCGATGTGTGCACGCAACGCGACTACCTTTCTCCCAACGGCGCCCGCCTGATAAACAAAGCCGACATTATCACCAGTAACATGAAACACGTGATGGCCCTGGCGCGCTGGACCAAAGTACCAATGCTCTCATGCGTCGATACACGTCGCCCCAATGAAGTGCGCGGTATCAGCAATCCGTGTTGCGTGCTGGGCACGCTCGGCCAGCGCAAGACTACCTATACACTGCTGCCCAACCATATCGTGGTCCAGTCCGACAATTGTTTATGCGTGCCCCTCGATCTGCTCCAACATTACCAGCAAGCCATCCTCAGCAAGCAGCACCGCGATCCCTTTACGAATCCGAAGCTTGACCGCTTGTTGACCGAAATACCCACTCATCGCTTCCTGGTCTTCGGAGTCTCTCTCGAGCTGTCAATCAAGTTACTCGTCCTGGGCCTGCTGCTACGCCATCGCCGTGTAACCTTGATTGGCGACGCTTGCGGTTACTGGAATCCCAATGAAGCGGATATGACTCTGCGCCAACTGGCCGCCAAGGGCTGCGAGATTATGTCCACCCGGGAACTGATCGAGACACAGTTAGCCAAACTGAAACGTCGCGGACACAATGGCTTCCGCCAGCGACGTTGGGTGGCCTGACCGGCCGGCCCACGATCTCCAGCCCAATCCGCCGTGGCCCGTTCCAAGTAACGTCACCCTGCCGTATCATTCACGGCATGGCACTACCCGTGATCGTGATTGTCGGTCGCCCCAATGTGGGCAAAAGCTCGCTGCTGAACAGCTTGGCGCGGCAGCGCATCAGCATCGTCGATCCGCGCGCCGGCGTTACGCGCGATCGTGTATCCACGGTCATCGAATACCAGGAGCACTATTTCGAACTGGTCGACACGGGCGGCCTGGGCATCATTGATGATGACCAGCTCGAACAACACGTCGAGGACCAGATTCACTTTGCCATCGCCCGCGCCGATGTCGTTATCTTCCTGGTAGACGTACACGATGGCTTGACCCCCCTCGACCAGACCGTTGCTACTCTTTTGCGCCGTATTGAACGTCCGGTCATCCTGGCGGCCAACAAGGTCGATGCCCCGGTCCACGAACCGGAAGCCGGCCAGTTCAACAAGTTGGGCTTTGGCGAACCACTATGCTTATCAGCCTTGCATCGCCGGGGGTGCGACCAGTTGCTCAACCGGCTGCGGGAGGTCCTGGGTCCGGCGGGCGAACAGACTCTGGAAAAACCCGTGATGAAACTGGCTATCGTCGGCAAGCGCAACACCGGCAAAAGCACGCTGGTAAATGCCCTGGCCGGCGAGGAGCGCATGATTGTCAGCGAGGTCCCCGGGACCACGCGCGACGCGGTCGACGTGTCTTTCCAGAAGGACGGTCGGCAGTTTATCGCGATTGATACCGCCGGCGTGCGCAAAAAAAGCCAGATGAGCGATATCGAATTCTATAGTTATTCCCGCGCGCTGCGTTCCATCCGACGAGCCGATGTGGTCATGGTGCTGATCGACGCCACTGTCCCGGTCGCCGAGGTGGATCTCAAGTTGATCCGGGCCGTACTTGAGGAGTACCGCCCGATTGTCTTGACAATCAACAAATGGGATCTGGCCAAGGACCGCGCTACCAGTGCCGATTACGCCGACTACCTGACGCGGATTATTCCCGCCCTGAGATACTCACCAATCACGTTCATCACGGCTACGACTGGCAAGAACATCGATGCTTCTGTTGATGTGGCCCTCAGCTTGTATAAGCAGGCCCTGACGCGTGTCACAACCGGACGCCTCAACCAGATCCTGCAGGTTATTCTGGAAGCCCGCGGACCCTCGGCCAAGCACGGCACCCGCCCGGTTAAAGTCTACTACGCCACCCAGGTGTCCACCGCGCCCCCCACAATTGTGCTATTTTGTAACGACCCGGCCCTGGTCAGCGATAACTATCGCCGGTTTATGGAAAATCGGCTGCGCGAACTGCTACCATTTAACGAGATCCCCATGCGCCTGCTGTTTCGCGCGCGGCACGAGAAGGACCCGTCCAGGGATTGACGACTCGACCGAATCGATTTAGCGGATGAGCAATCACTCAGTTTACCACGATGCGGTACAATGTCTGACAGAAAGGGGTAGACCATGGCGATCGAGTTTCACTGCGACCACTGTGGAAAAATGATCCGGGCTGGCGATGAACATGCCGGCAAGCGCGGCCAGTGCCCGCACTGTCACAACAGCGTCTACATCCCCACCCCCTCGGACCAGATCGAAATCCTCGACCTCGCTCCACTTGACCAGTCTGATGAAGAACGCCAGCGCCGACTACTGGACGAAGGTCGCGACCTGGCGCATAACATCATGCACGACCGCGATACGGGGGCCGTGCCCGAACCTCCGCCGGCACGCATAGCCGATTCCGACAACCTGCCGATCGGCGATGCCCGATTGGCCAAGGCGATGATGGAAGACCTGATTATCCGTTATGCCCAGCACATGGCCCAGGGTGACCTGACCCAGGCGCAGGAGTTGGCCACGGAAATCCGCGCCGATTTACCGCTCGCCGAGGAAGTCATGCAGGCCTTGATGCTCGATGAAATTCCACCCGAACAACTGGCCAGTATTCCGCGCCCCGTGCTGGTCGGTTTTTTCCGCCAGCTCCGCGAAAAGAAATAATCCGAGCCCACCCCCACTGCCACGTTCGGCTCAACCCACCTCCACCGGCGTGGCCAGGGCCGGGAGGAGTTGAGCAAACCCACGCCGTCTCTCGGCATTTCTTGTGCCTTCGTGCCTTCGTGGTAGACGACACCGCGAGGAATGTGAGTCAGGCCAGGCGGGCGCGCAAGTTATCAAGCACATTCATGAAGTTGATAAATGAGTCGTATGGTGAATCGTAGGGATTGAACCGACGGCGGTAATCGCCATCCACGAACTGCTTCGTACACATGTAATAGAAATGATCTGACGTTTGCAGTCGGCGCCAGTTTTCCAGGATGACTTCATCACCACTTTGTTTAACCTGGGCTTCCAGGCGATAAAGCTGGTGCAGCGCGTTGGACTGCATGGCATTACCCAGCCAGGCGGATACGTCCCGTTCGGTTTCCGCCCAGGAGATCATGTGGGGCACGTCAAACTCGCCCTGGCCGGGATAGGCCGCGGCACACTCACTGGGAGTCTTGAAGTCACTGTTCGGCAGTCGCAGAATCCGCGCGGGCAAGTGCCGTAGAAAATCGAAAATGCCCGTCTCCGCCTGGTGACGTTCACCGAAGGTCTCGTAGTCCATGAACAGATTCACGACGTGCTCGTCTTCATTCACTTCGTGAATCCAGCGCGCGAACTTCTCGGCGGTCAACGGCCATTCCCGCCATTGTTGGTTGCCAAAGTGGGCGGTGATGTGATCCGAGAGGCGATAGTTCTTCAACAACAGGGACACGTCCGGACTACCGGGTGGATTGTACAAATAAGCCGGTGAATGGTAGCCCAGCAGATGATCGGCGCCCTCGCACAAAATCACCCGATAACCCAGCTCGGCGACCACCCGCGCCAGGGTGTTGTTATAGATCAGCTCCGTGTTGCGGAACGCCCGCGGCGACTGGCTAAACAGCTCCTCCACCAAGGCCCGCTGCCGTTCGACCTGGGCGACAAATTCTTCCGGCGAGTAGATGAAACTTAACGAATGGTGGTACGTTTCAGCCAGGAACTCAACCGCGCCCGTCGCGGCCAGGCGCTGGAAGGACTCCAACACGTCCGGCGCATAGTCCCGCATCTGCTCGAGGGCGACTCCGGACAAGCTGAAAGCCAGGCGAAAGCGCCCCCCGTGGCGCGCGATCAAATCCGCGATGAGCGCGTTAGTCGGCAGATAACAGGTTTGTGCCACCTTGCCGAGCAGTTCGCGATTTTTCTCCGTATCGAAATATTCCGAGCCCCGTTCGAATACGCTGAAGCGCCGCAACCTGAACGGCTGATGTACCTGGAAGTATATGCATATAGATGCCATTGATACCCGCTAATCCTGCCGGCCGGCAACAGCCTTTTCGTAGATCCGCAAGCAGTTACGGGCCGAATCGGTCCAACAAAGGCGGCGAACCTCGATATTGCCATGATCGCGCAGCGTGGCTTGCAGTGGTGGGTGCCTCAAGACCGCGATGATTTTGTTGGCCATTTCGTCCACATCCCAGAAATCCACTTTCAGGGCATGGGTCAGAATCTCGGACACGCCACTCTGTTTGGAAATCAGCACCGGCACGTCGTTCGCCAGGGCTTCCAGGGGAGCAATGCCGAAGGGCTCGGAAACCGATGGCATCACATATAAGTCCGCCATGCGGAATACTCGCCGTACATCGTCACCCCGCAGAAAGCCGGTAAAGAGCACCTTCTCGCCCAGGCCCATTTCGGCGGCCAGGTTCATCATGTCACGCGCCAGGTCTCCGCTGCCGGCCATCACGAAGCGCACATTGTCCATGATCTCGAGGACCCGCTTGGCGGCCGCCAGGAAGTATTCCGGTCCCTTCTGCATGGTGATGCGGCCCAGAAAGAGTACGATCTTCTCATCGCGGGCGATGGGCGGCAGGGCGCGCGGAGTTGAGTCGCCAAAATCGTCAATGGCGTTATAGACCACATCCACCTTGCGCGGTTCAGGACCATAATGCTGGAGAACTATGTTCCGCGTCAGGTGGCTGACACAGATTACCCGCGTGGCCCGCTGGATCCCCGCCCGCTCAATATCGTAGATCTGCTGATTTACATGAACGCCGGAACGGTCGAACTCCGTCGAGTGCACATGCACAACCAGCGGTTTGCCAGTCAGATCGGCTACGGCGATGCCCGCCAGGTAAGTCATCCAGTCATGGGCGTGAATGAGGTCGAAACTCTCAATGCCGGCCAACTGGGCCGCCAGGCCGGCGTAGCGTTGAATTTCAATAAACAAGTCACCCGTATAATCCCCACCCGGGCCACTTTCCGGCTTGGTTGCCTTGGACTGCTCCCCAGGGGGGCGGGCGGATGGCGCCCCTTGACTACCGCCCGGGCCGGAGACCTTTTTCGCCTGGGGTACTGACTGCTCCCCGGCCGCGGCCTCCGGCGCGGCAGGCGTGACATACGGACGCAGATTGGAGTCGACCGCCCAGAATTTGGCATGCATTAACTGCCGCAGCGCCGCCCCAGCCACGTCGAGTGCTCCCGGGGTACTGGTCGTGGAAAGTGGCGTGGCGGGAGACAGCAAGCGCACATGGCTGGAATGCGTGGTCTCGATCGGCCGCGGCAGCACGAACAGCACCTCGACATCAAGACTATCCAGACCGCGGGTCAGACCATAGCAGGCCGTCCCCAAACCACCGCTGATGTAGGGCGGGAATTCCCACCCTAACATGAAGATCCTCATACCGACCTCGATCCTGGGGACACCGTCGGGCCCCGTACCCCGACCACGTGAGCCACTCACGCTCTCCGTTTCAATAATGATTGGCAGTCGCGAACACTCGGTGCACTACGACCAGGGCCGAACACACCGAATCTGGAATGTACCGCCGCCGCTGGCTTACTGTCAATGGGATGCTGCGGGTGGGCGAGTAGAACGCCTTGGTGGGCAGACTTCCAGGCCGCCAGCGGTTATAAAACTCCCATGGCGCAACCGGTCGCGGAAATTCTGCATGACGGTATCCGCCTCCTGGGCTTCTCACTGGCCGGGGAGGAGACCTACTTCGTCGCGCCCGAGCTGAACCTGGCGTTTGACGTCGGACGCTGCCAGCGCCATGTACTGGCCGTGGACCACGTCTTCCTGACCCATGGACACATGGACCACGCCGCCGGTATCGCATATTACTTTTCACAGCGGATGTTCATCGACAACGCTCCCGGACACGTCTACGCCCCAGAACCGCTCGTCGAACCGTTACACCGACTATTACGCGTCTGGGCCGATATCGACGGGCGCGAGCCACCCGGCAATATCCACCCGGCCATCCCGGATCAGGATATTCCCCTGCGGCGTGATTTGCTCGTCCGCCCCTTTGTGGTCAATCACCCCTGCCGGCGGCACGACCGCAGTCTGGTGCAGGCCCTGGGTTTCGCGGCCATCGAGGTGCGCCAAAAGCTGCTGGAAGAATATCGCGATCTTACCGGCCCACAGCTCGTCGAGTTGAAGCGGCAGGGCGTACAGATCACCCGCCGCATTGAAATCCCGCTGGTGGCCTATTGCGGCGATACCGCGCCCGGCGATTTCCTCGATCTGGATTGCGTCCGCGATAGCAAGATCCTGCTCCTGGAGTGCACGTTCGTCGAGCCCGATCATCGTACACGGGCCGCGGCGGGCTCCCACATGCATGTCAGCTACCTGCGCGACATCATCCCCCGCCTGAACAACGAGCGGATCGTGCTGACCCATCTTTCACGCCGAACGTCCCTGACCGACGCCCGCCAACACCTCCGGCGTGAGCTGGGCCCGGTAACCGACGAGCGCATCTCCTTCCTGATGGAACACCGCCGCCGGCGCCGTCCGCGCAGTGACAAGCCAGAATCCTGAGGAGCAGCACCGGCAACCTTTCCACCAACCATCCTGCACCCTGGCAGCCCATTGGCCATATAATGTTTTGCCCCGTTAAGTGGTGGTCTCTTCAGCGGGCTGGGGACTCTCCCTGACCGGACCTGACACGCAAGGAGCAAGCATGTCGTCTCGACTCTGCGATTCGAGAATAAAAACGCTGTTGACCGGCCTGGCGCTGGTTCTGAGCAGTCTGTCGATGGCCTTTGCCGATCCGACACAGGCCGCCACACAGTCCAATGACCGGTTACAAACCGGTCCCACAATTTCAGATGACCGGGTACAAACCGGTCCCACAGTTGCCCCACCCCCTGGCGAGCTGCGCGAGGAAGTCCGCCAGATGATCGCCGGTGCCCGCGACCGCGTATTTCCAGCTCTGGTGAACATCGACGTTATCACCGTGCAATACTGGGGTGGCAAGGAACGCAAGGGCGGCTCGACTGGCAGCGGCACTATCATTTCCCCCGAGGGTTACATCGTCACCAACCAGCACGTCACCGACAACGGCAAAAAGTTCAAGGTCCGCCTGGCGGATAAACAGGAGATCAACGCCGAAATGGTCGGCGAGGATCCACTCACCGACCTGGCCGTGCTCAAACTCAACCTGGCTGAGTTGGCCCGCGGAACCGAACTGCCCGTGGCCCACTTCGGCGACTCCGAAAAACTCCAGATCGGCGATTATGTCATGTCCATGGGCTCACCCTTCGCCCTCTCCCGCTCGGTCACCCTGGGAATTGTCTCCAATACCGACCGCGTATTCGGTGGCGAGTTCGGCGGCGACGATCTGGAGGAGATGGAGCTGGAATGGGGCCAGCGCACCGGCCTGTTCACCCGTTGGATCCAGCACGACGCCGCCATCAATCCCGGAAATAGCGGCGGCCCGCTGGTAAACCTCAACGGCGAAATCGTCGGCGTCAACGAACTCGGCCAGTCATCCATCGGCTTCGCGATTCCCAGCAACCTGGCCAAGCGCGTCGTGGCCGAGCTGATCGCCCACGGCGAAGTGCCGCGCAGCTATATCGGCGTGAGCTTCAAATCCATCAAAAAAACCGGTTTGGACGCGGGTGTGCTGATCAATTCCGTGGTGGCGGACGGGCCGGCGGAACGGGCCGGGCTCCAGGCCGGCGACGTGGTCCTGAGCATCGACGGCACGGCTGTCACCGTCCGTTACCCGGAAGAGGTCCCACCACTACTGAAACAAATCGCCACACTACCCATTGGTGGTTCTATCCGGTTCCAGGTTCAGCGCGACGGCCAGCCCCTGGCGGATGAGATCACGGTCACCACTGAAGTTTTACAGAAGGACAAGGGCGACGAGGCGGCCTTGCGCGCCTGGGGCCTGACGGTCATGGAAATCACCGAGAAAATGGCCCGCGAACGACGCCTGGACAACACCGCCGGCGTGCTCATGAGCAGTGTGCGTTCCGGGGGACCAGCTCAACTGGCAGAACCACCAATACACTATGGTGACGTCTTACGTGCCATCGACGGCCAGCCGGTCACCGACCTGCCAACCCTCATCCGACGTTACCAGCAGACCATGGAACGCGAGCCATTGCCGGAGTTCCTGCTGATCGAATTCGATCGTCGCGGTAAAAACCACGTAACGCTGCTCAAACCCAAGCCCGATGAGATGGAGGATCCGCCGCGCGAGGTGCGCAAATCCTGGATCGGTATCGCCACCCAGCCTGTCCTGCGCAAGCTGGCCGAGAAACTGGGCTATCCCGACATACAAGGCTACCGCATTACGCGCGTCTACCCCCGTACCCTGGCGGCCAGCGGCGACCTGCTAGTCGGCGATGTAATCCTCAAACTCAACGGCGAGCCACTGCGTTTGCGCGGCATGCAGGATGCGGGACAACTATCCCGGTTGGTACGTCGGCTGGAGATCGGCGAACTGGCAACCTTGACGCTATTGCGCGATGGGCAGGAACTAGATGTCAAAGTAGAGTTGGAGCCGACGCGACTATCACCAGAGGAGGCCCGGCGCGATCGCAACGAGGACTTCGAGCTCACCGTCCGCGAACTGACCTTCTTCGACCGCGACGAGAATCGCTGGGATGAGGATGTGCGCGGCGTACTGGTGGAGCAGGTGGAAGGCGCCGGCTGGGCCGGGCTGGGCGGCATCAACGCAGGCGATTTGATCCAGCGCATTCAGGATCAACCCATCCAGGGCCTGAAAAGCTACCGCCGGGTTATGAAGAACATCGCGAAAGAGCAACCCGAGCGGCTGGTGATGGTGGTGTTGCGCGGGGTGAAAACACACTTCCAGTACATCGAACCCGACTGGAAGCCAACGGCCGACGACAACGACGGCGATAAGGAGTAAAACATGACGCGATTTACGCGACCACCTGGCTGGCTGGTGATACTGGCACTCGGCGGGGCAATGCTGGTGGCCACTACTCCCACCCAGGCCGAGCATGATCGCCTGTATAAAGCCCTGATCGAACGAGTCGATCCAGCCCTGGTAACGGTTAAATTTGTGCTCAAGACTCAGGGTTCGTATGGCGGTTACGACTCGGAAACCGAAATTGTCGGTACGATGATCAAGCCCGAGGGGCTGGTGCTCTGTGCCGGTCGGGCCCTGGGGGGCATGAGTTGGAGTGGCCAGTCCACACCCACTGACCTCAAAGTGCTTATCGGCGACGATACCGAGGGCTTGCCCGCCAAAGTCATCGCGCGCGACACGGAACTCGGTCTGGCCTGGGTGCGAATCAAGGATGTTGGTGACAAGAAATTCGACTATGTTGATCTAACCGAAACCACCACGGCCGAGCTGGGAAAACGACTGCTCACTGTCGGACGCATGGGCCGCTTTTTTGACCGTGCTCCGCTGGTAACCGAAGGCGTAATGGCCGGTCAGGCATCTAAGCCGCGTTATCTTATTGTCGCCGGCGGTCCGATCGACATGACCGTCGGACTCCCGGTTTACGGTGCGAATGGAAAAGTAGTCGGTGTCCCAGTAAGTCAGCAGCCGGACGATGAGGACCTCGAGCATAGTAGCGGGCGATCGTATGCCCTGATGGGCTCGACGGGCTCAGGTCTGATCCTGCCCGCGCATAAAGTCGTCCAAGCCACCGCACGCGCGCTACAGGTGGCCCAGGAAGACGAGGAAGAAGAAGCCGAAGCCGAAGCCGAAACTGAGGCGGATCAGGACGACGAATAGTGCGGCGAATTGGCCGCCAACGAATCGGCCACGGTTTGTTCCGCTTCACGGGCGGCCCGCGCCAACGCCCGCTGCACGAGTATTAACAGCACTATCCCGGCCACAAGAAAACCAGTTGTTGCACAGCCTCCCAGCCCGGAGAGCCCGCCGATGATAAGGAAGGCGGGTCCGAAGGCAAACATGCTCGGTGGCAGTGCCCCTGCCGGCAGGGTCGTTACTCCGGCTGGAGCGCTTGGCGTGGTAATCGGTGTCGAGCCCGAGGGATATGAGTAGTTTACAACCGCGGCAGGCGCGCCGGGGGTCATTGTGACCGATACCGGGACCGTCGCCGGCATGGTGGTCAGGGTGGGGAGAGCCCGCATCAAGGGAATGAAAAACGCGATGATCATCCAGGCGTATCCGAGCAGCAGGAAGCCACCCGCGACCAGCAGTCCCCAGAATTCGATCTGCGCGAACCGGACCAGTCCCGGCCGTGGAACTCGGCGCATGAGCCGGCTCATCAACCGCAAGCTGGCGAGCGGCACCAGGAAGTACCCGACGAAGAAAGTCAGCGCGGCACCGACCATGAATACCCAGAAGAACATCGGCAACCTGGGGAACGCCGGAACGGCAGTAGTGACGGTGAACTGGCTCACCACAGTTAGCGTCGCCATCAGCCCGAGGACGATGGGCGCCGGCATGAGCCACAGACCGTAGCGAACGAAGCGCCGGGTGCGAAATCCCCCCGGTCGGGCGGGCGCGGCGGGCTCGTGGATGCTGAGTTGGAAGAACCCAATCATGGCGATGACAACAGCGCCCAGGCCGAGCGCGGATTGCGCGATCATCGTGAAGGGCACGATCGTTGGCATCCCGGGTCCGCCGGGCACCGGTGGTGAGATCGCGAAGAAGACTCCCATCATAATGGGTGAGAGCAGGTAGAGGCCAACCGACACGCCGATAGCGATGAGGATTAACAGGGCGCCGCGGGCGAGCCGGTTCACCCAGCGTGCATCGGCGAAGTGCAGCAGCTCACCGCGCAGCGATGGCCCGACCGGCTGGGCACACTCGGGACAGATTCCGTTGGCGGGCAGCGTGCGGACGTTGTAGCCGCAACTCAGGCAGAAGGCGTCCACGCAGACGCGACCGTCGGCGTCGATCTTCCCAAGCTCATGCGGGGAAAGCACGGCCTATTCCCGGGTATCGCGGTCCTGGTCTGATACCGCGTCGCCGGTAGCCCGCGGCGCTGCTTCCTCCTGCCCGACCTCGGTTTCGTCCTCCTCAGACCTGGCCTTGAGCGGATTCTCGAAGCCCTTCTTCTCACACAGCAACGCGACAATCTCTTCAAATTTGGCGATCTTCTGATTGTCGATCCGCAACTTCTTCTGGCTGCCGCCGACGCGGTAATACAGATCAACCCAGCCCTTGCGATTATAATCGCGCAAGGACACCATGTCGGCGAAGGCGATGCGCTGCCCGCCATATGTCAGACCGTCAGCGTCCATGACGGCCCGCAAAGTAGCGGCTCGGTAGGCCCGGTAGAGAAAGAAGAGCGCTACCAATCCGACCACGCCGCCCATGTAGAATTGCATGCGAATGTCGTCCGCGCTGTGTTCCCACTCAATCCATTCCGTTATCCGTTTATCGACGCGACTGGTCATTGGACTGATCCGGACGATCGCCAGCCCATAGCGGCTGAGGTAGTATTCGGTATCGACGGCCGTGTCAGTCAAACCCTGACCGGGCTGGTGCTCGCGGCGCGTGCGCGACGGCTCGCCAAAGGCCGCGTGGACCTGGTCGCGTTTCAGGTCCGTGGTGGCCTTCAGCGCGTCGAAGTCGTCCTGGGTGATGTTCCTGTCGAGGTCGTACGGTCCGTCGATATCGCGTTGCCGCAGAACCTGCGCCGCTTGGGCACGGTTCTGATCGTGGTAGCGATACAGACCATCGTACAGGCACCAGAGGCCATAGCCCAGAAAGACCAGGGTGACGATAAGCCAGTACATGCGATCAGTCTTGGCGGGTCCACTTTCCAGTAAAATCATTTGTGCAGGCCCCCATGCGAGGTGCTCCCGGTCAGATACCCTCCCGACGAGGGAACGGCCCCTGACCGGATTGTTTTCGGCAATACACGCTTCATGGCCCGTATTATGCCCGAGTAGCCGCCGGCTGTCTGCCCGGAAGGTTTGAAAAACCGGCCCGGGATGCTAGGCTTCATATTAGTACCAAGGAGAGCAATAGTGGCCGTGCCAGTGAAAAACCGCCCTTGCGTAGTGATTATTCGTGACGGTTGGGGACATAATCCCGATCCACGGTGGGACCATGCCAACACGATCAAGGTGGCCAAGCCCCCCGTGGCCGCGATGTTGTGGGCAAAATGGCCATCCACCTTGATCGCCACCAGCGGGCTGGACGTCGGACTGCCCCAGGAGACGATGGGCAACAGTGAGGTCGGTCACCAGAATATCGGCGCCGGCCGCATCGTGGACCAGGAATCCGTCCGCATCACCAAAACGGTCGCGGACGGCTCTTTCTTCCAGAACGCCGAACTGGTGGCCGCCGTCGAGACTTGCCTGGCACGCGACTCCCGCCTGCACTTGATGGGCCTGGCCAGCGACATCGGGGTACACGCCCTGCTGGAGCACCTGTACGCCTGCGTCCGGCTGGCCGCGCAGCGCGGGCTCAAGCGGATCTACGTGCACTGCTTCACCGACGGGCGCGATTCGCCCCCGACCAGCGGCATCGACTACGTGCGCCAGATCGAAGCCGAATTACACCGCATCGGCGTCGGGCAGATCGCCTCCGTCTGCGGGCGTTACTGGGCCATGGATCGCGATAACCGCTGGGACCGCGTCGAACGCGCCTATCGCATGCTGACCCGCGGCGACGCCGAAGCCGCCCCCAGCGCCGCCGAGGCCCTGCAGCGCTATTACGACAATCCGACCAGTTCCAGTATGCAGGGTGATGAGTTCGTCACGCCCACCGTGATCAGCGAGGACGGCCGCACGCCGGAGGCGACGGTCCGCGATGGTGATGCGATTATCTTCTACAACTTCCGCGGCGATCGCCCGCGCGAACTAACCAAGGCTTTCACGCTTGACACCTTCCCGTTCCGCGCCGTGGACAAAAGCGGCGCCGAGCGCGAGCTGGGGTTTGAACGTCAAGAGAAGCTCGACCTGTTCTTTGTCACCCTGACCGCCTACGAGCAGAGCCTGCCCGTCAAGGTCGCTTTTCCCAAGCCACCTAAAATGACGAACATCGCCGGCGAATATCTGAGCAAGCTCGGATTGCGGCAGTTCCGTTGCGCCGAGACCGAAAAGTATCCGCATGTCACGTTTTTCTTCAATGATTACCGCGAAGAGCCCTTCCCGGGCGAAGAGCATCAGCTCGTCGCCTCACCGCAGGTCAACACCTATGACGAGCAGCCGGAAATGTCGGCCCCACAGGTTACCGAGCTGATGCTGGCCCGTCTGGCGACCGGCATAGATGACTTTGTCGTATTGAATTACGCCAATCCCGACATGGTTGGGCATACTGGTATGATGAAAGCCACCGTCAAGGCCTGCCACGCCGTGGACGAAGGCGTCGGGCGCGTGCTCGAGGCCATCCGGCAAGCCGGCGGCTGCGCCATCATCACCGCCGATCATGGCAATTTCGAACTGATGATCGATCCCGAAACCGGCGGCCCGCACACCGCCCACACAACCTTCCCGGTACCACTGCACATATATGGCGATGCCTTCAAGGGCGTGTCACTCAGAGAGGGCGGGCGCCTGGCGGACATTCTGCCCACGGCTCTGACCATGCTGGGCCTTGAGATTCCGGAGGAAATGACCGGCCGATCGTTGATCGTGGAGTAGCCGGCCGCGACGTCGGTGCGCAGGATTCTTGATTAGTGAGCCCCGGGCTTCAGCCCGCGCGGCGCCGCGCGGTTGGAGGTGAAACCGCGTTCGGTTCAGCGGGCTGACACGTGGTGGAACGAACACCATGGAACCATTCATTCTGGGCCTGGATATCGGCGGCACCAAGACGGCGGTCGTGCTGGGTGATCGTAGTGGCCAGATCCACCAGCGTGCGGAGTTCGCCACATGCACCGAACGCGGCTTCGAAGCCACCTTCGCCGAATTGTGCAATTGCGCCGAACTCCTGCGGGCTACCGCCGCCACGGACGGGCGGTCGGCGGGAGTGATATCCGTGTCCATCGGCGGCCCGCTGGCAATCGACACCGGCGTGATTCACTCGCCGCCTAATCTACCCGGTTGGGATGAGATCCCACTCAAAACACTGCTCGAACAGCGCTTTGAACTGCCGGTCTATATCGAGCACGACGGTAACGCGGGTGCTCTGGCTGAATGGTACTTCGGCGCCGCGCGTGGCACGCAACACGCGATCTTCCTGACCATGGGCACCGGCTTTGGCGGCGGGTTGATTCTCAACGGCGAATTGCACCGCGGAGCCTGCGACCTGGCCGGTGAAGTGGGACACCTGCGCATCGCCGACTCCGGCCCCATGGCTTTCGGTAAGGCCGGCTCCTGGGAAGGGCTGTGTGGCGGGGCCGGCATCGCTCACCTGGCCGCCGAGCGTTATCCACAACGCTGGCAGGCCGCCGATACCACCACCCGCCAGATAGCCGAACTGGCCCAGGCTGGAGATGCTGATGCCCTGGCGGTGCTCGCGGAAGTTTCCGAACATCTCGGTCGCGGCCTGGCCATTCTGCTGGATGTGCTGAATCCGGAAGTGATCGTCATCGGCTCACTGGCCGTGCGGCTGGGTGAACTGCTGCTCGAGCCGGCCCGGGCAGTTGTCCAGCGCGAAGCCTTACCTGGCGCGGTAGCGGCCTGTCGGATAGTGCCGGCTGAACTAGGCGATCGCCTGGGCGACGTGGCAGCGCTATGCGCCGCGATCCGGGCTCTGGGCGGTCCGGTTACCGAGATAAGCCCCCGCTGAACAAATCCCGTCAGTGTGATTAACACGAGTAATCACGATCCGTGGGTATAACACTACTAGCGCACCATATCGATGGCGGTCTTGAAGCCCGGCAGGGCGCGCTTAATCGTCTGGCGATCGACACAGAAGGCCAGCCGCATATATCCCGGACGACCAAAACCGCGTCCCGGCACTCCGAGGATCTTCTGCTGCACCAATACCTCCACAAACTCCGCGTCATCGGGTATCGGTGTCTGGGGAAACGCGTACAGCGCCCCACGCGGCACTTGCAGGTCATAGCCATACTCACGCAACGCATTGCACATCAGGTCGCGGTTTTCGCGATAATAATCGACATCGCACAACGCACTGGCACAACGCGCCACTACGCGCTGCATGAATGCCGCCGCGTTCACGAAGCCCAGCGTCCGATTCAGCATCGCCAAGGCCCCAAGCAGCATCTCTCGCTCGGGTACCGTCCGCGGCACCGCCAGGTACCCCGCCCGCTCGCCGGCAATGCTCAGATCCTTCGAGTAACTGGAGACAATCAACGTGCGGTGATAATGCCGTGCCGGCGTCGGGCACCAGTCCAGGTCATAGATGATCCGCCGGTAGGGATCATCCGTCACGATGTAAATGGGATGATCCGGATTGTCGTGACGTGCCAGCATCTCGGCCAGCGCGCGGCATTTCTCCTCGGTGTAGACCGCTCCGGAAGGATTATTCGGCGAATTGATCAGGATGGCCCGCGTCCGCGGCGTGATGGCCGCCTCGATCGCCGCGATGTCCGGCTGAAAGTCATCGTCCGTCTGCAACAGCACCATCTGGCTGTTGGCCTGCTCGATATAGAAACGGTATTCCGGGAAGAATGGGGCCAGCAAGATGACTTCATCGCCCGGATTGCAGATGGCGCGCATGACGACGTTCATGCCTCCCGCCGCGCCACTGGTCATGATGATGTCGGCCGCCTCGAACTCCAGCCGATATTCCTTGGATATAAATGCCGCCACCGCCGCCCGCGCCTCGTCAAACCCAACATTAGGCATGTAACGGTGTAGTGCCGGCTGACGCTCGCGGGCGACCGCCTGAAGCGCTTCAAAAAAAGCCTCCGGCGGTACGCCATTCGGATTACCCAGGGAGAAGTCCTGGACATTCTCCACGCCGAACTCGGCTTTCATCCGCCACCCCTTCTCAAACATCTCGCGGATCCAGGAAGCGGCTTTCATATTCGTGGCGACTTTTTCAGCAATCGGCAATTGAGACACAGTCAACCTCTCTGGATTTGGTGGCTGTCAATGTATATGCCGATTAGCTTACTACCATGCGTGCGCGGATTCCAGCCGGCAGATGAATGCCGGCATGTGCATATCATCGCTATGGACAGGCTATTGAGAGGTAGATACCGGCGACCGCCCCCGACTACCCAGTCAGACGGTCAGGATGCATTACTCGTCCGGAGTTTCCAGGACCGCGTAATCTATACGAAAACCACCGGTGGCATCTGGATCCTGGACGAATGTGAAAATGACCTGGTCACCGCAATTGTAGTCCACCGCCAGCAGGCGCTCAGTGCCCAGGGCGGTGCCAACCGTGGCCGCGGCCGCCAAATCCGAATCGGCTGGAGCATCAGAGAAATTAACGACCACGTTAAATGCATCGGCATCAAAAGTGGAGGATAAGTTCACTTCGTGGTAGACGGCGCGGTCGTAAAAATCCTGCGTGCCAATCGCGAAATTACGCGCGCAGCTAATTGCGGTGGGCCCCGCTGTGTCGTGAGCCTCCAGTCTTCTCTGACGAAACTCAAGCGGCCCCGGTGGATTCCGATCCATGGCATCCCACGAGCCATACGAGAATGACGCCCGGTACGCCGTATCATTGATGAAGATCACCGTGAACTGCCCGGCTCGTTCGGCTATCAAGTTGAGGAAGAAATCTGGCGAGCAACCGGATTGGGCGGCAAGCGCCAGAACGCAAATCCCAGCCAGGGCCAGCCCGACCATTACATTTCCGAGTTTCATCAAGCTACACCTTCCGAGGCGGCTGGTATGAGATCAAGCGCGGCACAGGATCCCGTCGGTCCGCATACCACCATCTTATCGGCACTACGGTCTCGGAGAATCTTAGCCTTACCCACCTGACCTGCCAATCATTCCGCTAGCTGGCTTGACGGCCCCGCCGGGCCACGAATAATGCCTATGGGTCTCGCCGGTTGGGACTTTATTGCCGGCCAAAGCAGTGCCGATAAACTGAGCGGCGGACCCTCCCTGGAGACCGGTTCATTCTCTGTATGAGGTACTGACCATGCGTTTCGGCGTACTGATGGTACTGGCACTCAGTTGTCTTGCGGCAGATACAACCTGCCTACCTATCCTACAGGATCAGATTACTATCCCTGCACCGATTGAGTTCGGCGTCTCAATCCAGACGCCCACCAGGGACAGTACCGTACACCAGGGGGCCGTCATAGACATCAGTTGGACAGCCTACAACACTTCGGGGAGCAACGCCCTGGCGCGGCTGTATGTTGAGTCCAGAACAGATCTTACGCAAACCGTGCTGGTCTCGAACCTGAATGTGGGCAACACCACCATCACACCAATCACACCTTGGGACACGACGGATTTCGGACCAGGTGTGTATGTTATCTACGCCGAACTGGGTTCCTCAGCCGGCACTACCCAAACCACGGCGGCTGGCCGGATCACGATCGACGCGGCCCCGACGCTAGAATTTACTCAACCTACTGAAGACGCTGAGTTTACATCCGCAGATGGCATAACTATCGGTTGGACTGCGCAAGATCCCGAAGGGACCGGGCAAGCCCTGTTCGGGCTGGATCTTGATCTTAACCACTTCAATGGGGATGAGCTTTTCATTCACGAAGCCAATATTCCGGCCGAGGAATCCGACGGAACCTTTGATTGGGACGGGACCGATCTGTCTGGAAACTCTGTGGAGCCCGGCACTTACTACCTTTTTGCGCTCCTGGATGACAATCTGAATCTCGAGCAAGCCGTTACTGCCGACGCCCGAATCATCATACCCGAGCCGGAAGAAGAGGAAGAGGAGGAAGAAGACGATCCAATCACCCTGGGGATAGT
Source organism: Planctomycetota bacterium (assembly GCA_043820985.1). Taxonomy (GTDB): domain Bacteria; phylum Planctomycetota; class Phycisphaerae; order UBA1845; family Fen-1342; genus JAAYXS01. The sequence continues at coordinate 25,544 of JBDRDH010000063.1, forward strand.
CGAGCCCTCTGAAGATGTGGATTTCCTCGATGCCGATGATGAATTGAGCATTGAATACAGCGTTAACAAGTTCGAGGACGTGCTGATTGACCTGAAAGTCGATACCGATGACAACCACGCCAATGGCAACGAACGAACCATCCTATCCCAAGTACTGGTTGCCGGCGGCACGGAAACGGATACCTGGGATTGGGAGGGTGCTTTCGTCGATGGAGACGCGGAAGACGCGCCTGATGGGATTTATCGCCTGTTTATCGCCGCCAACACCGGCGGCGCCGGCCCGGAGGTGGCTGAGGCAGAGGGCTTAATCTACCGGCGAGCCACCGAAAATACGCCGCTGATCGCTCTACTTGAGCCCACCAGTGTCACCACCGGGGTGCCGGGCGGATTCATCAAGATTAGATGGCGGGACGACGACCCCACCGATGAGGCCACCATCACTCTGGCTATCGATGACGATCCCAATCCAGCCGAGAGTGAGGATGGCAGTGAAGAGGGTGATATAGCCGAAATTGTTATCCTCACCGGACGGGAGGCCGCCGGCCAGGGTGACGTTCAGGACAGCTATCTGTGGCAGGTCCCAGGGACGCTGGAACCCGGAACGTACTACATTTTCGCGTACATCGGTGACGATGAGCAATCTTCGGTCGCCCCGGCACCGTTCATAATCTCCGACCCGGCTAATCCGTAACAGTGCCCCACTGCTCTTACCGTGAAAAATCGCCAGGGGGTTTGACAAACTTATTTGTTCACGGCACAATACCGATGTATAATATATAAAATTAGCGTCAGCTTGCTGTCGTTACGGTTGATAGTGCACCGGAGAGATTGAAATGTCGTTGGCACAGGTGCCGCTGGAGCAGGTCGTGCGGGTCGTTGGCATTCGACCGGGCGGTCAAATGGGCTATCGTCTGATGGAAATGGGCCTGATCGAGGGGGCCCATGTGCAGGTTCTCAGACGTGCCCCCCTGGGTGATCCGTTGCACGTGCGGCTAGGCGACTATGAGCTTTCCCTGCGATCCAACGAGGCTGAACTGATCGACGTGGCGCTGGATTGAACGCGATTGTCGGTCTTCCGCTTTTCCGCATAGCGACAGTTCTCACGACCCCCGGCATGATCTGCATTGTGGGAGTCTCCTTCCTTGTCAGCGGACGCATACCAGGCTTCATCTGAAATAACACCGCGAGATGCTGGCCGGCCGGCCCATGCGGCCACCAGAGCAATCGTGGGCCTGATCGGCAATCCCAATACCGGCAAGACGACTGTCTTCAATGCCCTGACCGGCTATCGCCGCAAGGTTGCCAACTATCCCGGAGTCACGGTGGACGTTGGACGGGGACTTATTCGCGGAGCGCGTCGCGAACTCGAATTACTGGATCTGCCGGGTACTTACAGCCTGGCCGCCGTCTCTCCTGATGAAATGCTGGTGTCCAACACCCTCTTCGGGCGGGGCAAGCTGAACGATCGTCCCGACGTGATCCTGGCGATCGTCGATGCCACCAATATCCAACGCAATCTCTACCTTGTCAGCCAGCTTCTCGACCTGGGAATACCCATTGTCCTGGCACTCAACATGGTGGATGTAGCTCGGAATCGCGGCATCGAGATTGACGTGGAAGTACTGTCCTCACGACTGAAGCTACCAGTCATCCCGGTAGTGGCGACGCAACCAGGGACCGTGCGACCCTTGGTAGCCGCCCTGGAGCAAGCCCTGAGTTCACCCGCTGCCACTGAGCGTGCTTCACTGTCCGCGGAGTTGACGGTCGAAGCCCAGAAGCTGGCAGATGAGTCTGGCGGGAATTGCTCCTTCGCGGAAGCGCTGCGTGTCTTGCTAGCTCCTGAATGCTGTGATAATTGGCCAGTTCTCGAAGGTGACAACGGTGCTTTACGACTACAGCAAGCCCGCGAACGCCTCGCGACAGTGAGGGTGGACACCGCTACAGAGGTGCGGGCACGCTATGTATGGGTCCAGCGTATTCTCGACGGCGTGATCTCCCGGGCAGAACTCCCGGTGAAAACCTGGTCTGACCGGCTTGACCGCATGTTAACACACCGGATTGGGGGTGCTGCTGCCCTGTTGATAGTGCTATTTCTCGTGTTCCAGGTGTTGTTCTCCTGGGCAGGGCCGCTGATGGAGTCGATTGAAGCGACGTTTGGGGCGCTGGGATCAGTCGCCGATGGTTTTCTCCCTGCCGGTGTTGTACGCAGCTTAATAGTGGATGGTGTCATTGGTGGTGTCGGTGGCGTATTGGTGTTTTTACCACAGATCATGCTGCTCTTTGCTTTCATCGCCATTCTGGAAGACTGCGGCTATATGGCCCGGGCGGCGTTCATGGTCGATCGGATCATGCGCACCGTGGGACTCAGTGGACGCGCCTTTATACCCCTGCTCTCAGCCTTCGCCTGTACCGTGCCGGCGATCATGGGAACCCGGGTGATCTCTGATCGTCGCGAGCGCTACATCACTATTATGATCGCGCCATTTATGAGTTGTTCGGCGCGCCTGCCGGTCTATGTACTCTTAATCTCCGCGTTCGTGCCTGCCACGGCCTACCTGGGGGGCTGGCTCGGCCTGCAAGGACTGGTGATGCTGGGCATGTACCTGCTGGGTGTGGTGATCGCTATTCCCGTAGCCTGGCTCCTGCGACATACGGCCTTTGCCGGCCCCGGCACCAGCTTCATGCTGGAGCTACCCGGCTACAAACGGCCACGTCTACGGGCGATCTGGCAGCGGACATACTTCGGCGGGCGCAGCTTTGTCATCCGCGCCGGTACGGCCATTCTGCTGGTCAACTTGATCGTCTGGGCTCTGGGCTATTTCCCGCGGAGCCAGCAGACCCGACAAACTATCGAGCATCAGGCTCAAGCGGAGCAATGGGATGCACACCGCCAGGCGGCGGAACTGGAAGGCGCCTACCTGCGTGATAGTTACCTGGGACGGATGGGACGGGCAATTGAGCCGGCCATCGCACCCATTGGCTGGGATTGGCGCGTCGGCGTGGCCGTTATCGCTTCCTTCCCCGCCCGCGAGGTCGTCGTGGCAACTCTTGGAACCATCTCGAACCTTGGTTCAGGCCAAGATGAGCAGTCCGTGTCATTGCAAACCGCCCTCCAGCAGATGCGCTGGGAGGGCAGTTCTCGGCCGGTATTTACATTACCGGTAGCACTCTCGGTGATGGTGTTCTTCGCGTTATGCGCCCAATGCTCGGCGACATTGATAACGATGGGCCGGGAGATGCATTCTTGGTTCTGGCCAATCCTCTCCTTCGTCAGCATGACATTACTGGCTTATCTGGCGGCCTGGGGCACCGCGGCCGCCGCTTCCGCCCTGCTGTACTAAAGCGGTTTCAGAAATGATCCGGCGTCCAGGGCGGGCGAGGCGCCTACCGAGCCGCGGGCCGCTACAGGACCCTCCGCGCCAGATTGCTAAGCGGCGTCAATCAGCGCCAACTTACCCCCGAACATGCGTTTTAGCGCCGGGATCAGGGCCTGGTGTTCGGGGTGCTCGAGGCTGGGATCCTGACGTATGATTTCGAACGCGTCCGCGCGGGCGCGTTCGAGCAGATCGAAATCGTCGATCAGGTTGCCGACGCGGAGTTCCGGCAGGCCGTGTTGGCGCGTGCCAAACAGTTCGCCGGGGCCACGTTGGCGCAGGTCGGCCTCCGCGATACGGAAGCCATCCGTCGTCTCGGTCATCACCGCCAGGCGCTGCGCCGCCTTGTTTGACTCAGAGGCCGCGCGGCGGCCGGCACCGCGGGCGATCAGCACACATATCGAATCCTGATGTCCGCGTCCCACGCGCCCGCGCAACTGGTGCAGTTGCGAACGCCCGAAGCGTTCCGCGTTTTCAACCACCATAATGGTCGCGTTGGGTACATCCACGCCCACTTCCACCACGGTGGTCGCGACTAACGCATGTAACTCGCCAGCCGCGAATGCGGCAATCACGCGGTCCTTCTCGGCCGAGTTCATCGAACCGTAAAGCAGGCCGACGTTCAAATCCCGCCAGGGACCTTTGGTCAGACGCTGGTAGACCTGCCGCGCGGAAATCGCCGCTTGTTTTTTACCCGTGATATCGGGACTGGCATCCGCACCAGATCCCACCGGCGGAGTGCTGTCATCCGCCGGACCAATCTGTGGACAGACCACGTAGGCCTGCGAGCCCTGCTCCAACTGTTGGCGTACATAGTTCATGACGGTTTTCCACTGCGCCGTGGTAACCACCTTGGTCGTGACGCGACCGCGCCCGGGCGGGCTGTGGCGGATGATCGAGACATCCAGGTCGCCAAAGACGGTCATCGAGAGTGTGCGCGGGATCGGGGTAGCCGTCATCACCAGGTAATGCGGCAATGGTCCCTTGGTGCGGAATGTGGCCCGCTGCATGACGCCAAACTTGTGCTGCTCATCAACGACGACTAACGCCAGCCTGGCGAAGACGACGTCCTTTTGAATGAGAGCATGCGTACCGATGACCAGGTCGATAGCGCCATTCTCGATCGACGCCAAAATCTCCGCGCGCTCACGCGCCGCGAGTTTGCCCCGCAGCAGCACATACCGCACCCGGCTGGCTTGCAGGTAGCGTTCGATGTTACCGAAGTGCTGTTGTGCCAGGATTTCGGTGGGAGCCATCAGAGCCGCCTGCCGACCGTTGGCGATCGCGGCCAGACAGGCATACAGGGCGACCACGGTTTTGCCACAACCGACATCCCCCTGCAAGAGCCGCGTCATGGGCCGACCGCTCTCCAGGTCATCGGTAATTTCCCGGATCACCTCGTTCTGTGAAGCCGTCAGCTTGAAGGGGAAGCGGGCGCGAATACGTTTATCCACCTCCGGCGTGACGTGCAGCTTCTGGCCCTTCTGCAGCATGATGGTCTTGCGACGCCGAATGGCCATCGCCAGTTCGAGTAATAGGAATTCCTCATAGGCCAGACGTTGGCGGGCGCGCTGCAACTCGGCATCGTCCTTAGGTACATGCATCTGGCGGACGGCACTGGGGCGGTCTGGCAGGTCGTACTTGCGCAATAAATCCTCCGGCAGGAACTCTTCGACCGGCAGGTGCGGCTGCTCCAGAACAACCTGCACGGCGCGTCTGATTTGTTCGGATTTGAGCCGCCCGGCACCGCGATAAATACCCACGCGACGAGTGCCGCGATTCTGTGGGAAAACAACTGCGTCCGGGGGGTATACCTGCACGCGCGGCTGCACCATTTCCAGCCGGTCGTTGTAATGCTGGACGGAACCACTGGCAATTACCAGGGCGCCAGGGTAAAGCTGCCGCGCGGAAAACGGTTGCCGGAACCAGCGCAGCACGCAGGTTTCAGTACCGTCATAAATTTTCGCCGTGAAGGATGGGCCCCGCCGACCGCGCACCTGGCTGACTTCCCCCCGAATCGTGGCTTTCATGCCGGGCCGCAGGTCGGCGATTTCGATTTCGCCACTGTCCACCTCGTGGCGAAAGGGAAAATAGTACAGCAGATCACCAACCGTACGTAAGCCCGCTTCATCAAACCAGCGCGCACGCGCCGGGCCAATACCCCTGATATACTGAACCGGACTGTCATCGCGAAGTGCCGCCATGCTCGTCTGACCGGATGCCGATGGTACACACTCATCACACGGGAGCACCCAGTCCGCATCGACCCTGATCCGGCAGGCGTCTTCAGCGATGGCTGATTATGGAATGACCAGTTCCATGCCGACGCGCAGCTCATCCGGATTGGATAGCTGCGTCCGGTTGGCGTTCCAGATGTCCTTCCATTTCGACTGGTTGCTGTAAAAACGCCGCGCCAGCGCATACAGCGTGTCGCCCTTTCTGACGGTGTATGTCTGACCACCGGTCGGCGTCAGAAATTCATCCGAGACTGCTTCCGCCCGCCGATCGGCACGGAAGGCGGGTTCTGAACGGACATCAGAACTCGACCGCACAGTCGGTTTATCTCGGTTCGCGGGCGGCGGATAGGAGCTGGCGTAGTCGGCGTACGGATCTTCCGGATACGCCGAGGTCGACGCCGACTCGTCCGGCGCGGTGTAGGGTTCCTCCACGCGTGTTTCCATTTGCTGATCTTTGTTCTGGCAGGCTGACAAGCCCAGCGCAGTCACCGCGAGCGCGGTTACGGCAAGTCGGATCACGGTCGCCTCCTTTCGACGGATTACCGCTTCAATACATTACGCATGTAACCCCAAGATCACCGGATTGTAAAGCCGAACGTATTGAAGAACCGATACTTATCGGGCGTGAGCGGTTTAGGCCCGATTAATAATTGTGGAATTAAGTTTCCTCGTTTGTCAGAAAATGTAGCCGCGCGATATGCGGCGGTCGCTGGTCCTGACCTGTGGCGATAGACTCCGCGAGGTGAGCGTAGTAAGCGGGGGCTATACCAGCGTACCGTTGGTTCCTTTTGAGACATGGAGCTTGAAAATGAAAAGACGTCGTTTGCTGGGAATATTATGCCTGACGGCCTTGTCCGTCGTGCTGGGATTGACGCTGGCCCCGCTCTGGGCCGAGGAACAGGAAGCCCAAACGCCTGACGAGACAGCGCAAAATCCGCCACCCGCCGTATTGCAACAACCGGTCGCCCCGCCGAAGGAGAAGGATCCCAAGCTGTTCCCCGAGTTCAAGGACGTCACCAAGGACATGGGTACGCTACAGGGGCTGTTCACGCTCTATCGCTACGATCCGTCCGACAAAAAGCGTGATCCGGAAAAGCTGCTGGCGAAGATTCCACACAATCTGCTGGGTCAGGATTTGCTCTTCGCCATGAGCATTTCCAGTGGGCGGATGTTTGGACACATGTGGGGCGATTCATTGATCCGCTTCGAGGTGGTTGGCAAGCACCTCAAGCTGGTCACTCCCGACATGCGCCACGTCCTCAATGAGGGGCAACCGGTCACCAGCGCGGTCGAACGCACCTATAACGCAAGTTTCATGGCCGCCGTCCCGATTATCACCACGACCACTCAGGGCGATGTTGTTATCGATCTTGGCCAACTGCTCAAGTCCGATCTGGCCGGAGTCTCCTTCCTGGGCGGCGGGATCAAGTCGGAGCTCAGCACCTGGTCCAAGGTCAAGGTTTTTCCCGACAACGTTCTGATCGATGTCAACCTGGCCCTGAGCCAGGGACGAGGTGGCAATTCGGTCGGGGTGTCGTACGCCTTCCGGCGACTCCCCAAGCTCGACTCGTACACGCCGCGGCGTGCCGATCCGCGCGTGGGGTATTTCCTGACCGCCAAGCAGGACTGGTCGAAGAAGCACAATGAGCGTGAGACCTTCGAGCGCTACATTCATCGTTGGCAACTCGAAAAGCAGGATCCGAGCCTCGAACTTTCACCGCCGAAACAGCCTATTGTCTTCATCATCGAGAAGACCGTGCCGATTCAATGGCGGCGCTGGATCAAGGAAGGTATCGAGGATTGGAATCGGGCTTTTGAAAAGATCGGCATCGTTGATGCGATCGTTGTACAACAGCAGACGGATAATAACGAGTTCGCCGATCACGACCCGGAAGATGCGCGCTATAACTTCCTGCGCTGGGGTGTTTCGGGACGCGCGTTTGCCATGGGCCCCTCACGGGTGGATCCGCGCACCGGACAGATCCTGGACGCGGACATCATCTTCGACGACGCCTTTGTGCGCGCCTGGATGTACAACTTTGATCTGTACGGACCGGCGGCCATGAGCCAGACCAAGGGCCCGGGCTTCGAGCACTGGCTCGCCGAACAGCCCGAGATGATCCCGCCCTTCCTGCGAGAGGAACTGGCGCGGCAAGAGACCACGCCCGAGGATGAGATGTGGGCGGCGTTCCAGGATAAGTTGCACGAACAGGGTCGTTGCACGTGCACCTATGCCTCCGGCAAGCAGTTGCAGGTGGCCCTGGCGGCGCAGGCCATGATCGCCACCGGCTCCGGTCCGAAAGAACTCCCCGAGAAGCTGATTGGCGAGGCCATTCGCGAGATCATCACCCACGAGGTCGGGCATACCCTCGGCCTGCGACACAATTTCAAGGCCTCGGCCTGGCTGAGTCTCGATGAGATCAAGCGGCGACGCAACGAAACGGATGAGCCGACCACGGCCTCGGTCATGGATTACACTCCCCTGCTGTTCTTCGCCGAGGATAAACTGGACGAGGTGCGGCACTTTGTCACGCCGACCATCGGGCCGTATGACGATTGGGCCATTAAATACGGCTATGTCATCGCAAAGGGTAAAACTGAAGAGGAGACGCTCAAGGAAATCACCAGCCACTGTGCCCAGACGGAACTGCGGTATGCCACGGATCAGGACACGATGTGGGTGTATTCGCCCGATCCACTGGTAAACCGTTATGACCTCTCGGACGATCCGATCGCCTACGCCCAGGCGCGCATCACGCTAACCGACAAGCTGCTCGCCAACATTCTCGAGTGGGCGCTGCAGGAAGGCGAGCCGCGTTACTACCTGACGCGGGCTTTCGATGTAATCTGGCATGAACGGATTCGCAATCTGGATTACGTGGCGCGCGTGGTCGGCGGACAATACTTCAACCGCGATCACCAGGGTGATCCGGATGCCCAGCCGCCATTCGTGCTGGTCGCGCCGGAGAAGCAGCGCGCGGCGTTGAAATACCTGGGCCAGACGATCTTCAGCGACGAGTTCTTCCAGCTCGATCCCGAAGTCCTGAATATGCTGGCCCCGTCACGCTGGTCACACTGGGGCGCCGATACAGCGATGCGCCTGGACTACCCGATTCATGACCGTGTCCGCTCGATGCAGGTATCCACGTTGTTTAACCTGATGGCCCCGCCGCTGCTCCAGCGACTGTATGACGCCGAACTCAAGACTAACGCGGATGATAAATTCACCGTGGCGGAGCTGGTGACCACGCTGCGCGAGCTGGTCTGGCCACAACTGGAAGGCCAAATCAAAGGACCATACAACGATGCGCAGCCGTTCATCAGCTCACTGGCGCGCAACCTGCAACGCGAGCATTTGAACCTCCTGCTCAACATCGCGCAGGCCACGCCGGGCTCCCTGGTTTCCGCCGACGTGCAATCCATGATCCGGCAAGTGCTGCGCGATCTGAGCGCGCGGATCGGCGAAGTTATGGAGAACGATAAGTTGGACTTTGCTACGCGGGCGCATCTGGCTGATTGCCAATCGCGCATTGATCGCGTGCTGGAGGCGCATTTTCAGGCGCGGTAGTACGGATTGATTATGGTATGAATGCCGGGCCCGGAGCTTTGAAAGAAGTTTCGGGCTCGGATTTTTTTATGCGGGTTGGGGATTGAACCTCGCTGACGCTTTCAGATTCGGTTTAGGGGGACAGGCGTTAATCCTCGCTGGCGCTTCGGGCTCGGATTAGACGGCCGCTACGGGAGGACGGATTCAGCGTGTTGGGCGGCGTTTGGGGCGGCGGCGGGTTTTACGTTTACTGCCGTTGCCGTTGCCATTGCCTTCAAACAGTGTATCGGGGACTTCGACGGCTTCATTTTCGGGAATGATCAGCGTGGAGTCGTCGCCGTTCAACTCATCGGTATCGGTCGCCGAAGCATCGGTCGACATGATGGGTTTACCATCCTCGTCCAGGACGACATCGGCTTCCGCCGTGCGCTTGTTGGCGATTTTTCGCAGTGATCCCGCCAGGCGCGACTCACTAATACCGGTGAGGTTCGCGAGGGCCTCGGCGACGTCAGGGATATAGCGGCCAAAGATGTCGCGCTTCTGGGCGTCCAGCTTTTGCCGGCGGCGACGGCGGACATAAGTCGCCAACTTGCGGCCGGATTCTTGCAGGGCCAGACGCATCTCCTTGCGGATCTCGTCGTAGTCGGCGATGGCTTCCTTACTCTCGCTGGTGAACGGCACCCAGACACTGGCCATGTGCACCATGACGACCAGCGGTCCGACCGGCAGTGAACCGGAGGGCTGCGAGCAGCCATAGTTGCGCCAATCCACATCCAGCACGCTCTTGAACGCCGCACAACCGGATTGCTGATACAACAACGGCACCCGGTTGGCGAAGCGAATCACGCGGGCGGCGCCTTCCGCGGCCAGTTGACCACCATAGGCCAGAGCTACCTCGATCTGGAATGGATTGCCACGATAGACGGCCGGGGAGCGCGTGGTGGCGGTGAAGAATTCGGCCTTGACCTCCTTGAGCAAGCCCGTGAGCAGATTCCGCACACCAATCGGCGCCAGGCAATTAGTCGGCGGAGCGAGGATTTTCACCGACTGCATAGCCTCAAACAACTTTTCGACATCATTCACCCCAATGGTGCCGGGCGCGGCTTTCATGCTGAGACCGGCCTGTTTGCAGATGCGCTCCGCGGTAATCTGTGATACTCGACAAAACGATTTCTGCAGGAAATCGGAGAGTTTGACGCCCTTGGATTCCTTGACCATCTTCATCAGCACACCGAGCTCAATACCATGCGGGTGTGGCTGAATCGCACGGGTTTCGTCAGGCAGGTCTTCGCTCCCGCGGGGAAACTCGCGGTGCTCACCAGTCGGCGCGCGATAGTGCATGTGCGTGTGCGGATTGGCAATCGCCGTCTGTTCAATATATTCGTCAACGGATTGTTTACCCTTGGCGAAGCTGGCGATCAGCTCGATCGCCACCTCGGTGCCGCGCTCCCAGGAAACTTCAACTTCCTCATCCTTGATGATATCCGGCTTGTTCTTGGCGGTGTCGATCTGGATATGAAAGTGATGAGCCACTTTCCTGGAGCCGGTGCGCGAAGTGATACGGACACTCCGACCAGTCGTGAGCATGCCGTACATGCCAGCGGCCGAGATGCCGATGCCCTGCTGGCCGCGCGCCATCTTCAGCCGATGGAACTTGGATCCATACAGCAGTTTGCCGAAGATATTGGGAATCTGTGACTTGACGATGCCGGGACCGTTGTCACGCACCGTCACCCGGAAGCGATCCTCGGCCAACTGGTCGATGTGGACATACAACTCGGGCAGGATGTGGGCCTCTTCGCAAGCATCCAGGCTGTTATCGACCGCTTCCTTGACCGTGGTCAGCAGTGCCTTACGTTTGTTGTCAAATCCCAGCAGATGGCGGTTTTTGGCGAAGAATTCCGAGACCGAGATGTCACGTTGCTTGGTGGCTAGAGTCTCGGCCGTCACCGGCCGGGCGTGTTTGCTGGCCCCGGAGCGCGTGGTCTGCTGCTCAACCTTGGGTGGTGGCTGGTCGGATTTTGGGCACGTTTGGCTAGTTTTCCTTGAAATATGCCGGGCCTTCTTCCGCGCCACGCCGATATTCTCCTCCACTTCCCCATCGTCGTCCCCGGTGGTTTCGAGGTAGGTCGGCTGGTTTACTGTACCTACCGGGATCTGGCGCTCCGGCGCCAAATCAAACAGAGTAGGTGTATCGGCGTCGCGGACGCGGCGGTCGGGCTTGATGGCCATCCCTGGCTCCCATACGACCATATTAACATATTTGGTGCTGTCGCCGGCCTGAAGACGCGCGGGCGACATACTCGCAAGTTATGGTAGCACACTGCCGCGGCATGTACAGTAGACAAACCTGAAACAAAACAGGCCCGGATTTAGTTAACCTGCCAGGAGCATGACGGTAATGGCAATCACGCCGAAACAGCGTAAAGAATTAGGTATCCAGGGCCAGAAGCTCAAGGCCGTTATGACCATCTCCGCCGACCAGCTCTCGGACGCCGCCGTCGAGCACGTCCGCCGCTATCTCGCCGAACGCGAACTCGCCAAGGTGCGCATCCGCGCCAAACGCCGCGAGGACTGCCAACGGGTGGCGACCGAGCTGGCTGACCGACTGCAATGCGAACTTATCCAACGCGTCGGTCGCGTGGCCCTGCTCTATCGCCCACCACGGCCCGAGCAAGACCGCCAGACAGGCGAAAGTTCCCCGCCAATGGTATAATCTGTACGTGTGATGTCGGTGCCGCGACCGGCCCCGTAGGCCGGGACCACCAGCCGCCGAGCCAACATTAGCAACTATTTGGAATCAGGACATGAAACGGTTTCGACGACTGGGTGTGTTCATGCACGACTCGCCGGCGGACGACGAGGCCCTGGCCTTCGCCAGCCGCTTCGCCGAACTCGCCGAATCCGAGTCCGTGCTCTGCGTGCACGTGCGCGAGTCGGGTGAAGCGGAGGCCGAGGTTCCCGATGTCGAGGAATTCCAGCAGCGCATGCTGAAGCAATTGCCCCCCGCGGTCGCGCAGCGCACCAAGGTGGAGTGGCACACGGGCACTGGCATCCCGGAAATCCTGCGCTGCGCGCGCGATCTGGAACTCGACCTGATCGTGGTCGGACGCCGCCTGCCGTCCGAACAGTTGGGGATCGGCTCGGCGTTCTCGCGCTTGGCGCGCAAGGCACCCTGCAACGTGCTCGTCGTTCCCAACCAGGTGCGCACGCACTTGAGCCGCCTGCTGGTACCCGTGGACTTTTCCCGGCATTCCCGCCTCGCATTTGAACAAGCCCTGGCGATCGCCCGCGCCAGTGGTGACCCCCACCCGCAGGTCGTCGTACAATCCGTCTACAGCGTCGGCTACGGCTATAAGAAATTCGGCATCAGCCTGCACGAAGCCGGCCAGAAACTCGAGGCCGTCACCCACGAGAAGCTCGCCGAGTTTGTCCAGGACGTCGATACCACCGGCGTGGAATTCGACACGGTCTGCACCTGCGCCGAGCAAATTCACCTGGCCATCCTGGATCTGGCCGCCGTGCGCAAGATGGACATGATCCTGGTCGGCAGTCGCGGACTCAGCGGGCCGGCCGCGACCTTACTCGGATCCCAGGCCGAACGCCTCCTGGTGGCCGCGGCCGTGCCCGTACTGGTCGTTAAGGAAAAAGGCGAGACGACACATCTGCTGAACGCCTTGCTCGGTGCGTAACAACCCCAGATCCACGCATACCGTCGTACACCTGCTGTTAGGCTAACCGTTGGTCTGGCGGCAATTTTCATTCATTCTGAAAGATTCAAAGAACACTGGACAAACACCCCCCAGAGGATAAACACTCTACATAAGTAACCTGGATTGGGGAGCATACCGTGCGCGCGGAACAAACACCGGCGACCTTGCGGCTGGCTGAGTTGTACAGCCCGATCGCGATTGATCTGGAACGGTCACGCAGCATCTTCAACGAGGAGTTGGCCAGCGATCAGGATTTCATCGCCGACCTGTGCGGACACGTCGCCCAGTTTCATGGCAAGCTGTTGCGCCCGGCGATACTCTTGTTGAGCGGTCGCGCGTCCGGGCAACTAACCGCCGCCCACCCAATCCTGGCCGCGGTGGTGGAGATGGTGCACATCGCCACACTGGTGCACGACGACGTGCTGGACGAAGCCGACGTGCGGCGACGGGCCGCCACCGTCAATCGTCTCTGGGGCAACGAGCGCGCGGTACTGATGGGCGATTTTCTGATCTCGCATGCCTTCCACCTCTGTAGTGGTGTCGACTCCGGGGAAGCCTCGCGCATTGTGGGAGCCACAACCAACACCGTGTGTGAAGGCGAGATGATGCAGATCGCCAACCGCGACAACCTGGAACTGGGCGCGGAGGAATACCTCGACATTATTGCGCGCAAGACGGCGGCGCTGATCGGGACCTGCTGCCTGCTCGGGGCCCGTTATGCCGGGGCTGACGAGCAGCAGGCCGAGCACCTGAAAAGTTTCGGTCGCGCTTTGGGGATTGCTTTTCAGATCGTTGATGACGTGCTTGATTTGGTGGGCGATGAAGCCGAAGCCGGCAAATCGCTCGGGCGAGACGCCGACCTGGGCAAGCTGACTTTGCCGATGATCCATCATCTGCAAAATGCATCCGCCCAGGAACGCCACCAATTGCGGGATTTGTTGACCAGCGACATCAGCGGCCGACGCCGTCAGATCGCCGCCCTGTTGGAAACCAATAGCAGTATCACCCACGCGCGGCGGATCGCCCGGAACTATGTGGACGAAGCCCGCGATTCACTTGATGCCCTGCCACCGTCACCGGCACGTGACAGCCTCTGCGCCATGGCGGAGTTCGTGCTGGCCCGTACACTCTAGGCTTGACCACCGCGCCGGCCGTGGCCGGGGAATGTCATCCCGCATATAATCCCGCTCGGTAGCAACCTGACTGCAAAAAACACCGCTACGGGAGTAAAAGTGATAATCACCATCGATGGACCGGCCGGATCGGGCAAGAGCACCACGGCCCGCAAATTAGCCGCGCGGCTGGGCGTGCCATATCTCGACACGGGCGCGATGTACCGCGTGATCACACTCGCCGCGCTGAATGACGGCATCGACCTGAATGACGACGTGCGTCTCAGTGCGCTGGCGGGCAGTGAGCAATATCAGCTCGATCTGGGGCCCACCCATATTCGCGTCACTTTGCGCGGCAGTGATGTTACCGAGGAAATCCGCTCGATGCGCGTAAACGAGCATACCCGCTACATTGCCGCCCTGCCCGGGGTACGGGCCGGCCTGGTCGAAAAGCAGCGCCAGATCGGCCAGCAACTGGGTACCCTGGTCACCGAGGGACGCGACCAGGGCAGCGTGGCTTTCCCGGATGCTGAAGTTAAGTTCTTCCTCGATGCCAATATTGAAACTCGCGCCCAGCGACGGTTGCACGACCTATTAGCCGATGGCGAAGATGTCACTATCGAGCAGGTGATTGAGAATCTCAGCATCCGTGATCAGACTGATACGCAACGTAATGTCGGACCTTTGACGATCCCCGCGGGCGCCATTCAGATCGATACCAGCCACATGTCGATCTCACGGGTGCTGGATCGCATGGTGGCGCACCTGGAAGCCGCCGGGCTGGCCAGGAACGGCAAATTGCTCCACGCAACGACTGGCGACTGACGAATACGCGCAACCGACGTCCGGATGGCGCCGGAGGAACGATATATGCGACTCTGGTACCGCTTATGCCGCATTATCTGCCAAACCGTTTTTACCGTTTTTTTTTAGCGGGCGCGTATTTGGCTGCCGCCATGTGCCCACCAGTGGCGGCGTACTGCTGGTCAGCAATCACCAAAGCTTTCTCGATCCGGTCCTGGCAACGCTGGCCTTGCCGCGTGAGTGTCACTACATGGCACGCGATACACTCTTCCGCAACCCGTTTTTTCGCTGGCTGATTGAATCCCTGAACGCATTTCCGATCAAGCGCGGCGTAGCCGACCTGCGCGCCATCAAGGAAACCCTGCGCCGGTTGAAGAATAATCAACTGGTGGTGACCTTCCCCGAAGCGACGCGCACCACGGATGGTTCCATCCGGGCCATGCAGCCGGGCGTGATCTTGCTGGCCCGTAAGGCCAATGTGCCCATAGTCCCGACCTTGATTTTGGGAGCCTTCGAGTCATGGCCCCGCCATGCGCGACTGCCCAAGCCCCACCCGGTGATCGTGGCCTACGGTCCGCCACTCGCGCCCGCCCTGCTCAAGAGTCTGGATGATGAGGAATGTATCCGCCAGGTGCGCGCGCGGATCCTCGACCTGCAACGCCTTTATCAACAACATTCACTTCTGAGGGAAGCAGGGTGATTATTCTTTGGAGGAATCGTCCGCACGAGGGGCCTCCGGCCTCTGCCGGACCGCGACAGTGCGTCCGAAGATATCACCGACGCGCTGCCGGTTGCGCGACAATACCACCAGGAAACCCAGGATCCAGAACGGTGGCAGCACTTCGATAAAGCGAAACAGGTTGCGGACCAGAATCTGCCACAGACGCGGCCGGCCACCCGATTCGGTCATCAATGACACCCGTGTAAAGGTCTTTCCCAGCGTGCGCCGGCCCAGGATTTCCAGGATCAGATTGTAGAATGTGTACGCAGCCGTGCTAACACACCACCAGGTTAGCACGCGTCCTTCCGGTAAAAGGGCGCCACCCGGACCCGGCTCCACCGCCCAGGCCCACCGCCCCATCTCGCCCAGGGCCTCCGACCAGTTGACTTGCAGCAGGAAAGCTCCCACGATGGTGAAAATCCCCAGGTCCACCAGACAACCGGCCAGGCGCTGAAGCGTAAGTGCAATTTCCCAACCGGACGGCAGGGTGAGTGGGGTTACGATGCTGCTCCGCCGAAACACCAGCAGCGCCGCCAGGATACCGAAGAGCATCAGGGCGCGGGCCATGCGAAACGTGGTATCCGCCACCACAACCTTCTCCGGCTCAAACAGCTTATCCGTGGTCATGGTCGCTGGACCGTCGAAGCGGCCAAAGCGCAGATAAGCTTCATCCTGCTGATCGATGACCAGCATGCTCAGGTGCTGATTGAATCCCACGGCATCGACTGGTCGGACCATTCCCGCTTCCGGGGGCAGCGCGGATAGAGTCAGGTCAGATCGTTGCCACTCATCGCCCACGTCCTGGCCGATGCCGCCCAGCAGCCGGAGGACCTCGATCTCGTCGTTTTCCCTGGATGCGACGAGGGTAGGTATACGATTCACCGCGGGCAGCGCATAACCAGTCATCCCGGGGACACCCACCGTACCACCCGCCAGCCACTTCCCTGACGCCAGATCCAGCCAGGTATACCCGACTTGCGGCGGGTGTTGCTGTATCAGCCAGGATAACATCAGGTGACCATAGGCGTGGCAAAGACGTGGTTTCAACTGATCGGGCACGTCGGCGGTGACCATCGACGGACAGGCGGCGACCGCTTTCCAACCGCGACTGTCATAGCGTACGATGCTGAGCGGGGCATCACCCGGTATAAACGGCTGTGAGGTCGCCGCTTCATCGGTGGGATCCATCAAGGTCATCTCGGCGGCGACCGCCGAATGTACCAGGGCATAAACCGTCTCACCCACGGCGATCATGTGAATCGGCAAGCCCCCACCCGGAAAGTTAATGCCCTGCCTCCACGCTTCCAGATAGTGCCAAAATGAGCCATCCGCGCTGAACGCATAAACGCCGCGGTCTGTAGCCACCAGTGAGACCACGGGGGCTTTGAAAGGCGCTTCCACGCGCCAGATTCCGTTGGGGCCACGCGAATGTAGCGTACATCGCTCATCTTCAATAACAGCTACCCAAAGCTGTTTCTCCGACGCGGCAATCAGGATGTTTTTCTTGTCGGTTGATGAATTATCCTGCCCTTGAGCCCCCTGCTCGGCGCAGCCGATCAGCGCCAGCAGCGCAACCAATGACACAACGACGCGTATCGGACTGGCGGTGATTGAACTTGTCGGGATGTTCAACGGAGAACTCACTCTTCAAATATGGTGGAAAAGGAATCCGACAGGGCGTCGAGCTGTTCCACGTCTCCCTGCCAATTGGCGGGGAATTCGATTACTCCCCGAAGCTCTGGCCGGAATTGTGCACGCTTGACATCAAGCCGCATCTCGGCGCGATCCAGCGGCCAGTACACTTCGTAGCGGCGGGCGGTAAAGGGTCCATCTTCACCGATACGCTTGTAGCTGCTCAAATGCGCGTGCATCTGTACGCGGCCGTCCGGCAGGCGGTCAACAATCTCCAGCGGCTGATACGGCTCGGACGGATCGAGGCGGATTTCACGGACGCCGCTGGGCTGGCCGTCCGCGCCGAGCCGCACGAAGAGCAGCCGGTGGTCGTCATCCTCCAGCCGCAGGAGGGGTTTCAAGTTGCCCGTCAGAGTCGCCGGCAAAGGGCGCAGCATCAATGCATCCAGTAGATCATCGGGCGGCACCGCCAACTGGTGGCCATTAGCCTGCTCCAGCATTTCCCAGTAGCCCCACCATAATTTACGTACTTCCGGCTCGATCCAAAGCCAGTAACGATCCTCAACAGAGCCAAACTGAGCTACTTCGCCAGCCAGTGAGCGGATATCGAAACGCAGGCTGCGGGGTTGATAGAAGACGAGCGAAGCCGCGTGTCCAATGAAACGCCGATCGGTACCGTTGGCATCACGGAAGCGAAACGACACGGTAGCCTGGTATTGCAGGGGCTGCTCGATCTTGGCCAGATTATCATTTACGCGCTGCAGCGCCTGGCGCTCATCCGCTGGAGCAATACCCCGCCGCTGGGGCGGACAGCCGGCGACACATACCAGTAAGGCGACCAGCAGCCATCTAGCCATCCGTCTGCTCCTCCCGCGCGAGGGCGTCGTCAGTCGGTGAATGAGCCAAGTCGGCACAGAGTTGTTCGAGTTGCGCGCTGAGTTGTTCGAGTTGTTCTTCGTCCAGGTCCGGGCGGGGCACGCGATGCCGATCGTCCGCCCCGGCGGTAGTGAAGTCCCAGTATTCCTGTTCGTTAGTAGTCGTACTACGCTCGAACTTTAGAACTTTCTTACGCCACAGCAACAGAGCCAGGACGAAGCGCAAGCGTTGCCTGGCGGGCTCGTTCACGTGCTCCAGTCGCCGAAAGAACTCGTAGAGCGCCTGGCGGTCGAATGGCTGGGAACGCTTGGGAGTCGGCACGGGGCGATGTGTTTTCCAGAAACCGACTGGACGCCGCTCAATCGGCCAGGCACACAGCGGGCAGAAGTCGCGCCGGATGTAACCTTCACCTATTTCATACAGTGCGGCCCAGAAGTCCGCGCCGGCAGCGAAGACGCGCGCACATACCGCGCACTCCTTACCGGCTCTGGGCATTTGCCAATCATGGGCCACTATCGGCGGTCTCCTGGTCACTTCCAAGTTGCACGAATTATAGCGCAACAGAACGAAACCGTGAAACCCCACGCAAGAGACCCATTGAATATCAACGAGGAGATATATGCAACTCAGCCATCGACAGTATCGTATTCCACCCAGCAAGCGCGGGTGATCATGTCGTCATTCAGGATCACCAGTGACTCACCAGCAACCGTCTGGGGGAATTCGTGGTTCCAGACCACATCCAATGAGACATCGCCCGCGGTAAGCTTGGGGGTCAAGGCGGTCGAGCCGCTCTTGGGAGTCAAATGTGCACTGGCCGCGGTCAGCAGACGATGTAGTCGATGAATCCGCCCAGCCTCGGCCGCCACGACTGTCTGGTTGGCACCAGGTCCAATGTTGATGAGCACCGCCGGCATGGTTTCTCCTTTCATGGTTCTAGCAACGCGGGGCGGAATGCACACAATTCGCTGGCACCCGCGCTGGCGACCAATCCTAGGCTGGCTGAATAGCCGGCCGGCAGCACGCGATTAATGTTTGTTAGCAAGTGCCTGTTATGAACGGATACTGGCGGATATTGGAGGACACATACGCCAGCGGCCGACCATCTGGCCGGCCGTTACGTTTTCCAGCCGTCGCCGACTTTTGTGGCGGACTGCTAAGAGTTTGTTAGAGCGGTTTCAGAAATGATCGGGCGTCTAGGGAGGGCGAGGCTCCTGCCGAGCCGCGGTTTATCAGGATGTTCGTCCCACCAAAGCAACGGACGATTACTAAAACCGCTCTAATCACGCCTTTGTGGAAAGATCGTCCTGTTTAAACCGTTAGTTCGGCAGCCCGCAAAACCGCCCGTAAGCCAGTAACGTCTCTCTCATCAAATGCGTCCATATCCAGGCTGTCCAGATCCAGGACGCCCCAGCAGGTGCCATCAGCCTCTAACAGCGGGATGACAACCTCGGAGCGATCGCGCGGATCACACGCTACGTAGTTTTCACCCAGGTCCCGCACGTCCCGGACAACAATCGGCTGGCGTTGTAAAAATCCCTGCCCACAAATCCCGTGCATCCCTATCGGAGAGCAAGTGGGCTTATTGCGGCTGGGACCAAGCACCATTTCTTCCGCGCCTTGTGGCAGATAAAAACCAACCCACGAAACGCCCGCGTCCTGAAGCCCATCCCACAACGCATCCACAACCGCCCGCATGCGCTGCCGCCGGTCGCCCGGAGCCGCCACCGTCGCCGCCATGGCTTGATAATCACGCGAATACATAGATGCATCATGAATGGCAGACCCCCCATCCGCAAGCGCTGTCTCGATGAACGCCCCGGAAGAGCCGCGCGCTTTAATGTCGGCTTGGAGAGCCCCTTCAGGATTCGGTGCTCACACCCGCGCGTGGTGCCCATAGCGGCACTGGCACATTCACCAGACGATTCGCCGCCACGGCCTGGAACGTCAGCCACACCACCGCCAACAGCATCATTAGCAAACCCACTGGACCCTCGACACCCCCCATGGCCACAATCAAGCTGCTGGCACAAGCCGGCGGGTGCGGGCAGGAAAGTCTGACCAAGAGCAGGCAGGTCAAGCCCAGCGCGAGCGAGGCACTACAAGCCAACGGCAACTCCCCCGCCGCTAATGTAATCGGCGCGCCATACACCAGGCTGGCCAAAGACCAGACTATGTAGCCCGAGATCATCGCGATCAGATGCCCCATGATAACGCAGCGCGGAGCCGCCGCGACTGATAGAGGCTTACTGAACAAGATGAAGGCGGACGGTCCCAGGGCGGGAAAAATCAACGGCAAGCCCGCCAACCAGGTAAACAGCCCCAACATAATAATGACCAGGCCCCCGTTAACGGCTGTAACGACTGAGATGACCCGTTGTTCGTCACAACTCGCCAACATCGCCGGCACGCTGAAACGCGCCCGCCACCGCCTCCAGCGGGTACGAGTCAGCCGGCGTTTACCAGCGGGTGAGTTGGAGAGATCACCACTTCGTTGAGCTATTGCCATGCCCTGTTATCGGTGATTGACCTGGCGTTGTGAAAAACAACGTTGTTATTCCGCCGGTCCGAGAACCCGATTACTCTTGACCCGCGAACTGATATCCATTAGTAAAGCCCCTGGTCACTGGTGTCCGGCTGCTCGGAGCGGTCGGAAGAATAGGGAATCCGGTGAGAGACCGGAACGGCCCCGCCGCTGTGACCGGGAACGAACGCCGCACTCGTCATTGGCCCGCCACCGCGGGCTGAGAAGACGCGGTCAGTAGTAGTGAGTTCCGCCCCTGGCGCCACTCGCGAGCCCGGAAGTCAGAAGACCTGCCAGATCGACCGACCGTTGGGTAACCTTCGCGGGAAGGTTTGGTGTTCACGCCCACGCTCGGTTCTGTATTCCGTCCGATAGCCCTTTCCATCGGGCATTGCGGGCTGTACTGCGCGGATAGTACCGATCTCAACCAAACCACTCCCCATCAGCGTCGAACGCCGCTGACAATCGAAACGCGGTTTAGGTTGCCCGGCCTTTGCTGTTGCCTGGAGGAGGACAATCGTGGCCATCTGTTATGGAAAAAGGAGAGTTAATCGCAGCCGGATCATCGTAGCGCTGCTGCTGGGAAATGTAGCTGTAAATGCCGCCACGGTGGATTTTGAGGAGTTCGGCCAGCCGCCGTACTCGCTCGGACCCGAATCCTACTGGAACGGCTCCGACGGCTCCGGTGGATTCACCAGTCAGGGAGCGTTCTTCAACAACCTGTACACCGACTGGGGTGGCGGCTTCTACGCCTGGAGCGGCTGGTCGGTCTCAAACATCACCGACAATACCACGCCCGGCTACGATAACCAGTATAGCGCCTATCCCGGCGGCGGGGCGGACGGGTCGGAGTTCTACAGCCTGTCCTACACGTTCAACCCCGGCGACGCGCACATCGAGCTGCCCGCCGGCGCGGAACTCGAACACCTGCTGGTCACCAACACGACGTATGCCGCCCTGTCAATGCTCGACGGCGACTTCGTGTCGAAGAAGTTCGGCGGCGACAGCGGGAACGATCCCGACTGGTTCAAATTGACCATCACCGGCCTGGATGAAAACGAGGTGGAGATCGGTTGCGTTAATTTCTACCTGGCCGACTACCGCTTTGATGACAACCAGCTTGACTACATTGTTGACGAGTGGACGCTGGTGGACCTCTCCAGCCTGAGTACCGCCCGCAAGCTCTCCTTCGGGCTGGATTCATCCGACGTCCACCCTGTATGGGGCATGAACACGCCCGCGTACTTCGCCATGGACAATCTGGTCTTCGTGCCGGAGCCGGCGACCGCGGCGCTGCTGATCTGCTGCGCCCTGTTCCTGCGACGTCGAATGTAGGTGCTCTCTCAGGAGTGGGAGGTTGCAGAGGACGAAGCAGATGAAGATACGGATGGGTGGCCCACCTCAGAGGTGGGGAACACGAATGGGAGATCGATTCGCGTCCCCCACGGCTAAAGCCATGGGCCACCCGACCTCCGGATGGGAGGAAGCTGCAGATGAAGACGTACAATGCTATGCAAATTGCGATGACAATCCTCACTGTGTTGTTGGGCACCACGGCCTTGCCGGCACAGTCGCCATTCGCGACAACGGTAATCGATTTCACCCCGGCGCCGGGGCAGTTCGTTAACGACAACCTATACAACGATCCCGCCATCGCGCTGGGGCGGCCATATGGCGGAGGATTCACCGACTCAGGTATGTCCTCACTGGTATCGCTGGGCGGCTTTGGCGGATCGATCACATTAGGCTTCGACCACACGGTTCTTGACGATCCGGCGAATCCATTCGGCCTGGACGCCATCGTGTATGGCAACGCCATCTGGGTCGGCGCCAATCCGAACCGCCGCTGGGCCGAGTGCGGCCACATCGAAATCAGCCAAGACGTCAACAGCAATAGCTTGGCCGACGATCCATGGTATCTGATCCCCGGCTCACACATCGGGCAAATTGGCATGCCTGCCGATCAACTGGAAATCCAGGTCTGGGACGACAATATCGCGGATCCCACCTGGCCGCCGGAGGATGAATACTGGATTCCTCCAGGCAACAGCGGCACCTGGTCTACCAGTGCTTTTCGCTTACCGCCCGAGGTTTTCGAAACCGTCATCGTGGAGAATCCCAACGGTCCGGATGCGACCGAGGAAGGCATTTTCGGCTACGCCGACTATACCCCTACATTGAAGCTGGGTGATCTCGATGGTGACAACATTGTCGATGATCCGGACATGCTTCCCGAGGAGTTTTATCCACGCCCGGATGATCCGCTGGCGGTTGGTCTGACGCTGACATGTGGTGGCGGTGACGCCTTCGATATTGCCTGGGCAATCGATCCAATCACTGCCGAGCCAGCCAATCTGGCTGGATTCGATTTCATCCGCATAACGACCGCCGTCAATCTGGTCATCCTCATGCCGCCACCGCCCTTGAACGAACTCTCGACCGAGATCGACGCGGTGGTTGACGTTGCGGAAGGTTCACTGGGCGATATGGAAAACGACGGCGACATCGATCTGGACGATCTGGATGCGTTCATGAATTGCCTGACGTGGCCGGGTGAGCCGCTGCCATCCGGCCGCTGCCGTGTCATGGACTTCGATCTGGATGGCGACCTCGACCTGAATGATCTGGCGTATTTCCAGGCCAGCTTCACCGGCTCGTAGAAAGGTAACCGCACGTGGTCAGGCAGCATGCAAGACAGCAATCCAACGGCCGGTTCAGCGGCTTCACGTTGGTCGAACTGTTGGTGACGATCGCGATCATCGCAGTCTTGCTGTCAATTCTCCTGCCCAGCCTGCGGCAGGCTCGTGAGCAGGGCCGCCTGGCTATTTGCGGTTCGAACATTCGCCAAATCGCCATCGCCAACATCGCCTACTCCTGCGACCACCAGGGACGCTTCTGCCCAGGGGCCGCCGGTATGCGTACCAGTAACCTGCACCGCTGGCACGGTACGCGTACACAAGACGGATACCCGTTCGATCCTCAAAACGGACCACTGGTACCCTACCTCGGCGTCGATCAGCGTATCCGAGCCTGTCCCGCGTTCAGGGAAATGGTGACAAACATGGCGGCTTTTGAACTCGGTAATGGTGGCTATGGGTATAACCAGGCCTACGTCGGCCGCGTCCTGATACAAAAGTCCAATGGCGATTTCTCGGTCGTAACTGACCTCCAGGGTGTGTTCAGCGAGCGCGTCCGGCAGCCCGGACGCACTGTGATGTTCTCGGACGCCGCCTTCGCGGCGACCGCCAACGGTGTAATCGAGTACAGCTTCAGCGAGCCGCGCTTCCACCCGGAATATCTACATTATGATGCCCGCCTGGATCCCTCCATCCACTTCCGCCACCAGGGACAGGCCAGCATCGCCTGGTGCGACGGCCACGTCGGTCGCCGATCACGTACATTTACCTGGTCAAGTGGTTTCTACGAGGGTGATCCCGTCCAGGAGAATATCGGCTGGTTCGGCGAAACGGACGATAACGGCTTCTTCGACCTGGAATAGTCCCCCTCACCTGGCGCACATACCGATAACCGCAATATCAGCCCTCAATAACCGCCGTCCGAATAAGAAATTCGCCACTCTGTGAAAATTTGTGCGTTCTGGATTTGATTCTGCGATTTGGCGGGGCATAGAAATAGCGACGCATGAATTCAGGGTGAGCGGCACCCACACCGGTCCAAGGAGGCGGAAGAAAATCCGTCAACTAACAACCTTTTTTCATAGGGAGAAGGGAAACATGAGGAAGTTTATTGCTGCAATGATGTGTCTTGGTTTGGTCGCTTCGGTCGCTTCGGCCGGACAACTCCAACTTTACTTCTCGACCACCGGCGCTGGCGATGTCGTTCCGCCAGAGTACGCGGCTCAGATCAATCCGGAGCTGCCGATGGGTGGCGGCACGGCCTATCTCTGGGCGTTTGTCAACACCGGCAACATCTGGAACGGCCTGGCTCTCGAGAGCCATGGCGCGCTCGCGACCGCGGGTGAGATGTACAACGATGCGCTGCCGATCCTCGGCGGCATTCGTTGGGAACCCGCCCCGGCCAGTGATTTGGATCCCGTGGGCGACAACTACATCTTCGGCTTCTCAGTCACGCGTATGGGACTGGGCAGCTCCATGGAAGCTGTGGCTGATGCCAACTTTGGCTGGGATAAGTACATCCCCGGCACCGGCGGCGGTCACTACCTCGTCGCTGAGTACACCTACGATGGCAGTGCGCCGGTCTTCCTGGCTCCGGGTCTCGGCGGCATCTCGCTGTCCGGTTCGAACCCCGGCGCCAACGACGTTTACTTCGGCTTCGGCGATGCTCCGGTTCCGGACAACGCCGTCGGCCAGATGAGTGACATTGCTGATCTGACATTCATCCCTGAGCCCGCCAGCCTGCTGCTGCTGGGTCTGGCCGGTCTGGTTTTGCGTCGTCGCTAAGCCTGACAGGTACGAGCTGGAACTTAATGAGGAGCCGGATTTCTTCCGGCTCCTTTTTATGCGCGCGTAACGAAAAAAGTCTGATATTTCTTGAGTTTGAGCGGCCCATGCACGTTTATGAGAACACGGTTAGTACTCCAACGCTACAAACCTCGCTCCGCAATCCGAGCCTGGGGCGCAAGCGACGGGTTACCCTGCCGATGTGTTGAAGTGCCCTAAATCCTCGCTTGCACTTCGGGCTCGAATTAGGCGCCACCGCCCAAAATCTCTTTTAATCGCCGGGGTCACAACGTCTGCCGAGACTGCTTTTAGCGTGGTAGTATTACAGTCTATCTCGTTGCCTGACTATAGTTTGCGCTCTGCCAAGCTGAGAACCAGGTTCTTAGAAATCAGGCAAACGCATGAAAGCCATAATTGGAATTGTAGTTATCGGAATATATTTGTCTATTCACGACCCACAACAGGAGGAATTCTTCCCAAAAATGCTTGCATTGCCATAGCAAGCGTGGTATATCTGTGTATGTGAGAGTAAGGGTGAGCGGCACCCACCCTGGTCCAAGGAGGCGGAAGCACCTCTCTTAAAACATTGTCAATTTGGAAGGAGTGAGGAAACATGAGAAACATTCTTGCGGTTATTCTTTGCCTGGGCCTCCTCGCCGGCGTGGCGAATGCCCAGAGCTACATGCACTTGTACTTCTCGGAAACGGGTCCGGGCGATGTGATCCCACCGGAGTGGGATACCCAGACGAATCCGTACATCGAGTGCGAGCCCATGGCGCCGCCTTGCGATCCCTGCCATCTGTACCTGTGGGCCTTTGTGGTTCAAGGCGACCTGTGGAACGGTCTCGCGTTGAATCTCGTCGGTGGCGCTGCTCTCGGCGGCCAGATGTACAACGATCCGCTACCGGTCGTGGGTGGCATCCGTTGGGAACCCCCTCCGGGCAGCGACCTTGATCCGGTCGGCGACAACTACATCTTCGGTTATTCAGTCACGAAGCTGGGTCTCGGCAACCAGGCGGAAGCAACTGCTGACGCTTACTTTGGCTGGGACAAGTACATCCCGGGTGTTGGCGGTGGCCACTACCTGATCGCCGATTACCTCGTTGAGTGCCCGACGGTTGGCTTCTTGTCCCCGGGCGCCGGCGGCATCTCGCTGTCCGGTTCTGGTCCGGGCCTGAATGACATCTACTTCGGCTTTGGCGATGCCCCGGTGTTGGACAACGCCGTTGGCCAGACCTCCGAAATCCCGGACTTCATCTGCAACTGCATACCGGAGCCGGCCAGCATGCTGCTGCTCGGTCTCGCCGGTCTGTTCCTGCGTCGTCGCTAGGAACTAGCAGACCGCAGACTTGGGATCTCACAAGGAGCCGGACCACGTGTCCGGCTCCTTTCTTTATTGCGCCGATATATCCGCCGTGGATACCGCCTACAACGGCAGCGCTGTCTTACTTGCCAACTCATTGAGATCCGCGGCATGCTTTCGAACGGCGGCAACATCCCGCTGGATTTGAGCAACTAAACCACTGGCATCAGCGAAACGTTGTTGAGTTCGCAAGCGCTCGAAGAAGTACAGCCCAATCCGCTGTCCACGCACCTGTCCAGTCCAATCCAAGAGGTACGCCTCCACACATGAAGTGCCTGGCCCAAACGTTGGCTGTGGGCCGACATTCACGGCGGCCAGATGATAACTGTTATCTTCGAGCTGCGCTAAACCAGCGTAGACGGACTGGCCAGGCAACAAGTGCTCAATCGCCTCCAGGTTGACGGTGGGATAACCCAGACCCGCGCCACGCCTAGCACCACTGCCTACGCGACCCACGATGCGGTATGGCCGCCCTAACATGGCTCGGGCAATCTCAACCTGCCCGGCCTGGACAGCCGTGCGAATGGCCGAACTGCGTATCACGGGTCTCTCGGACAACTCCTCACAGCACGCCGCCGCGACCACCTGAACGACACAGCCTTGCCGGTCTCCGAAAGCCAGTAAGGTCTCGATGGTTCCCGAGCGCTCACGGCCAAAATTGAAGTCCGGTCCCTCGATAATGGCCCGCGGTCGACAGTGTGTGCTTAAATCGTTCAGGAAATCATCGGCCGACTTCTCCAGTAGCGGCGGCGTGCTGCGTACCACGATGCACATATCCACTCCGGCTGTTTCGAGCAGGTGCAGCTTTTCCACCAGCGGAGTCAATTGGGCAGGAGCGTGGCGCGGCGCCAGTACCGCCAATGGATGGGGTTCGAAGGTCATAACCACGACGGGCGTGCCGAGATCAGCCGCCGCGGCGCGCGCGGCCGCGATGATGCGCCGGTGCCCCAGATGCAGGCCGTCGAAGTTGCCAATAGTCAATGTGATACCGGCGGGTGGCGGCGTGAATCCAGTTATCCCATCGAAGACTAGCATACTCATCGTATATTGTATGATGCCCGCGGCTGTTGACTATCGCGAGGAATGAAGATCCGGCCGTGGTGGCGTGGCTATTTGCCAGGCGACACGCACAAGCCCAGCTCGGCGGCCTGCCGCTGATATTCTTCCTCGGTCATCCAAACCAGCTCGTAGTTCTCCCCGTCAAAGAGGACCACGTGTCGCCCGTCTTCCCGCAGATACAAGGCGTGGGCATTGGCACAGCAGCAAACGCCGACACGCTGGCCGCTGGCGCTTTGTCGGGCATAGTGGGCGTTATAGAAGTAGTGCGCTCGCATCACGAAGAAAGCTTCATCGTCGGCGGCGGCTTCTTCTTCTGACAGCATTGCATCACCATATTCGCTGCCTGGCAGGGGTAATGGTAGATTCTTGGGGGCGACCTTCCCTTGCGCCAGCATTTTCTGTAACTCCTGGCAAGTCACGGTTAAACGCTGGTCACAGCTACGCACCGACTGGTGATCCCGCTGGGCCATGGAGAGCAGCACCGCCACTACTAATACAACCCCGAACAGCAGCAGGTTCAGCCAGACGCGCCGCCGGCGTTCCGTCATCCGTCGCCGCGCGGCACGATCGACCGCGCTCCGCGGGGATTGGCTTGCAGTACCTCCGGTCACAACCGACTCCTTAGATGGCTTGGGCGTCCACTACCCAGCGTCAATAAACATTCTATAATCCCTGCACGGCTGGTAAAGAGCCAGCCACTATCCGCACCCCGGCCCAATCAGAGGTAATGGCGTGGGTGAGAATCTAGGCGAGTATCTGTGGGTAATCGGCGGAGCGCTGCTGACCTTGGGGCTGGGCGCCGCGTTGCTCTACTGGATCGATGCCGAATGGCGCGTGCTGGACGAGCGCCAGCGTCAGGCTCGCCGCCAGACTGCCTTTCCGATCGCGCGGCCCATACAACCTCCGATTCCTGAAGAGCACCCGCCAGACGATTAAAACTCATCCCAACCAGGCGGCTCGTAGCATATCGAGCGCCACGGACTGCCCGCTGTAAGTCAGTAGCTCATCCGGACCGACCTCACCAAGAAACATCTGACGGACGCCATACTGCTCAGTTAGTTGCGTCAGCTTGTCAGCGTCGGCGGTTTCAATAATATATGCGGCACTGCATCCGCGGAACGGGGGCCACTCACGGCTTTCCGGTGTCAGTACCACACCCCGCCGTCCGCCAATGGCCATCTCCGCCACCGTTGTCAACCAACCACCATCACTACAATCGTGACAGGCCGCGACCAATCCACTCCTTATGGCGCTAGCTGCCGCCTCATGCACTCTGACGGCCTGCTCAAACGCAAATCCCGACTCGGGTAAGCCTCCCAGCAGGAATAGTTGATTGCCGGGCGCCTTCAGATCCGAACTGACACAAGCGCGCACATCTGGAACAATGCTGACAGCACTGATCAGCAAAGTGCCTGGAATCGCCAGCCGGCGGGTTTGGCGGATATCCCGCTCCAGCTCGGCTAGCACGTATCGTAGATGTTGGGCATCCGCGCTTTCGCCCCCCGCCATGGCCGCCAGAGTCTCCAGCAATGGCTGGACATCGCTTTCATCCAGGGCGAATTCGTTGTTGAGCGAATCCTTGCCGGAAATGAATGGCACGCCATAAGCCTTGGCAACGTCATAGCATGCCTGGCAAGCACGCACCAAGGCCCCAAGCTGACGCTCATCATCACTCCGCCCCCAGCAGAAATTATCCAGGATCGCGGTCTGTCCCGGATCGCCACCAACCGCGACCACGTTCCGCACCGCTTCATCAATTGCCGCGGCCGCCATCCAATAAGGATCATAATCCGTCAGATGCGGAGCCAATCCACAGCCAATGGCCAGACCACGCGGGCTGCCCGCCACCGGTCGCAACACGGCCGCATCCGAAGGACCCTGTCCGGGTCCGAACAGTGGCTTGATGACACTGCCACCTTGTACCTCATGGTCGTACTGGCGAATAATCCATTCCTTGGCGGCCACGTTGGGACGGGACAATTGCTGCTTCAATTCGGCCAATGAATCGTCGCCAGATGCTCGCGCGCTGCCGACGGGCGCCGCCCGCTCAACCGGCACCCAAGTGGCCGTGCGTCGCGTCCGGGGAATCCCATTATGCAAAAAGTCCATGTCAAGCGCGCCGACAACATGCCCCTCGTAACGCACTACCAGACAAGCCGGCGCGCCGGTTTGTCGATCGGCGGTGCCGAATTCGCCGATAATAGTGGCCTCGACCTCCTCCGCGCGCATGATTTCCAGCAGACGCGCGACGCACGCGGGTGCCACCGCCAGCACCATGCGTTCCTGGGCCTCACTGATCCAGATCTCGTCATAGCGCAAGCCGGCGTACTTGAGCGGCACTTTTTCCAGGTCAATCGTGGCTCCCACCCGTTCGCCCATCTCGCCCACCGCACTGCTCAGACCACCCGCGCCACAATCAGTGATCGCGGTGTACAGACAGCCTTCCGCGGTATCACGAGCCCGCAGCACGGCATCCAGAAAGCATTTCTCCGTAATGGCGTTACCAATCTGAACCGCGTGCGAGAATTCGTCCGCGTGGGTGTCGGTCAGCTCGGCTGATGAGAAGGTCGCGCCATGGATACCATCGCGGCCGGTGCGTCCACCAATCAACACCACCAGGTCGCCGGGGCGCGCGGCTTTCTCGATTTTGTCACGCGGAATCAGCCCGACACAACCACAGTAGACCAGCGGATTACCAAGGTAACGCGGATCGAAATAGACCGCGCCATTGACCGTCGGGATACCCATGCGATTGCCGTAGTCAGCCACACCCTTGACGATGCCGCGCAACACCCGGCGCGGGTGCAGCACGCCCTTGGGCAAACGCTCCGCCGGCCAGTCCGCGGGCGCGACGCAGAAGATATCGGTATTGGCAATCGGCTTGGCTCCCAGTCCACAGCCGATCACGTCACGGATGCAACCACCCGTTCCGGTGGCCGCGCCGCCGTATGGTTCAATCGCCGACGGATGGTTGTGTGTTTCAACCTTGAAGGCCACGCCGTGGTTTTCGTCAAAACCGATTATGCCGGCGTTGTCCTTGAAGACGGACAGGCACTGTGGTCCACGGCCCTCGGCGATTAACTCATCCGTCACGCGGCCGATGGTATCCTTAAGCAGATTTTCATAGCGCAGTTCGATGGTCTCTGTCGCCGGAGTCTCATCGCCATCGGCGGTCGGCAGGGCTGCTCCACGGTAAATAATCGCGCTCTGGAGCGTCTTATGAACACAATGCTCGGACCAGGTCTGTGCCAGTGTTTCCAGTTCAAGATCTGTCGGATCACGGTCAAGCTTACAGAAGTGCTCCTGTATCGCATGCAGCTCAGCCAGCGACAGGAACAGATGTCCGGTGCGTGATAAGGTTTCCAATCCGACATCATCCAGGCCGCGGATCGAGACCCGGCGTAACTTAAATTCGAAAACTGGTGGCCGCGGTCCCGGCCGCACACCCGCCGTGCCCAGGACAATGCTCTCGATACAGTCATTGGCCAGATCCTGGCGTACAAAACTCATGACTGCCGACTCGGATACGTCGCCCCAAACGACATATCGCCGGGCTGTTCGCACCGCCGTCACCGCGAAGTCTTCCGCGCGCAACTCGGCCAGGGTACTATCAGCGACCGGATCCATCACCCCCGGCCGTGGCTGTATTTCAAGCTCGATGGCATCCGCGCGCGGGTGGTGTGGATCATCACTACCCCGTACCTCTGCGCATTCGGCGACGGGGTCCCTCAGCACCTCGACGGCGATCCGGTCGGCATCCGCGCGACTCAGGTCACCTTCCAGGTAAAACAAACGCACCGTGGACGCCTGTTTAACACCTGCAAGACCCGCTTCATGCAGTTGGGTAACCAACCCGTGGTCACATGCGGGTTGTTTCCCGGAATCCAAGGCAGATATTTCAACACAGAAAACAGCCACGGCGCCGGCCCCACCATCGTCCCTCGTTGATCAGTCGATCCATTTGGGATGGTCAAATTTTCGCGTAACCCATTCCTGACGAATCTGGGCCGCCCGGACCAACAACCGCTGGATGTTACCGTCCTCGTGTCTTTCAAGCCAGGTATCCAGCCGCTGCAGATCCGCGATGAACTGATCTATCGCCCGGCGCACCTGGTCGCGGTTGGTCACCAGTGTATCAAGCCACAAGTCGGTATCACGCGAGGCAATGCGGGTAACGTCCAGCAGGCCGGTGGCGGCGACGTCCAACCCTTCGTCGCGCGCGGCTAGCAAGAGCAGCGTGGCGACAACCGCGTGCGGCAGATGGCTAACACGCCCGACTACTTCGTCGTGGCGTGCAGGCAACATGGTCGTTACGCGAGCGCCAATGGCCTCCCACATGGAGCGCACATCATGCAAGGCTTGCGGATTTGTAGCGGATATCGGGGTCAATATAACCGTAGCACCCTGATACAAGTCGGCGCGGGCATATGTGACTCCCTGATGTCGGAAACCAGTCATCGGATGGCCGCCGACGAAATTTCCGGGATACTTCATGACGCTGGACGCCGCGTCAATGACCGGGACCTTGACACTGCCGACATCCGTCACGATGACAGAGGGATCATCCAGTCGTGGAGCCAACTGCCGCAGCACGCCACACATCGCCGACAACGGAACGGCCAGGCAGAAGAGATCAATGCGGTCGGGTAATTCTTCTATGCTGGTGGCACCTGAAAAGACCGCCCCACTGTTGATGGCCGCCTCGAGATCGCTGGGATCACGTTCCAGTGCAATGATGCCACCTTTGTAGCCGGTAGCCTGTAGCGCTAGTCCCAGGGACCCCCCCATCAGTCCCGGTCCAACGATACATATGTTTTCCAGCTCGGACAGATTCACCACAACACCTTTATTAACAAACCATTACACAACAAGAGCTCAATCCCAGCCGTCTCGGTGACAGTTTCCAACGTCAGTTTGTGAAGTTTTCTATTGCATTTTGCGCTCCAGTTTCGTTAGCATCTGGCCCTTATGGTGGTATCTTGGCAGATCGGCATGCTGCCGAGGCGCGGTCCCTATACTCGGGTATCTATGAGCACGCAACCTAACTCCGCCAATCGGCCAGCGGGTAGCATTCCCAGTATGTTGGAGTTCGAGCGACCCCTGGCGAAGATGGAGCAGGAAATTCAACGGCTTGAGGCCACCCAGGCTGAATCAGGGCGGGATTTCTCCGAAGTAATCGAGGGAATTCGCGCACAGTTGCAAGTTGCGCTGCGGGAGGCATATGCCAATCTGACTCCCTGGGAACACGTCCTGGTGGCGCGCCATCCCCGCCGACCACTCATGCGCGACTATATCCGCATGATCACCGAAGATTTCTGCGAGTTGCACGGCGATAAGGCCTACGGTGATGACAAGGCTATCGTCTGCGGGTTCGCTCGGATCGCTCGCCAGCGGGTTATGCTGATCGGACACCAGAAGGGCCGGGATACGCGCGAGAAGATCGAGGCCAACTTCGGCTGTGCCCATCCGGAAGGCTACCGTAAAGCACTGCGGATGATGCAGTTAGCCGCTAAGTTTAAGGTGCCGGTCGTGTGCCTCGTTGATACTCCGGGAGCATATCCGGGCATCGAGGCCGAAGAGCGTGGTATCGCCAGAGCGATTGCGGTAAATCTGATGGAGATGTCTCGTTTACCTACCCCGATCGTCGCGGTTGTCATTGGAGAAGGTGGTAGCGGCGGCGCACTTGGTATCGCGGTGGCCGATCAGGTAGCGGCCATGGAGTACTCTTACTACTCCGTGATCAGCCCTGAAGGCTGTGCGGCGATTCTATGGAAATCGGGAGCGGAAGCTCCACTGGCGGCGGAAGCGCTGCGGTTAATACCGCGTCAGCTAAAGCGTCTGGAATTGATCGATACGATACTGGATGAGCCGTTGGGAGCCGCGCATCGTGATCCGCAAGCGGCCGCGCAGAGTCTGGAAACCTGGATCGGCCAGACAGTACGAGATTTACGTCGCTTGAAAACCGCTACCCTGCTGCGGCGGCGCTATGAGCGGTTACGTTCGATTGGATCCTTCTTCACCGCCAAGGAGGCTGCTTCCAAGGGAACCCGTGGCCGTAGCCGGCGTCAAACGGGTACACCCGCCACGGCGAGCAGCACAAGACGATAATTACCACGAGCTTCCGGTGGGAGGCTCGAATCGGGATATATGTAAAATTGGTTAACCGGCGACGGATGGAGGGGCTGGGAATAAATCGCCGACAAGGACGAGAGAACACCGATTGGGAGGTCAGTCAGGGAGGGAAAGCAGCCCGGCACGGCTTGTAATACTGGTCCCCCAGGCGACCAGGGAGATCCAGTCGCCTGATGACGAGTGGGGCAGATGCCCAAAGTGTTGACGGTATGGCGACACAACCCGTGGCTATTGATCTAAAGCGCTCACGTGAACTGCATATCACGTGGGCAGATGGTCGTCGGAGTGTCTTGGCACTGGCTATGCTGAGGCGTAATTGCCCGTGTGCGGCCTGTCGCGATCAGCGGCAAGAGCAGAACGACCTGCGAGTGCTGCCTCCGGCCAGCTTACAGGCCCAGATGGTTACAGCGATGGACGCTGAAATAGTGGGCAACTACGCCCTGTGGATCAAATGGCAGGATGGGCACACCGCCGGCATATATGAGTTCGCTCTACCACGAGCGCTCGACACGGCGGAACCAGCCGGCGAACAAGGTTGCAATTGAGACGTATCAGTCTTAGGGACTGTTGTTGAAACTGTGTTTTCTGTTTGGGTTTCCACGTGTGCGTTGCTAATATCAGGTTTCTGATGTGTGCAAACAAGGTGCAGGATGTCGACTGAAAAAACCATCAACCGGACAGATCTTGGAAGTCCGGCCGTACAGGCTACCGATCTACATTTTTTCCTGTATGATCGCCCGATACACCCCGAGTTGTTTCGGCATTACGCTGATTATCGGATCACGCAAGGGTGCTATCAGGCCGATGTGTGGATCCTGGGATTGAGCCACGCCGTCAGTGTCACTTCGGGACACCGTTCGTTGACTGAGTTGCTGGCCCGTGACAGTGAAGTATTGCCAGCGCGGGGCATGCTCTCGCGCTTTCGTCTCAAGGGTGAACGTGACCAGGAGCGGCGCCCCCCCGATGGGTGGTGTCATATGGTCAGCAGCCAGGTCGAGATCATGGCCGAGCCACTATACAAATCCGTCCACAACGATCTACTGCGGCATGCCAGCCAGCGCGGCTGGTTCTGCCCATATGAGCAGTGGGCGGAAGGTGAGTTGATACCATTCAGCTTCATCGATTACGAGGCGCGCGACGCCGAATTTCATCTACACGCTTTTCACGCGTTTCCGCAGGAACGAACGCTGATCAAGACGCAATCGATCTTTGAGATCTCGAGTTAACAACACCGCCACGCCAGCATGACCACTCCCGGCGCTTTGTGGCCGTGGGTGGTCATGTCTGTTTATGGGAGCGGTGCGATTTGGCTGACATGACCACCTCGGATTCACAAACCATACAGATCGCCGGGGCGCGCGAACACAACCTGCGCGGCGTCGATTTGCAACTACCCAAGAATAAACTGATCTGCTTCACCGGCGTCTCCGGTAGCGGCAAGAGTAGCCTGGCTTTCGACACTTTGTACGCCGAGGGTCAGCGACGTTATATCGAGTCACTCAGTTCCTATGCCCGTCAGTTCATGGGCCAGTTACCCAAACCCGAAGTGGATCAAATCCGGGGATTGGCCCCCGCGATATCGATCCAGCAGAAAACCAGTGGCTGGAATCCGCGCAGCACGGTGGGAACCATTACGCGGATTCATGACTACATCCGCGTGTTGTTCGCGCGGGCTGGCACGGCTCACTGCACAAACTGCGGTCGTCCCATCACCGCGCAGACCCGCGAGCAACTTCTGGCCCGCCTGTTGGCATTGGATGAGGGCACCCAATTCATGCTCCTGGCTCCCAAGGTCCGGGCCCAGAAAGGTGAGCACCGCGACCTGTTTGACGAGCTGCTCCAACAGGGCTTCATACGAGCGCGCGTGGATGGAGAAATCGTGGATTTGTCTGACGCTCCAGCTCTCGATCGCTATCGGCGTCATGACATCGAGGTCATCGTTGATCGCCTGGTAATGCGACCTGATATCCGATTACGGCTGGCGGAATCGCTGGAAATGGCACTAACGGCCGGCCACGGCACCGCCCTAGCGACCATCGTCAAGCCTGAGCCAACACGCACACGCTCACGCCGCCGGTCAACAGGTCGTGACATTCTGCTCTCGGCGGCATATGCCTGTTCCCATTGTGAGCTGGGTTTCGCGCCCCCGACACCGCAAATGTTCAGCTTCAACAGTCCCCAGGGCATGTGTAACTATTGTGACGGCCTGGGTACGCGCTACGACTTCGATCCCGACCTGCTGGTCCCGAATACCAGGCTTGGTTTCCTGGCACCCTGCATCGCCGCTTTTCGCCACAAACCCGGCAAGTGGCGGCAGCATATCTACTCCGGCGTCGCCCGGCATCTTGACATCGACTTGAGAGCACCCTGGCGCGAGCTGCCCCCGGAAGCCCGCCAAGCCTTACTCTATGGCTGCGGGGACGAGCACATCACTTTCGAATGGAAAGGCCGCCAGGGCACCTGGAAGCATGGCGGCACTTTTGACGGCATAATCGCCGAGTTGCGCGCCCGACATCGAAAAACCAGTTCCGGCCTGGTGCGCCGCTTTTACGAACAGTTCATGCGCCAATCCATCTGTCCCCAATGCCAGGGCGCCCGGCTGGGCGCGCAAGCCTTGGCGGTCACACTCACCGGCCGCCCGCGACGTGGTCGCCAGACTTCCGCGAACATCCATGAAGTCTGTCAGTTACCCATCAGCCGGGCTCTGGAGTTCTTTGAGCATCTGACAATTGATGGCGTGAAAAAGATTATCGCCGCGGAGCCACTCAAGGAAATATGTGGTCGACTGCGGTTCCTGGTGGATGTTGGTCTGGATTACCTGACACTGGACCGCTCGGCACCCAGCATTTCGGGTGGCGAATCACAACGTATTCGTCTGGCCAGTCAGATCGGTTGTGGCCTGGTGGGAGTCCTGTATGTACTGGATGAGCCCAGTATCGGACTACACGCGCGTGATAACCGGCGCCTGCTTGATTCACTGAAGCATTTGCGCGATTTGGGTAATACCGTCATTGTCGTCGAGCACGATCGCGACACGATGGAAGCCGCGGATGAGATCGTGGACTTCGGTCCCGGTCCCGGTGTGCGCGGGGGCGCGATAGTTGCCACCGGACAACTGACCGACATCGCCGCGCACCCTGATTCCATCACCGGTGCTTACCTATCCGGACGCGAGACCATCGTTGTACCGCGGACGCGACGCCCCATAACCCCCCGCTCGCAAGTCACCTCGCCTCAACCTTAATATCCAAGCACTGATCAACACCACGAAGATCGCCACACTATCGGATTCTGACACGTCCACATCCCGGTATTGTTGATCAGACATACAGGTCATGACCGCCTTGATGGTGGGTGAGCCACATTATGCCGATATGAA
The DNA here is from genome assembly GCA_043820985.1 of Planctomycetota bacterium. Lineage (GTDB taxonomy): Bacteria > Planctomycetota > Phycisphaerae > UBA1845 > Fen-1342 > JAAYXS01. The sequence goes on from JBDRDH010000063.1 coordinate 62,438, forward strand.
AGTGTCCTGGAAACAATCTAAGTGTCAGACGTGGTATCAACTATGCCAGTAACTTTGATATGTCCCAATCTGCAGTGTCGGCGAACTGTCGTCGTTCGTGATTCAGACCGGGGCAAGATAGTCAGATGCGCTCACTGCCAGCAGATTTTTCTGGTTCCAGCGAAGCAGACGAACCCCCCCCTGAATCCCAATCAGACTCAGACTGAGGAAACCAAAGGCAGCGGTACAACCTGACGCATCGCAAGCAGCTAAGCAGCAGTCACTGCCAGCAGGTGGTTATGTTAGCCCACGGAACGTCAGACCGGCTGTACGGCTCACCGAACATGGATAGTACAACCGGTGCCGCATCCGGTGGTCGGGTTGCAGCGGATCCCGCGGTTGTGTGCCGGCTGACGGAATTATTCACGCGTGAGCCCGAGTTGATCCTGGCCTATCTTGAAGCCCATGAGCCCCCGGCCGATGCTCATAATGCTAGCGTGGACACCATCCTGGCAGCCGCGTGCCAGGCCACCAACCAGCGCCCCACTTACGCGGATATCCATTACTACACCGCTCGGGCGGCCCTGCAAGCCAATCAGATCGCGACTGCCGGAGAATTACTCCAGACAGCCTTACAACTCAATCCACATTATAACGATGCCTTGATTCTGATGGCCCGGATATGCGCGGCACGCAACGAGCAGAACGCCGCCATCAACTACCTGCACCACGCACTTTACAACGGGGCGGACTATGCCGACGTGCACCTGCTGCTTGGTGACCTGTGGCGGCAATGTGACCAGGTCACCCTGGCCCGACAGGCCTACCGGCGCGCCCTGGATCTGAACGCCAACTTGTCCGCGGCGCGCCGGGGCCTGGAAACATTCACGAGGGACATTCCGCACGGAGGATCTCATGAGCTACCTGCTTGAGACACTCGGGCGCGGGTTGCTCGTGGAACTCCTGGCGGCGTTCGAAAACCAGTTGCCAGGCAGCAGTGACGAGGATCACCATGAGCTGCACCAGCGCCGTCTCGCCTCACCCAGCTCTGCTGACCTGGCGATTCGTTATGGTGTCTCCTGTCTCCGCCGCATGCATCTGGCTGAAGCCCGGCAGGCCTTTGAGAGTGCTCTTGAACTAACTTCAACCTCGCCACAACCGGCCCTGGGCCTGGCCTGCGTCCATGACCAGTTGGATCAGCCACGGCAGACCTTGCGCTATCTGTCCATCGCGCAGGCCCATGATCCGGATGATCCCGCCATCGCCTTTGCCATCGGTTTCTGCCACGAACGCCAAGGCAACCAGACCGCCGCCATCGCCAGCTACCGCCGCTCGGTAGAGCTGTGCCCACAATTACGCAACGCCCATGAGCGTCTGGCTGCTATTGCGATCCATGACGGCGATTGGCGGGAAGCGGTTTCATGCTATGAGCAACTGGCGGAGTTTGAACCCGGCAATCTGGACGTGCTCCTGGTCCTGGCCAATTTGTACTTGCAGTGCAATCGAACCTCCGCGGCGGCTGACCGTTACCAGGACACCTTGTTGATCGAGCCGGAACTTTCAGATGATTCGCTCGGTCACGCCGATGAACTGTTGGATGAAGGACGCATTCAGGAAGCCATTGAGACCCTGGAGCGCCTGGTCCGTAAGTATCCCGACGTAGCCCCATTTCATATTCATCTGGGTGATTTGTATGCCAAGGCTGGCCAGGACCCGCGGGCCATGGCCGAATATCGTTTGGCGCTCGAGATGCAGCCGGACTTGTTGGAAGCCACGGTCAAGCTTGGTACCCAACATCTGCGTCAAGGCCACTATGTCGACGCGGCGCAAACATTCAATCGCGCCGTCGAACTCAACGACCGCTTGATGCTGGCCTTTGTCGGACTGGGTATATCACAGCATGCCGCCGGACAAGAGCACGAAGCCCTGGCTACCCTGGATCTGGCCGTCAGCCTGGAACCCAGCACGACACTTTTATTTGCCGAGACCGCCCGTTTACACCTCAAGTCGGAGTCTCTCAATCAAGATTCGGCCTCGGTCGGCTATCAGCACGACACCGATGATGAGGCTGATGAAGCGGACTTTCTGGCCGAGTCGATCCGGCGTCATCGCCAGGCACTGGCCAGTTCGCCCAACTACCCCGACCTGTATTACCGCTATGGATTACTGCTGCGTCAGGCCGGTGAACACGAGGAAGCTATCCAGGCTTTCAAAAACGCCGTCGAAATGAATCCGAACTACACCAAGGCGCTGGTCAAGCTGGGAGTCTGCCTGAAGGAAACCGGCCAGACCGATGAAGCCATTGACATTTTCCGCCGGGCCCTGACCCTCGACAGCCAGTATGTTGACGTGCATTACCAGCTCGGTCTGCTGTTCGCCCAGCGCAACCGCTTCGAGCTGGCGGTCGAAGAGTTTGAGCACGCCGTCGCCGGCAACCAGCAGAACCTGAAATTTCGGGCCAACCTGGCTCTGGCCCTCCAGAACATCGGGATGATGGATCGCGCCGCCGCCACCTGGCACTCAATCTGCGAGCTTACGCGCGATCCCGGACACCGCATCAGCACGCGCGACCGGATCACCCGGGATATCCCCCGCGACTGAATTCCTGTCTATCTAGCCGTCCGACACTCCAGCGGCCTTGTCAACACCCTACAATAGTACGTGATGCACCCGAACGTGGAGCCAAAGCAGCGGGTATATACGCACAGCCTGGTACTGCGCGGGATGGGCGCACTGCTGGTGATTGTCGCGGCCGTCGTGTTGTTGCTGCCCACCTGCCGGCTGTCACCCCCCGCGCCGCTCGGCATGCCCCCCGCCGAACTATCCACGCCATTGCCGGAAGCCGGCTCCCCGGTTGCCGTCAAACCACCGGTCAGCAAATCATCGCCGGAACCGGCCAGGACCTCCAGCCAGCCAGGCAGCGCGCTGTTCAGGACCACCTCACAAGCCGCTACTGCCCCCACGACCGGCGAGTTGATCGACGTCCGCCGGGTGCAGGCACACGG
>JBDRDH010000064.1:0-7558 GCA_043820985.1 Planctomycetota bacterium
CAGGATCGAGCTGCGGAACCGCTCGACCGGCTGGCTAGCGGCATCAAGGGCCTGGCCGTGGTCGTCGGTTCCCACAATGCGGCGGTCATGTACGCGTTGCTGCGCGACCTCGACCGGACCGACGCCGGTCACGATCGTACGGGCCGGATGGTGGCCGTTGCGGACCACCTGTCGGCGGCCGTGGTCATCCACAACTTCGGCATGGCGGTCGATCCAGTCGGTGACTTCGGCGTCAATCGCTTGCGCCAGCAGGCGTTGCGCGCCGTCGCGTAGAATCTCGGTCAGAACATCGCGCGTCGGGGCTGGAATCGTTGCGCTCGCTTCGTTACTCTCGTCCATCGGCGTACTCCTCTGCCCATCGTGGGCGGCTCGGAACCATTGATGATCCCGAGAGTACGCCGCCTTTTTTCATCCTGCCATCAACGAAATTCGGTTATAACTCGGGCGAACATCTTCATAGGCACTGGAAAGGAACAAAAAAAATGGAAGTAAGCCGACACGCGGATTTTCGCGGTAAGTGCTTGTCGGTCATGGCTTTGCGCAATTTGGCACAAGCGCCCCCCAAATGGCAGTGAGTGCCGGGTTGCCAAGATGTGGCGGCGCGGGCTCGTGGCGGTTAAGTCTGTTGGTTGGAAGGCTTTAGATCGCGGCGGGGCTCCGGGGGCGGGGCGGAAAGCTGAGTACAGGGCAAATGAGAGTGAGGCGATAAGCGAATTCCTCCGCGATTTGTTCAAGTCGGGCACCCGTATGCGGTTACGACTATGAGGCAGATGTGACGATGTCCGCGCAAGCGGTTCCGAAAGTGTCCGCGCGCGGACACGACGCGGACAGTCGGAAATAGGGATAAATCGGTTAGCAAGTGGCGTGCCGTAAAACCGGACACGCGGAGTCGCGTAGACGTGGCGAACGGCTGCAACGCGGTGCTTGCGAGCGGCGTTTGACACGGCGTCGAGACGGGGTCGAGGGGGGTTAGACGGCGAGTTGAGGACCGGCCGCCGGATGTGCCACGGGCGCGCGCCGGATGCAAAACGGATTTGCACGCGAGGCGGTGGCGTCTCTGTCACGCTTGAGCCGGGGGTATGCTTCGGGCTATCGCCTCGGAGATATGGAGCCAGTTGTCCGGGAGCTCTAGGATTTCCGCCGCTTGTGTGAACCGTTGCCAATCGCCCTTCCCCAGCAGGCGCGCCGTGGCTTCAGCGGTTATCTGTGTCAGCATCCGCGCCGTGTGCGACTCCAGGGTTAATGGCCGATCATCCTCCATGGTGCCGAGCACGCGGACAGACGAAACAACGTGTGCAAATCGTTCTGGGCCGTGAGGCGGGGCATCTTCGGGAGCTTGTTCAAATACAGAAGCCGCCTTCGTCCATGCTCGCCATGAAGGGAGATCCAAACTGCGCGCCAGATCAGCGAAGCCGGCGCGGTCAATTTTGATAAGAGGAAAGCGCTCTAAGAACTCGCAGCGGTCCAGGTGGTCAAAAAGCGAGTCCTGGGGTGGTCGGGGAAGCTCCCTTAGCAGCGTTCCGCCTCGCCGTCGATAAGCCAGCTTGACGAATTCATCTTTGAATCCGTATGTTGATGATAGATCCTCGGGTGAAGGGCGAGCGGGTAGTGACGCTGTAAGCCGCCGGCCAAGTGCGCCTTCACCGACCAAAGCAAGGTCGGAATCCTCCAGTGATAAGCCCTGTTGAATCTCCGCATGTAGCTCACGTTGCACTTCCACTCCGTGGCGGGCGTAGGGCATGCGTACTTTGTCAAACGGCCAGTGTTTGCACGCGTGCCAATAGGCAGCCGGAAAGAAACAGACCGCGAAGTTATAATCGTAAGATGTGGATCGCAACCAGCCATAGAGTGTTGCTTCGGAAGCTGAAGGCTGATTGTAGGCGAGCAGCGTACCAGCGATTGCCGTGCGTTCATCCCAACGATACGGAATTAAAGATCTCCCAATGCCTGGCCAGCGGCAACTGATGGCATTCCTCACGTGGCTGTTGATGTGGTGCAACGTATCGGGGGTGACCTGGGAGAAGATCTCTTCCAGGAGCCGGGCCAGTCCGCGACCTGGCGGGGATGAGGTTGATGTTTCGTTCACGAAGGCGGCCAAGTCTGAAGCGCAAGCCGCATGCGTCAGTAGCTCGCGGTCAGCGGAAGAGAGCCGCCGGCGGCGGAGCGCATCACTCAGTTCCAGCCGGGGCAAAAGCACATGATTGACCAGGATGAATACTAGCGGACGCCAGGATTCGCGTCGGACCTTACGGGCTTCCGGGGTGGCCGCCGGGTCGGGATCTATGCCGGCAAGACGGCGGAGTTCCGCCGCCTCGTGTTCATCGAGGGATAGGGCTTCTGAGACTGCGGCCAGTATCCTGGCGCTTGGGCGGTGCAAGCCTCGCTGAACGCTACGAAGGTAATTCCGGGATAGCCCGGCAGCCTTTGAGGTAGCAGATGAGGAAACTCCCCTTTGTGACATTAGTTCCGCCAAGCGGGTACCCAGTTGTTTGGGGCGGTACATGCCTAAGGATGATACTGGGAATCTTTTTTCGTGGTAGCCCAAATTATGGATTGACAGGGCCAGATTGCACTGTATACTGTGCATTTATGACTAGTGTAGTGTGATCCAGGACCGGCTATGAAAGCAAGGCTCAACAGGAAACGAATAGAAGAGCTCCGTATCAGGAAGGCGTTGCTGAAGACAGAGCTTGCGGCCGCGGCGGGTATACACATGAACACTCTACGCTTCATTCTTCGTGGTGAACCAGCCGGTGTTGTGGTGCTACGTAAGCTAGCCAAATTCTTCGGTGTGGACGCAAGTGATTTGATTGAGAGCATGGTCGATGACCAGGCCAATGCAGCCGAGCCAGCGGAAACCGCCCCGGCGTCACAGGCACGAAAAGCAAGTTGACAGAGCCGGCTACATGCCGGAGTTAGTGCGACATGGATAGCAAATCGAGTCAGCAGCGTTTCGGCGGGAAGTCGCACCCCCGTCCGGCGCGGCAACCAGGTCCGAGCGAGCGCTCGCAAGGCGCTCGCCGGGCTTTTTTGGACCATGAGCTAGCCGCCGTCGATGTGCGAGGTTGAAGTGGAAGGCAGCGTGGTACGACAGCTTGATTTGACGATCACGCCGGCGGCGGAAGAGGCGCCCGGCCTGGTCGTGAGCCGCGGGCCGGCGGAACTGTCGGAGTGGTTGCCACTGTCACAGCTCTATGATGATTCACCGGGGGCCACGCCGGCGGCGCGGCAGCGTTGGGCACAGCGCCGAGCCGCGAAATTATCCCGCGCGAGTTTCGGCCGGCAGGCGCGCTGTGAACGCGGCCCCGGCCGCGAGGTCTGGGAGATCAGCCCCTCAGCGGTCTGGCATGATGGCCGGACGGTTGCCGAGCTGCTCGCGGCCCGGCTGCCGGCGCCGGCCAAGGCGCCGCCGATCAAGCCGCCGGAGTGGGACCGGTTCGACGATAAGGATCGCGATCGCTCTATGATGACTGATCGGATGCTGGAGTCCTGGCGAGCCTTGAAAGCCGAGTTCCCCGCGCTCTCGGACAAGCAACGACACCCGATCTTCGTGGAGCGCTATGGCCAACGGCTGAGGAAGGCCGGGCTCGCATACAGCCTGCCAACGATCTACCGCTATGACAAAAAAACAAATCCCCAGCATCCCGACTATGACGGCAACCGTGACGGACGCCGACTCCGCCGCGACGGTGAAGCGACGCCGCCGGGCTCGGAGGCGTTCCGCAGTTTCTTCGCGCATGTGTGGCTGATCAGGTATCGAGCCGCGCAAGACACGCTCAAGCCGGCGTGGCGGATCGCGCATGGTTGGGCATTGGAGCACGGCGAGCAGCCGCCCGGCTACGCCCTGGTGCGACGCTGGGCTAACCGCGTCTACCCGGAGCCGGTCCGGGCGTTCTATCGCAATGAACGCCGCTGGCTACGCGAGCACGTTGAAAGCGTGCGGCGGGAGAAGAGCCAGCATCGGCCTAACGAAATGTGGTCCGGCGACTGGCACCGTGGCGATTTTTTGGTGTTGCACAACGGCCGCCCGATCCGGCCGTGGCTGGCTATCTGGGAAGACCTGGCCACCGGGATGGTGGTTTCCTGGGTATTGACCACCAGCGCGAACAGCGACGAGCTGATCATGAGCTACGGTGAAGGTGTACTGGCCTGGGGGGCGCCGTTGGGCTTGCTGATCGATAACGGCCGGGATTACCGCGCGCGGGGCTTCACCGGCGGGAAGCGACTCACCGATGACCTGTCCAGGCGGTTGAACAGCGTATGTGAGGAAACGGGTACAACGCCGCATTTCTGCTGGCCGTTCAATCCGGGCTCGAAGCCGCCTGAATCCTGGTTCAAGACATTCTGTACACGGCTGGCACGCTTGTTCCCGAGCTACGTCGGTAACAAGCCCGACGAACGCCCCGAGCATCTGTACGCCGAACTGCGCGCGGGTAAGGTTGAGGTGGGTTCACTCGAAGACGCCCGGCTGGTTGTGGGTGACTTTATCGAGAACGTTGCGAATGAAGAGGGCAAATCCAGCCTGGGGGGGCGCTCGCCGTTGCAGGCGTTCGCGCAGGATGATCCGATACCGAAGCGCACGGCGCCCGAGCACGTCATCCGGCACAAGCTGATGGCGCGGGCGGTGGCAAAAGTCGGGAGGGGCGGAACCGTCGTGCTGGATGGAATCAAGTATGGCCAGGACGGGATCAGGGAATCCGCCGCGCTGTATGACCTGAAGGGGCAGGATGTACAGATCCGCCACGACCGCGATCGTTCGCGGGTTTTCGTCTACACACTGGCGGGCAAGTTCATTTGCGAAGCGCGGAATGACCGCCTGTACGGCACGACCGACACCGATGTCCGCGACTTGCGCCGCCGCCAGAAGGCGGCCCGGAAGCGTTGCCGGGAGGCGTTGCCGGCCGCCAAGTTTGCCGAGCGGGATCTAAGCGTCCAGGCGCTCGTGGAATGGCAGAAACGACACGTCCAGGAAGAGGCCCGCGTCCGCAAGGCAGCGGGGGCGGAAACGCTGTTGGCGGCTAGGCCATTGCAACTGCTGCCGGGCGCCGCCGAACTAATCGACCGCTTACCAACCACGCCGCGCGCCAGTGGGACCGGGGCCAGGGACGCCCCCGGCCCGCTTGACGCCGTCCCAATGCCGGCGGCGCGGGAACCGGCCGACCTGGTCAATCCGGTGGACACGGCGCCGACGCCGGCGGAGCCGGACGATACCGACGTGGTGAACTCTCTGGACGACGTTTGCATGCCGGAATTCGATGATGAATGTGAGGTGGGAGGGAGCCCGCTCGATACTGTGACGCCGCCGTCGGCGGAGCCCGACGACGTCGTGAATCTGCTGGATGCGCTGCCGGAACTGGCGGCGCGTGCGGACGATGAGTGGCGAAATCCACTTGACACGGCGGGCTAGCATGAGCGAGGCACTAGACAAACTAGGTGGGCAGGACGCCCCCGAAATCCGCGAGGTATCCGTGATGGTGGCCAAGGACGGCCCGTTGGCGGATGAGCAGCTCCAGGAGATTCGCCGCGCGGCGACGCGGCACCTGAAACGCTGGAGCATTCCGCAAGACCTGGTAGCGCATAAACTCGGCACGAACAAAACCTACATGTCGAATTTCCTCTCGGGGAACTTCGGCCAGATTCCGAAGGGTACGCTTCAGAAACTCGCCCGGGAGGTTAACGACTGGGTAGAGCTGGACAATCGCCGCCAGCTCCACGAAGTCGATTCGGCTTTCGTGCACACCAAAGTAGCCGAGCGGCTGATCAAGGTGGCCCGGCACGCGGTGGAAACTCGCGATATTGTCGTGGCGCACGGCCCGGCGGGGTGTGGCAAGACGGTGACGCTGCTTGAGCTGCGGAAGCTGATTCCGGCGAGCATCTACTTGTACATAACGCCGGACCACGCGCGTAAGGCCGGCTTCCAACGCGGGCTTTATCAGGCTGTATGGGAGCACCGGCCGCCAGCCAGGCCGACGCTCTCGGATGTGCTTGAGCGGTTGAAGTTCAGCGATCGATTGCTGATGCTCGACAACGCCGACCTGATACACCCGGACGTGTTCCCGGTGATTATGAGCTTGCACGACGTAGCGGAGATCCCGATCCTGATCGCGGGAACTTTCCGGTTACTTCAGAAGCTCACACACGACAATGATTCGCTCCGGGGCCAGATGGCCAGCCGGATCGGCATGCGCGCCGAACTGCTCAGTGAGCAGACGGCGCCACGGCGTGGCGGCCGGGCCGGGGAGTGGATTCGGGCTGAAGAGATTCGGGCGATTTTCGAGCGCGGGCAGATCAAGTTGCATCCGGCGACGGTGGCCCGGCTGAAGGCGATCGCGAATCACTCGGTAGGGCGGCTGCGGCGTTGCGAGCGGTATCTGCGTTACGCTCAATTGCTACTGCCACGGCAACGCGGAGAGGTGCTTATTACGGAAGAGTTGTTGGAGCAAGCCATACTGCTGGTGGACGGCGAGCCTCTACCGGCGGCGCCTACCGGGCGCGTCTTGGAATCGGAGGCGGCGACGGCATGAACCGCGATCGAACGGCTTCCGAGCGGCGTTCAAAGCGGAGGCGGGGTGCGCCCCACGAGCGCGCCAAGCAGTTTGCGTCCGGCCGCGTGGACGCGGGGATGATCCGGCGGGCGTTGGGCGATGATATTTACCGGAGCCTGAGCGAGCGGCAACGCGCGCGCCTGATCCGGCAACTGGAGATCATCAACGCCTGGTACGGCTACTGCGCGGTGGCCCGCGTTGGCTGGGGCGGAATCGAAGATGCTCGGACGCAGTTTGTCGAGGCGGCCAAAGCCTGGTGGCCGTGGCGACTGAGCGCGCGGGCGCTTAAGCAATGGACGCGCCGGCTGGAATCACAGGGGATCATCGCGCTGGTGGATCGGCGCGGCCGGCCGGGTGGTGCGCGGGCGATCGACGCGGCGTTATGGATTGAATTCAGCCGGCGGGTAGCCGGGGGCATGTCCGTTCCTGAAGCTCATGCGCTGGTGCGCGTCAAGGCAGCCGAGACCGGGCGGCCGTGGCTGGCGTTGCGGACGATTCAGCAGCGGTTACGTGGTGGTCAAGTGGTGCTGTTCAGCTTGAGGGAGCCGTCGGGTGAGGGGCGCCGATGACAAAACGCACACTTGAACGGAAGCGGTGGATTGATCGGCTCACGCCTCGGTTGCGGGTGCGGGTCAATGCGGAGATCGACTGCCGTGCCGAGTACGCAGCGGCGATCTTCCGACGCTGGAACCTGATTAGGTACTGCTCACCGCGGACGTTTCGGGACTACACCATGCGCCGCCGGCGGGCGATCGCCGAATACGAGAGAGCGCGGACGCGGAAGCAAGGCCAACGTCGGCGCCGCCTGGAGGTTCGCAGTCGTGATTGATTGGAAGGGTGCCAGAGTAACGTCCAGAAGAGCCGCCAGTGGCCCCTGCGTGGCCGCTGGTGGGTTTGTTGGCGCTGGCGGGAGTTGTGAGTCGGGCGGATGGCGCAGGGCGCGCTGTGTGGCCTTGAATGGCTTGAGGTAGCGGTATGGCCGATGAGTATGAAATTCTGAAGTACCAGCTCGA
>JBDRDH010000065.1:0-9651 GCA_043820985.1 Planctomycetota bacterium
GGCGCCCTGGCCGACGCGGATCTCGCAGCGGGCCAGGCCGAGGTGGGCTTCTTTACGCGCCCGGCCGGTCTGGACGGCGGCTTGGAACTTGGGTAAGGCCCGCGTGGCATCATCCAGGTCGAATAAGAGCAAGTAGCCGAAATTGGTGTAATGCGCTGCCTGAGCGGCCAAATCCTCCGGCAGGAGTTCCTCACAACGCTCGAAGGCGTCAGCAGCCTCCCGCCAGCGGCCTAGTCCGCGATAGGCGTGAGCCAACCGCACCCACGTTCGAAATTCATTTGGCTGCAACTCGTGGGCCAGGCGCGCCTGTTCCAGCGAGGCCGCATACTGTCCCGCGGTATGGAACTTGTACGCCAATCGTCGGTGGAATGGAGCGCGGTCCGCCGAGTCGGGGAAAAACTTTTCAAGATCCTCGACTGAGGCGGCCTCGAACAGTGTCGAAACGAAACGACTCAGGAAGAACGGACGTTGGGATTGGCCGGTGGGTATCCGCGATAGGTCATCCGGCCCAAGCGTATGGTTAATCGCGAAGTCGTACGAGGCCGCCAGGGCTTCCAGAGCACGAGGATCGCCGGGATTCAGCTTAACGATGCGATCTGCTCGGCGGATTGTGCTACGGAACATGCGGACGTGGGGGATGTCCCATAACAGCAGGACGGCACCCAGGAGGGCCGCGACACCAATGATGCGTGTGTTGGTGCCAGAGCGGGAACCGGCACGTTGTGTCGCCAGTACCCGCGCCAGAGTTACACCCAGTACGAGCATGATGCCCATCAAGGGCTGGTAGAGATAACGATCGACGGCGGCGGCTTCGCGGGCCCCTACCAGGCCAATGAGCGGTAACAAGAGCGCCCAGCACCACGCCCAACCAATGGTTACTCCGCGGAAAGCGGGGTGTCGTGAAGCCCAGGCGGCATGCATGACGGTAGCAGCCGCGAGCAGGAATCCCAGCCAGACGAGTGGATACCCCCAGCCGGTTCGTGGATTCGGGATATGCCACCAGGACAGCCGGAAGGGCGCGATCAGATCACGGCAATAGATCCAGACGGCCAGGGCGCTGCGTGTCAGCGGATCGCCGAAGAGGCCGGCCGAGGCGTCCGCGACCAGCCCGGCGCGTTGCGAGGTCCACCAGGTTGTAATCGCGAAGAAGACACATATCAGAGCGACCAGGTAAACGCGTGGTGTGCGGAGCGTGGTCTTCCAACCCAGGAGCATTACTTCCAGTAGCAGGATCAGCAGAATCCAGCCGATGACCGCCTTGCAGAGCATGGCTCCGATGAGAGCCAGCAAAGCGATGGCGAACACATACCAGTTTCCGGACTTCAGCGCGTGGAGGTGCAATCCCAAGGAGATCAGGGCCAGGGTGGCGGACATGAGATGCGTGCGGCCCATGTCGCCGGCGTACGTACTGGTCAGGGCGGGGTGCAGTGCCCAGAGAAAGGCAAGCGCCCAGCTTAGGTAGGTGAGCATATTCGCATCAGAAGACGGCGAGGTTCGGCTGAGCAGTGAACGCAACACCCACCAAAGCAGCAGACCATTAAACGCATGCAGCAGCACATCAACAAGGCGGACAGCTTCGGGATTAGCGCCCCGGAGCGTCCATTGCACCGCGTAGGTGAGGATCGGTAAGGGCTGATAGAGATCCTCATAGGGTGGGAAGCGGAAGATGAGCTTCAAACGCCGCCAGGCGGAATCGTTGGTGAGACCAGCTCCGGTAACTTCAGGATTGTCAACGATAAAAATATGTTCATCACCCTGGAGCCAGGGGGCTGATAGGGTAGCGGGTGAACCGGCGATATAGATGGCCAGTACCAGGAGCAAGCCCAGCCCGATAGTAGTCCAGAGCGAGTGCCGGGGAGACGGAGTGCGGTTCACGGGGGATGTGTTATTGGAAGTATTGTGAATGGCACACATGGCGTGGTTTATCGCCCGTCCGTGCCCAGGTTGCAAGTATTGACCAAACGCTTACCGACAATTCTCGCTTGATGTACGTAAAATACTCACGTAAAATCTTGTGAAGAGCATAATTTGGACCGCAATAGCTTGTGGTTTGGAGTGTAGTCGTGATTGCGGACGCGCCAGTACTGTCTACGAGCGTCCTGATGCTTAACCGTTTGTATCAGGCGGTGCGGGTGGTAAGTGCCCGGCGAGCTATGACGCTGCTCTACCAGGACCTGGCGGAAGTGGTCGCGGTCGAGGACGGGGAGTTCCTCTCATACGACTTCGAAGACTGGATCGAGGTCAGCGAGGCCAAGCGCCGCTTCGAACCGGAGGCCAATGACTGGATCCGCACGGTACGATTTCACATCGCCGTCCCGCGGATTGTGCGTCTACTGGTTTATGACAAGCTGCCCAAGACCACGGTCAAGTTGAATCGGCGAAACCTGTTCGCACGGGACCGCAGCCACTGTCAATATTGCGGCAAGAAATTCCCCACCAGCGAATTGAGTCTGGATCATATCGTGCCGCGCTCGCGGGGCGGGGAGAACTCCTGGACGAACATCGTCTGCGCCTGTGTGCATTGCAACGTGAAGAAGGGTGGGCGGACACCCATCGAGGCACACATGAAGCTGATCACGCCGCCACGCCGCCCGCGGCGTTCGCCGGTGTTAACGATCAAGTTATCCGATTCAAGATATGCCAGTTGGAAGCAGTTCCTGGACTTTGCCTACTGGGATGTCGAGCTAAAGTAGCGCGTGTAGCGGTTGACAGGCTCGGCGTTACAAAGGTATGGTTTCCATGCGCTAGTTCGGTAGAGCTTTGCCGGGCAGTTAAGAATCAGTTCAGCAGGATAGCAAGATGGCATTTGAGCAATGGTCGGAAACGGTTCTCCTGGCCGAGCTAGGTGATGATCCACAATTCACCGACGATATGAACGCAGTTATCGAGCAATGCGCCGAGAACACGCGCCTGGATGTGTTGCTGAACTTCGGGAACGTCAACTATCTGAATTCCTCGAATATCGCCAAGCTGCTCAAGCTGCGTAAAGTCGTGACGGTGAGCAATCAGCGCAAGCTCAAGATGTGTGGCATCAACACGCAGGTCTGGGGGGTCTTTCTGGTCACCGGCCTGGACCACATTTTCGACTTCGTGGATGACGTGCCCAGCGGGCTGGCGACGCTGCAAATGGAACGCTAGTCTGCATCTCTGACAATACCGTTTACCACAGAGGCACAGAGACGCAGAGAAGTCTAAGAAGCTGTGCGCTGATACATCAACACCATTGCTACATTCAACCTCGGTGTCTCTGTATCCCTGTGGTGCGCCCTGTCGTGGGATACGCGGATTAGTGCAGAATCTGGCCGGCGGCTTCGAGTTCATCCGCTAGCTGCTCGTAGTTAATGTCCTGCACATCAACACCATCCTCCAAAGCCTGGATGGCGGCGACTGTCGCCGACTCGCCCAGCACCATGAAAACCGGTTCCATGCGGATTGAACCGAAGGCGATGTGAGAAGCCGAGAGGCAGACCGGCACCAGCAGGTTGGTGCACTCGCTGCGCCGGGGCACGATGGCGCGGTAGGAGATCGGGTAGGGGGGGAAACCGCCGACCTGTACATCACCTTCATTGCGTGCATAACCGGCGTCATCCACATAGCGCTGCACGTTGTGCGAATCCATGGTGTACGCCGCCAGACCGACCGCGTCCTCCGCCACGCGGCGGCCCTGGCAATTGTGCTGGTTCATCACATAGTCGGAGACCATCCGGCGCGCCTCGCGGATATATAGCTGATGCGGCCAGTTGTCGTTGTCGACGAACTCATCACGGGCCAGGCCCCAGCTCTGGAAGTGTTCGCGGATCTTTTCGGGCACGCGTGGATTGTTGGCCAGCGTCCACATCAAACCTTGTTGATAGGCGCGGTGCTCCTGGATGATACGTTCGCGAGTAGCGTAATCGCCATCCGGGTATTCATAGTTCATACCGATGTTGTCGGTCGAGATGGCGAAGTTGTTGTTCGAGTCGGTTTTGTGGTTGGGCATTTTGACCGGGTGCCAGGGTATGCGGCGATCACCGGCTTCAAAGTTGCGCAGCAGCAATTCATAACGCTGGGGGTCATAGTCCGCCGGCTGGGGCCACGGTCGGCGATTCTCGGGCTCATCGGTGGCACACAGGCGGAAACAGTAGGCTTGCACGCGGTGGTCGCCGCCGCCTTCAACGCCGGGGCCGGTGGGATCTATACTGGGCAACACGCCGCTGGTGGCGTCGCCGGGGATGATGTAGGGATCGATGGCCTGCGTGAATTGGTGGTGAATCGCGCTTTGCGTCTGTACGCCGTTGAGGGTTTCGGCGTAGGTATCATTGCTTTCGCGTCCGACGACGTAGCTCACGCCGGCGGTGGCCATCAGATCGCCCTCGTAGGTGGCGTCGATGAACATTTGCCCGCGAATCGTGCGCCCGGATTCCATGATGAGCCGGGTGATGCGCGTCTCGTCTTTCCGGACGCCGGCGGATAGATCCAGACGCTCGCCATAAATGACCGGTACTTGTGCTTCGCTGACGAGGTCCTGGAAGACCTGTTCGGCGACGTGCGGCTCGAATTTCCAGGCTTCGTCCTGGCCGTAAACCTGCCCGAGGCGGCGATAGAACTCGCGCGACATACCGCCGATGGCTTGTTTGTTGCCGATGTCGGTAGCCCCGAGGCCGCCAGCGCTCAACCCGCCAAGGTGTTGACCGGGCTCGATTAAAAGGACGGAGTGCCCCATCCGCGCCGCCTTGACCGCCGCCACCACACCGCTGGATGTTCCGCCATAGACCACAATGTCGTAGCGCTGCTCGATCGCCCGACAGCCCCCGGCGAGAATGAGCGTCAGGGTGAGACACAACCATCTCGGATTCATGTCAGTACCTCAACCGGTGGTTGGCAGCAGAGTGTCACGGTTATGAATGCTGAGCAGACAGTCTCCGGCGTCCGGCGTCAAGGCGTATTGGGTCAGCAGCAAGCTTCGCAGAGCCGGCAGGGGGGCTGATGGTCAGGACTGGAGTAACTTAAATGGCAATCCGCTTGAATCAGTCGCCGCCAACGAGTGCGATGAAACCATCAATATCGTATGCATTCAGCGCCTGGTCGCCGTTGATGTCGGCGGCGGCAAACGTACAGTCGGGGTAGACGGTGGCGTAGATGTCCGGGGCGCCGAGGGCCAGCACGAACGGGGCGATGTCGGCGGGGTCGACCACGCCGTCGCAGTTCAGGTCGCCGGGCCGGCTGCGGAAGATGATGTACAGGCCGCTGTAGTCCGTGGTCGCGTAGACGAAGTGCTCGGTCGCCAGGACGAAGCGCCCCGCGTACAGCGTCGCCGCGCCGGTCGCCTGCGGACTCAGCGGGTTGGAAAAATCGATCTCAAGTAGCCCGATGTCGTCCTCGTCCAGTGCCGCCATGTAGACGGACGAGTTCCAGGTATCCAATCCGCGCGGCCAAGTGGCTGGGAAGTAGCTCAACTCCACCGGGTTGAACGGGTCCGAGACATCCAACGCAAAGAGCCCGACGGCCCAGTCGCGCCCGGCGTCCTCCTCCGCACACCCGGCTCCCAGCGGGCGCTTACCCGCGCATAGCAGCAGGTCGCCCAGGCAGGCGATGTCGTCGCCAGACGGATAGCCCTGGTAGAGCCGCACCGGTGTCTCGGGATCGCTGTTGTCCGTGATCCCGGTGTCCTCAGCCGAGTAGTACAGCAGGTCGTCTGTGGTGGGAGCGCTCAGGATGGTGCTCGGCTTGGTTCTGGTTGGGTGGAACCCAACCAGACTGATCGCACTGGGGTCACTTACATCGAGATTCAGGAGACGACCGGGGCCGCTGCCGAAGCCCAGACCCACGTGGGCGATGTCCCCTTGCACCAACACGTCAGCCGCGAACGTGTCCTCGGGGAATGGGAACTCCCCCACCAAATACGGCGCCATCGCCGGGTCGGAGACGTTGACCACCTGGAAACCGCCCCAGCCGGCCCCCAGATACACCAGCCCGCCGACCACGTCGATCCCCAGCGAGCGCATGTGCAGGCCCAGGTGCGGCGTCTGGTAGGCGAAGAGCAGCGTGGGCTGAAACGGATTCGACACATCCAGCACGCTGAAGCCGTTGAACAGGTCGGTGACGTACAGCCGCGAACCGACCAACTCCATCTTCCGCAACCGCGCCGGGGAATAGACGTTACCCAGCCTGACTGGATTGGTCGGATCGCTCACGTCCAGCACCAGCAGACCTTCGGCCTCGTCCATGATGTACGCCCGGTCGCCGACCACCTCCACGCCGTACACCAGGCCGCGCGGCTTGTATTGCCCCACGTGCCGCGGCTCGGCCGGGTCCGAGACGTCGAGCACCGCCAGGCCCTTGACTCTCTCCCACCACCCGGGAGCAGACGAACCTCCGGGCCAGTCGGCCACAAACAGGTAGTCGCCGCCAACAGCCAGGTCCTTGCCGCGTACGAACTCGTCGACGGTGCCCACCACGATCGGCTGCGTGGGGTCCGTAACGTCAACGATGTAGATCACTCCCTCATCACCGACCTCGGCGCTACAATAGGCATAGTCACCGGCGACCTCCAGTTCGTGGACCGGATAGACGTCGGCCTCCGGCGGAAACGCCACCTCGCCGACCAGCGTCAGGCGTGGCCCGCGCTCGCCGCGCGGCAGCAATGGACTGGAAAGGTCGTAAATGCGCACGCCGATCGGGTTGTGTACCAGACAGTAGAGGTAATCCTCGCACACCTTCATCGCGTGTACGTCGTACAGGACGGTGCCCAATGGCGCTGGAGCGTGCGGGTCGCTGATGTCGAATGCCTCGACAGCAGTCCAGTCACGGAGGAAGGCCCAAGAGCGGAAGGAAGCCGGCTCCCGGTACAGCTCGATTTCCTGGAATCCGCCATGACCCGGCGCACTGCCCATCAGCCGCGGGCGGGTGGGGTGCGAGACGTCGACCACGTAGAAGCGTTTGCGTTCGTCCATATCGCGGGAGCCGGGCGGGGCGAACGCGTTGCCCAGAGGACTTCCCACGGGCCAAGTTGCCACGAAGACGTAATCGCCCTCGATTGCAATGTCCGAAATATCCTCCGGCGGTGAGAAGGACGAGAACGAGCCGATGTGTTCCGGCGCCTGCGGGTTTGTCAGATCGACGATTTCGAGGCGCGGCCCCAGTGCCACCACAGCGATGTGCGGCTGATTCGGCAGGAACACTACATCTTCCGCCAGCCCGCCCCACGAACCGCAGATCGGCAGCCGGCGCACCGACCGGCCGGGTTCCTCCGCACTGCTGGACGGAGCCACCGCCAGCAATACACCCAGCACCACCCCCAACGCAGACGCGCCGACGGACTGACCCGACGAGAGCGAGTTGCTTCTAAACATGATATGTCCTCCCGACAGGCAGACACACAGTTATGGCTCTTGATTATACGTACCGCAAGTACTGCTGTAGGGCAATAGCCATCATGGAGGATTCTGCTCCCATTTGTGTAACTTTGGTTTGACAACCGCGCTTCCATGAGGCATACTTTCCTTGGATTACCGGACTCTGGAATCCGGCCTCGGGATAGGGGACTTCGGACTTCGGACTTCGGACTTCGGACAGGGGACTGGGCGAACCGGGAATCCATCAAAGGAATACAAAGTTACTTTGCGCGGTATGCGCGTTGCGCGTCCGCGCTTGGGTGTGTTACAGCGCGCTGTTGTGATATCGCATTCCTATTCTGACAAAGGAGGTTTGTCATGCGAACGCATTGCGCCATTGTTGTGTTGACGGTTCTCGTGTTCGCCGCCGGTGTCGCTCCGGCCGCCGGAACAACGTACTACTTCACGGACTATACTGAGGATGGCTTGTGGCGTACCGCGGGCAACTGGGAAACTACCTGCGGTGGCGGGACCGAGGGTCAGGTGCCCACGGCGTCAGACAACGCCGTGATCTGTACCGGCAAGACCTGCACGATCGACGACGATAACGCGGTGTGCCTCGGTCTCACAGTGGACGGCACACTGATCCTCGGGAACGGCGATACGCTGCAAATCGGCGCGAACAGCAGTATCCCGGGAACCATGTCGGTCGAGAATTACGGCAAACTCAAGATCGCAGCCAGCCTCACACTGTCTGGTGGGTCGTCAATCACGTTCGGGATATCCTACATCGAGTTTCAGGGCGACTACACGTTGACGTTGGCCAGTGGGACCAGCCTGATCGGCGGCTTCTACATGGACCGTGCCGGATCGGGCTCCTACACGTTTATAAACAACGGCACGGTGGAAACCGGCGACGGCTCCTTTAATACCGTGTTCGTGGATGGGACTATCGACGGCGGTTGGGGTGTCAGCGACGGTGTGTTCAAGGTCACCAGTTCCAATGCGAGCATGATCTTTGAGAGCACCTGCACGATGAGCGACATGATGACCGAATTTGAAGTTACGGCCGGCACGCTTTCGGTCCGCACTGACGTCTGCACGGGCGGTGATCTGACGTTCTCGGGCGGAGAAATTGAGGTCAAGCAGAACAAGACCTTCCGGGCCGGCGTGGACTCGTGCGACTAAACCGCAACTTCTCGCGGCAATTGACGCTGCGAATCACAAGGAGATTCAACATGAAGATGATTACCTATCCACTGCTGCTGATCGCCCTGGTCGCCGTCACGCCGGGGATGGCTGATATTTTCATCTGGACGGACGGCGACTTCTATGACCACGAGTGGGACGACGTCGATAACTGGGCATCGATGACCTGCTTCGGGCCGAGCTGCTGGCCGCATACCACAAACGATGACGCCGTTATCGACGGCACGTGGACCGTCGACCTCGTGGACGAAGAGATCGATAGCCTGTCAGTTGTGGGTACCGTGACCTTCGGCGGCGACGACACTCCGACCCTCACGGTTAATTCGATCATAATCGCGGGCGGCACGTCCGCGGACACCGAGGTGACCATTTCGGACGCCACGATCGAGACGAACTGACGCGGGGATCGCCAGCAACACACCGCAGACCGCGCCGGGTAGGCAATCACCACCTGGCGCGGCCCGTATGATGAGTTGTGGCGTGTGTAGTCACTTGAACTCTAGTCTGCCCGGATTAGCCGCCGCCGACTAATGCAATGAACTGATCGATGTCATAGGCGTTCATGTTGCCATCGCCGTTGCAATCGGCTCGGGTGCGATCGCAGGTGGGATAGATCCCTTCGTAGTCACACGTCGGGCTGATGGCGCAGATGAATGGATCGATGTCGTAAGCGTTTACCTCGCCATCACAGTTCATATCACCGATGTAGGCGCCTTCGCAATCGAGCGTCCGCGCGCGGATGGCGTCGACACCGGCTTCCACGACCGAACCGCTATTCAGGTCGGAGGCCTCGAAGAGTAGGCGGACCTGCGCGGTCGGAGTCACGAAGTCGCTGACGTAGAACGAATGCAGCGTCCAGCCGCCGGAGGTCTGCGGACCGATCGTCTCGACCTGCACCCAGTTGGCCCCGTTGTTATTCGAAACGTAGATCTTGAACAGGTCGTTGTTCGGATCCGCGCCGAAGTTGTTCGTGTACCACAGGGCAAACTCGATCTCGGCATCGCCCGCGCTCAAGTCGATGGCCGGCGACGTCAAGTACGTATAGCCATCGTCGACGTCTGAGTTGCCGTACACGTTGTCGGTCAGATAGCACTGCCCGGAGCCGTCGTAGTCCGTCGGCGGATCGCCG
>JBDRDH010000066.1:0-27634 GCA_043820985.1 Planctomycetota bacterium
GCGCCCTACCAGGAGGCTCTCGAACGAGCCCGCCAGGAACACCGCGAGCAGGTACACAAGACGGGTCGCGGTGACGAAACGCTAATCGACAGCGATATTGCCCAGACGCGGCTGAACCACACCCTGGAGTACCTGAATTCGCAATCCAATCAGCCCAGGCTGTTGCCGATTCCCGGATTCTACACCGAGGGCTACGTCACCGATCCGCCAGCCCTGGTCGGCGACCCTTTCCCGGGTCTGATCCTGGGCCGCGAAATAATCGCCCGGCGTTACCCCGACGGCAAATACGATCGGAGATACACGCGCGGCACTTTGGTAACTCTGACCCTCTGGGCCACCTCGGCACGCGGGCAGGTGGACCCCATTCCGATCAAGCAACCTTTCCGCTACGCCGACGACTCGCGCACCGGCATCTACGAGATCGACTCGCAACACGTATATTGTGATTTCGATCTGCTACAGAAACTGCTGCAGATGGGGGCCACCACACGCGTCGATGACGAGGGCAATCCGATCGGCACGGCTCCCGCCCGTTGCTCGCAAATTCAAATCAAGCTGGCCGATGGCGTGGATGCCCTGGCGCTAACTTCACGCTTGGAAGAGCTTTACTGGTCCTACCTGGACGACCCCCGCTTCCGCAATCTACTGGACCTGACCGACCGCCACCTGCTGTCCGGCATCGACGTCATGACCTGGCAGGAATCCCAGGCCAGCATCGTCGCCGCCGTCGAAAAGGAAAAAATCCTGATGACCATAGTCCTGATGGTCATTTCTCTGGTCGCCGTGGCCCTGCTGCTCTGCATTCTCTACATGATCGTGCTTCAGAAAACCCGCGATATCGGCATTGTTAAAGCCATCGGCGGTTCGTCCGGCGGGGTGGCCATGATCTTCCTGCTATATGGCGGCACCGCCGGCTTGGTGGGCAGCGCCATGGGCCTGGTCTTCGGCGGGCTGTTCATCACGTACATCAACGAAATCCAGGATTTCCTCATTGCCGTGAATCCGGCCTGGCGTGTATGGAATCTGGAGGTGTATTCATTTGACCGCATCCCCAGTCAGGTTGACCCCTGGGATGCTTTTGCGGTAGTTGCCATCGCGACGGTTGCCTCGACCATCGGATCGCTATTCGCCGCCTGGCGCGCCGGAGCCATGCAGCCGGTGGAGGCTATCCGCCATGAGTAGCTCCACCACATCACCCAACGTGCTCGATCCACCGGCCACCAGGCACCCACTGCTGATTGCCCAGAACGTGCAGAAATCCTACCAGATGGGCCGCAGCCGACTGGAAGTGCTGCGCGGCTGCAATCTGCGCATGGCCGAGGGCGAATTTGTCGCCATCATGGGCAAATCCGGCAGCGGCAAGAGCACGCTGCTGCACATCCTCGGCGCCCTGGACGTACCCCAGAATGGCCACGTCATCTATCGCGGTGAACCGGTCTTCGCGCCGCCGGGCCGCCGACGTTTCCGCACCGGCCTGACCGATGTGTTATCCAGTGCCGAACGCCGATCAATACGCCTGCGCCGCCGCGAGTTCGGCTTTGTCTTCCAGTTCTACCATCTGCTGCCCGAACTTAACGTGCTGGAAAACGTCCTGCTGACCCGCATGGTCGGAACGTCAACATTCGCCTGGTTCAGAGAGTCGGGCGCGGCTCGCAACGACGCACTCCAGATCCTCGAACGCGTCGGGCTCGGCGAGCGACTCAAGCATCTGCCCAATGAACTCTCCGGCGGCGAGCGCCAACGCGTGGCTCTTGCCCGCGCCCTGGTGCATCATCCACGCATCCTTTTCGCTGATGAACCGACCGGCAATCTCGACGCCGAGGCCGGCGCTCGCATCATGTCACTCATCGGCGACCTGCACCGCGAGGGCCAGACCATCGTGATGGTTACCCACGATCCAAGCATCGCCCAGTACGCCGATCGCACCCTGTTGCTCACCGGCGGCCATCTACGCACGGTTACCACCGCGCGCGATTCCAACTCCCGCTGATGGACAATTGGGAGCGATTGCGCCACACTACTTCGGTTGTTGGGTCGCTCACGGGAACGAGCGTGACTTTGTCCGGGCACGGAGCCAGCGGCGGCCTGTGGTATCCGACCCGGTGCTCAATGGGCATTGTCAGTTCCACTGATGAATCCAACCCGACCTGTCAGATTAATCGGATCCAGCCGACCGTTTCTACGCGTGCTCGAACTGTGCAAGCGCGTGGCACCCACCAGTGCCACCGTGTTGATTAGCGGCGAGACCGGTACCGGCAAAGAGCTTGTCGCGCGCCGGATTCATGCCCTGGGTCCCCGCCGCGACCGGCCATTTGTAGCCTGTAATTGCGCCGCTGTTCCAGAGGGCCTGCTGGAAAGCGAGCTGTTCGGCCACGAGCGCGGGGCCTTTACCGGCGCTATAAATCCACGCGCTGGACTCTTTGAACGCGCCCATGGCGGAGCCCTGCTGCTGGATGAGGTGGGCGATATTCCTCCGGTTGCCCAAGCCAAGCTTTTGCGCGTCATACAGGAACGCCGCTTCAGTCGGCTGGGAGCGACATATTCACTCGAATCCGATGTCCGCATTATCGCCACCACCCGTCACGACCTGCTCGTGATGGCCCAGCGCGGTCAGTTCCGCGAGGATCTTTTTTACCGGCTGAACGTCTTCCCCATCCATGTACCGCCCTTACGCGACTGCCGCGAGGACATCGTGCCGCTGTCCAAATACCTGCTGGAATCGGCCGCCCGCCGCAACCGCTGTCGCCAATCCGGCATCACGGACGAGGCCATGGCGCTTTTGATCAGTTACCACTGGCCGGGCAACGTCCGGCAATTGCAGTCCGTGATTGAGCGGGCCCTACTGCTGGCCCAGGGCGAACCGATTGATGAGCAGTGCCTGCCACAGGAAATTATCGGCGGCTACGTCCCGCCCCAGGAAGGTGAAACGGCCTCCTCCCTGGCCTACGCCCAACGCTTGATGGTGGCCCGCGCCCTACATGAAAACCACTGGAATTTCGCCAAGGCCGCTCAGCAACTCGGAATTTCCAATCACGTTCTGCGCCAACTGGTCGCCAGATTCCAACTCCGCCGCTGAAAACCTGGAAAGCCCTGCCCGACCGATCAGCGGGTATACTAGAATCAGGTATTCGCGTGGAGGCAGAAGTGCTCACCTGTTCACTGCAATCAGGCTCAAATGGCAACGCCATCTACGTTGAGGCCGGAGACGTGCGGCTGCTATTCGACGCCGGGATCAGCGGCAAGCAGGCCCAACAGCGGCTGGCGGCCCACGGCCGTGATATCCGGGCCATCGACGCCCTGATTCTTTCTCACGACCACAGCGATCACGTGCGCTGCGCCGGCATCTATCAACGCAAATTCGGGCTACCGATCTACATGAGTCGCGCTACTCAGCGGGCCATCTGGTGTGATCTCGGCCAGGTGCGCGACATCCGCTACTTTCGTTCGGGTGAGTCGCTATCCTTTGGCGCGGTGACCGTACACACCATCCGTACACCCCACGATGCCGTCGATGGCGTGGCCTTTATTGTCGAACACGACGGCCGGTACCTCGGGATCCTGACCGACCTCGGCCATCCCTTTGATGCCTTGGCACAAACCCTTCCCGATCTGGACGCCGCCTATCTCGAAAGCAACTACGACCCGCACATGCTCGCGACCGGAGGGTACCCTCCCTACCTGAAAGCCCGCATCAGTGGCAAGGGCGGACATTTGTCCAATCACGAAGCCGCCCAATTGGTACAGGTATGCGGAGCGCGGCGTCCGCGTTGGATCGCCCTGGCGCACCTCAGCGCCGAGAACAACGAACCTGAGTTGGCCCTGCAAACCCACCGCGACCTGCTCGGGACCGACTATGCTCTGCACCTGGCGAGTCGTTATGAGGTCTCCGACCTGCTGAGCGTCTAATTGTCTACTACTGCCCGGAGTTATTCCTTCCCCGCCGTGGCGCCCTCATAAGGGAACCAGATCGTAAACGTGCTGCCCCGACCTGGCTGCGAATCCACCTCGATCTTCCCGCCGTGCGCCTGCACCACGTGGTTGACAATCGCCAAACCCAAGCCAGTACCACGCTGTTGGCGCACGCGCGTATCCTCGGCCCGGAAGAATGTCTCCCCCAGTCGCGCGAGTTGGGCGCGCGACATGCCGATGCCGTGATCTTCCACGACGACGACAATCAAGTATCCTTCCTGCCGTATGCCCAGACGCACATACTTCCCCTCACCCGCGTAGCGATACGCGTTCTGTAACAGGTTAACTAGAACCTGTTGCAAGGCCGCCGCATCCGCTCGCACCCGCGGCAACTCCTCGGCAATCTCCAGGCTGGCTTCAAAGCCTTCCGCGGAGAACTGCGGCTCAAACAACGCCCAAGCCCGCCGCACTACGTCAGCCACGTCACAATCCTCAAAGCGGTACTGCTTGCGCCCGGACTCAATCCGGCTGAAATCCAGAATGCTGTCCAGCAATACCGACAACCGTTCGGCCTCGCGGGTGATCGTCCCGTAGTAGGCATTGACACGCTGGGGATCGCGCACGCGGCCGTCCTGCAACGTCTCGCCCAACAGGCGAATCATGGCCAGCGGCGTCTTCAGCTCATGGCTGACGTCGGCCACAAAGCGTTGTTGCAGGCGCACCAACTCACGTTGGCGGGCCATGGCGCGCAACAGCATCCAGATGACAATCGCCCAGGCCCCCGTGGTGCCGGCCGCGGTTGCCAGCAGAAACGCGGTTCGCCGCCGCGCGTCGGCCGACAACCTCTCCCGTACGCTCGCCGTGGGGATCAGCACTGCCCCGCCGAACGGCGTGCCCAGTTCACACAGCGGCGTATCGGTCGACAATCCGCCCGTCAGGCTCACGCGCCAGGATGGACTGACCGTGGTATTCCAATAGTGGCGCACCAGTTCGGCCGCCGGCGCCGCCAGTGCCACCGTTTCGGTATCCGATATATGCCGTAGAGCCACCACCAACCGCACGTCATCCGCCGCCAACACACGAAAGTAAACCCCCCCGGGTATCGGGCTGTCTTTCTCCGCCCGAAAGGCGCTCAGCAGTGTCTCCAACTCTGGAATGATCTGGCGCGCTGGGGCGCGCCGCTCCAGCCGTTCCAGTTGCTCGGTAAGTTCCCCGAGCCGCGGGTGCTCGTTAAGGGCGGTCACGCGTTCACGCAACCCGGTCACCTGCTCGGCACCGTATCGCGCCGGGTGCGCTATCAAGGCCTGATCCAGAACCGTCGCCAGCGCGTGGCGCGCTTGCGCCTGGTCTCCCAGCGCCAGCAGACAGTCGATCCGATACAACTCCGCTTCAAAGGCATACCGTGACCCCGCCGAACTGGAACGAAACGCCGTGGCCGCCTCACTATACGAACCGGCCGCGGCGCGCAGGGATGCCAGATGCCGCTGATAGGCGCCCATGGCCATCAGCGCCCGACCACGTGTCACCGGATTCGCACTCTCGGCACTACGCGCCAGACGCGCCAGCGCCGCCGACGCCACGGCCTCGGTCAATTCTGATACGCGTGCCAGGGAAAGCTGATCCGAATCCGAAGGCGGTAACGGCGGCGACACTGGAGACAGCGGAAATGTCGCACATTCCCCGGCCACAACATGCACCACGGCAAACAGCCAGCGCCGCTGCCCGGCCACCCATTCATCCAGAACATCAGGCCCTCCGTTGAGCCACCGCTCGGCCAGCGTGTCCAGGGCGCGCTCAACATCGCCGCGTAGCTCGATGGTCTGTTCCGCCGCGGCCTGTAAAGCCGAGTTGCGCAAGTCGGCCAGTTCACGGTCGCGCAGCGCCCCACCCTGGCGCGCCACCGCCCAGACGGTCAGTGCCGTCAATGACAAGCCGATGACCACGACCAGGATGATCATCTGCCGCTCCACGTTTCGCCGTCGCAAGACTTGCTCCGGATATGCGATAATTAAGGTGCGTCGCGGTCATCCGTGGCTGGGTCGCTCGCCCGCGAGTCGCCGGGTAGCGTAAACTCCGGCTGGGTGGCCACCGGAATCGGCCAGCGCGGCCAAACCGACAAGGTCCGCCAGGCCTGTTGCCAATTCAATAATTCCAGACGCTGGCGTAGATGCTCGGCGGCCCGCAAGCGCAACAGATCGAGCCAACTCGTCAGGTCGAAGGAATGTTTGGGTTCCAGAATCAGCGGAAATTCCTGCCCAACCATATTCACTGTCAGGATCGTTTTTTCGCGCGGTCCGTGCGTGCCAAACAGATACAACACTTCGTCCCGAACTTCTATCCGGCAACCCAACTGTGTGTACTGAATACGCTCCGGGAAAAATGGGGGCACATTGACATCCAGCGCCCGACTGACCAACTCGGTCACCAGGCGCCCCTCGATCCAGGTATCTTCCGCGGTCTGCTCCACACGGATTTCGGCATCCAGCGAACACAGCCGGTTTTGCTCTATTGTCAGATCATCAATTTCCAACCGTACCGTACCACTGGCCCGTCCCCAGTCGGTCGCACTCGTCAAGGCCTGGAGCGAGACTCCCACACACTCCCCCGAAGCGACCAGCCGCTCAATCCCCGCCGACGATAAATCCGCATCACGCACACGCAGAGTCAGTACGCCCCCCAATGCCTCCAAGCCCCATGGCGCCAACACATCTCCAAGCAACAGCCCTTGCAATACACCTCGAAAACACAACCGTCGCGGTCGGTCGTTCTCCAGGGTCAGTTCCTTGAGCTCAATCTCCGGACACATGCCCTCCCAGGGCCGCGCCACCAGGCCGGCAGTACACTCCGCCAGGCTCAGATCAGTGCAGCGCCCACTGATCGTCAAATGTGGCCCACTGCCGGTTTCACTGTATATCAACTCCCCGCCGAACATTCCGGTACGCAGACCAGTGCCAATTAAAGCCTCCAGTCCCAATACCTTGACCGGCAAATTCGGTACGCTCAGCTTCAACTCGTCAATCCGGATGCCGCTGTCCCGCGGCGAAAACCGCGTTCTCAACACCACCGGCTCCGAAACCGAGTGACCATTCAGTGCCGCACACCGAATGGTGGCACGGCCTTGATCCGGCAACTCGAACAAGACCACCCCACTGGCATCATGCAGTGCCCCCCGGAACCGGTTCCGGATGAACCAAAGATCCATACCACTAAATTTCACCAGACGCGGACCATCCGGATCAAAGCCGGGACGCAATCCAGACTCGATCACTCGGCGATAATCTTCCTGCAACCAGGTTCTGGTTGAAATCTCACATTTTCCCCCCAATAGCTCGATTTCGTACGCATCCGGATCTGCCGGCGTTGGCGAGTATCTCAGCACCGCTTGCCGACAATAGAGGGCTTGATCGCGCCGATCTGGCAACCAGACGACCACATCGCCATACTCCTGCGCGGTGGAGGATCGCGGCACTACGCGCCCAATATCGCTGGGCAGACCCAACGCCGTGCTCAAATTATCCACACATTTTTGACGGTAATATGCACTGCGCAGATACCACGCGTAGCCGCCGGTATACGCCAGGGACACCACCGTCACCACCGTCAGGACCACCAATGCCAGCGGGCGGGCTCTTCGCATGGCGCGATTCTACTGCAAACAGATCCACTGCGAAGCGTTGCCGTGTGTGAATCTGTAGCGGTCCAGAAGCGCGCACGAACAATGCGCGGGTCAATAGTGGAGCTTCAGTCGGGAGCCGCCAACTGCCGATTTTCTGATAAGTGACCGAGGTATGTCCAGCCTGGTATGGATTCCATCAGGCCAGCTTTGCATCGGACAGGAGTGTATCATGAAGAAACTGCTAGTGTGCCTGGCTGTAGCTGGCATGTTGTGTGGGGGCTGCAACTCCCCCAGCCCGCGCGTCAACGCCCCGCCCCATGGCACCGCCGAAGAAACTAACGACATGCAGGGGCTCTACGTCTACATGACCGACGCCGCCCTGCTTGAGAATATGACCATTTGCGATATCCACTTTCATCCTCATCGTTCGCTGCTGAACACCTTGGGTGAACAACGCCTCAGCCGGCTGGCCTCGCTGATGGATGTGTATGGCGGCACGATACGATACAGCACCAACCTGCAAGATAAAGTTCTGCTGGCCAGTCGCACTGAGGCAATCATCGCCTTCCTACAGGAAGCTGGCGTGGACACCTCCACGGATATTCTGCAACACGATCTGCCTGGTGGCCGTGGTATGGACGCCAGTGAAGTGATACTTATCAAAGCCAATGAGGGAACTTATCAGCCCGGGAAGAGCTCTTCCGGGAGCTCCGCGGGCGCGACCAGCGGTTCCACGTTCTAGAAACAGGAGAGTCATCGTGCATATCAGCCGGCTGCTGATGGTTATGGCTGTTGTCGGCGTGCTGCTTTGTTCGATCGGTTGTAAAACCGAGGGACAAAAATCGATGCCCGGGGCCTTGCCTACCGGGCGTACCACAAACATGTCGCCAAAGCTGAATGCCACGACCTATTTCGCTCACGGGCACCTGCTCGAACGACAAGGTAACTTCGCCGCCGCCGTCGAGCAGTACCAGCATGCCCTCGAGTTAAATCCCACCTTCGCTACCGCCCGCAATCGTCTGGGCATTACATTCAACAAGCTCGGCCAACACGCGGAAGCCTCCCACGAATTTCGCCTGGCCATCAAGAAGTGCCCGACTTCCGCGCACCTTTATAATAACCTGGGCTTCAGTTTGTATCTCGAAGGCAATTACCCGGAAGCGGCCGACGCGCTGCGGGAAGCCCTCGAGCTTAAGCCCATGTATAATCGGGCGCACATGAATTACGGCGCCACGCTCGGACGGCTCGGTCAATACGACGAGGCCTTGAATGAGTTTCGCCTGGTCGTTGGCGAGCCCGATGCCTATTACAACATAGGCGTTCTGCAAACCGATGCCGGCGACTATGCCACCGCGGCCCATTCCCTCGAGACCGCGCTGCGGCTTAAGCCGGATTTCGACGTGGCCCGTCAACAGTTGCATCAGATCGCCCGACTGGCGGCGGAAACCGAGACTGTCACGGTTCCTGAAGCAGCCGTGGCTGAAAACCCCCCCGACATCAACGACAACGTTAATTTAGCTGCCCAGGAAGAAACGGCCACGCCGGATCCTAAGTTCAAAAAGCAAGCGGAAAAACCGCAAGAGATCATCGATCCCCGGCCGCAACCCGCGCCCCAACCCAACCCGCCCCCGGTCAGATTTAAGCATCGTCCAGAGTCGTCCGAGACTCCCGTCTTCAGCGACAGTCTGCCCTGGATGCTATGTAACTGGCCGGTGACCGAGACTCCCGGCATAGATATCCCGTTCTATTCACAGGGCCGACTCGCCGTACTTCGAATGATTAACCGAATCGATGCTCTAGTGATCTCTACTATCAACGGGGCCCGGTTCTTATACCACCGGCTGGCCTCCGAGGCCGAAGCCTGCCTGGCGGCGGCTACTTGGTAGTATTGGCACTACCGGATACACACTGCCATGCCCCCGAGCTACTAGCCAGAAAGGGCTGCGTACACGCGCTCGTACTGGTCAACAATCCCCTGGCCACAATACATGTCCCGCGCACGCTCTCGGCCTACACTGGCCCGGCGTTTGGCCTCCTCGGGTTGCTCAAGCACACGTAGCATCTGCCGTACCGCATCATATGGATCACCCGGTCGACACAACCAGGCCACCTGCTCCTCGGACGTAAACTCCCTGACAACATCCGTCGCACTGGCCACCAGTGGACAACCCGCCGCCAGGGCCCATACCAGGCCGGACGGACTCACATCTCTCGTCGGCAGAAACACCGCCAAATCCGCCAGCACCACCAATTCCGCCAGCGATGTCCGAGGCTCCACATAGCGCACCAGTGCATCCAGCCCACATGAGCTTACCAGCCGGCTCACCCGCCAGCCCTCGCGCCCACCACTGGGTATGACCAACCGCACTCCCTGGCACGCCTTCTCCAACACCAATGCCGCCCAGGCGGCAACAAAGGATCCCGCGGCGCGCGTGATCGGCGGCAGCACAACCACCGCGATCTGATCCGGGGCCAGCCCAAGGTCCGCGCGGAGTTGTGCCCGTGGTATATGTTCAAGCTCGGCCAGATCGACTGGATCGCGAATCAGCGCGCAGCGCGCAGCCGGTATACCCAGGTAAGCCAGGCGCTGACGTGTCAGTTCACTCGGACAGATAATTTTCACCAGGCCCGGCGCCGGATGCTCGGCGAGCCAGCACGCTGTTGCGCGCACACTTTCGCCCGGTGGGAGTTCCACCACCAAGCGGCGATCGCCACGAACCAATGCACTACACCACTTCAGCGCGGCGGGTGACCACACGTGTACTATCATCTCAGCGGCATGCGCCAATGTCATCAGCTCGTCCAGGTACCGCGCAAGCGCCCGCCGGGCCAGCCAGGCGCAATCGAACGCCGCCCGAATCCGCACTGCCGGGCTCGGATCGCTGTCAGGCAGCCTTCCCCGGCCGACCTGCACAAGCAGTTGGCGGCGACGCGAATCGGGGTGCGCCAGCAACCTGCGCAACGCGGCAACGCGGCTCATGGGCAATCCCGCGGCCACTACGTGCACGACAAGTGTCTGGCCAGTTGACATACCGACATTGTTAAGGCCATTAGGTTAATTGTCGATTCCGGTCACTCTTGTTGACGAGCCGTTTTGTTGAAGTAGGCTCACCGCTTATAATCCAAACAGAGACTCCGCCGGGATACGTTGACCATGCGATTTCAGCAATAATCGCCTATCCGGAGAAAGCCTCGGGCAATGCAACGCCAAGTACTTGTTTCACTGATACTTATCGTCGTTCTG
This sequence comes from Planctomycetota bacterium, assembly GCA_043820985.1. Lineage (GTDB taxonomy): Bacteria > Planctomycetota > Phycisphaerae > UBA1845 > Fen-1342 > JAAYXS01. The sequence continues at coordinate 10,770 of JBDRDH010000066.1, forward strand.
CTCGGCCTCGGCGCCGGTGTTGCCGCCGCTTTGATCCACGGCAAGCGAACTCCACCCCAAATCACCAACGACCGCCCCGCTCTCGCGGTCCACGGCGTGAAAGTGACACCCAGTACCGTCACCGAGCCAATCGTGGGCTATGGCACCGCGATCGCCGATCAGCAGGCCTGGATTTCAACACAGGTGTCCGGCGTGATTACCAGGGTGGCTGACACTTTCGAGGCCGGCGAACCAGTCCAGGATCAGCAGAAACTCATCTGGATTGACGACCATGACTACCACGCCGCCCTGGACCGATCTGAAAGTCAGTTGGTGATGGACGAGGCCACCCTGCGCCAGCTCGATACCGAAGAGCAAAATCTCAACAGCCTGATCAAGATCACCGAAGAGGAATTTGAGGTTGCTGACCGCGAGTTAAATCGCGTGCGCATCCTGCTCGAACAGGGTAATTCAAATCAACGCGAGATCGACCAGGCCCGGCTGAGCTTCGAACAGGCGCGCCGCGCCTTGCAGTTAGTGCTCAATGAACAAGCCTTGCTGCCGGATCGCCGCGCGCGCCTGAAGGCCACCTGTGCCCTGCGCCGCGCCGATGTGAGCATCGCGCGGCTGAACGTCGAACGCTGCACTATCACCGCTCCGTTTGCCGGCCAGCTTGACGAGGTTCTAGCCGAACAGGGTGAACATATTGCCCCCGGTGCCCAGCTATTTTCCATAGTCGATCCAGGGCACATCGATGTGCCCATCGAACTGCCGGTTGCCCTGCGCGGACGCCTGCGCGTCGGGGCCCCTTGCCAGTTGACACTTGAGAGCCGCCAGGACGCGGTCTGGCGCGGGCAGGTAGTTCGCATCGCCCCTAGTGCCGATGCCCTGACCCGTACCTTCGCGCTCTATGTCGAGGTGGATAACTCCCTACAGGCCGAGCCGCTGGTTCCCGGTATGTTTGTGCGGGCACGCATCGATGGTCCCCTGCTTCAGGACGTCATCATCCTGCCGCGCGGTTGTATCCATAACAGCCGCGTTTGGGTGGCCCGCGACGGCCACGCTTACGCCACCCCCGTAACCACTGTGCGACATTTATTGGACCGCTCCGTCGTTGACGGCCTCAATGCCGGCGAGGTGGTCATCACCAGCAACCTCGATGTCCTCTACGACGGTGTTCCCGTCAATGTGCTACTCGATCAGCCCGCCATCGATCTCCAGGCCCGCACCACCGGAACAACGCCATGAAATCCCTGCCGAAGCTCAGCGTCGAGAATCCGGTGTTGGTCGGCGTACTGATGACGGCCATCCTGGCGGGCGGCGTTTTTGCATCGTTCACCCTGATTCGCGAGATGTTCCCCGAGTTTCGCCCCAACAACATTCTGGTCTCGGTGATTTACCCCGGCGCCACCCCGGTGGAAATAGAAAAAGGCCTGGCCTTGCGCCTTGAGGAAGCCGTCAAGGACGTCGAGGACATCGAGAGAGTCGAGACGAGCATCACCGAGGGAAGCTGCTCGATCACGATCGAGCTGGAGAGTGGCGTTGCCGACCTCGACCAGAAAGTCAACGACGTGAAAGCGGCCATCGACACCATCCCGCGCGACGAACTGCCCGAGGATGCCGAAGAAGTCCGCGTCATGAAGTTCGAGCCGATTCTGCCAGTGATCTCCGTGGCGCTCTTCGGCGACGTTGACGAAAACACCCTCAAAGACGCCGGCCAGCGCTTGCGCGATGAGCTCCTCTTGTTGCCGGGCATCAGCGATGTCACCCTGGGCGGAACGCGCAAGGCCGAGCTGGCGGTCGAGGTCGAGCCCGAGAAGCTGGTCGAGTACCGCCTGTCGCTGGCCCAGATCACCGACGCCATTCGCCAGGCCAACCTGGATTTGCCCGGCGGCACGCTGAAGACCCCCGGCCAGAACGTCGCGGTGCGCACATTGGGCGAGACCGACCAGGCCGAGGTTATCGCCAAGACCATCCTGCGCACCACGGCGAACGGTGAAGTCATCCGCGTGCTCGACGTGGGGCGGGTGGTCGACGGCTTTGAAGATTCGGACGTCCGCGGGCGCTTCAACGGCAAGCCGGCGGTCGACGTCACCGTCTACAAGACCGGCGATCAGGACGCGATCGACATTTCGATGAAGGTCCGGGCCTTCGTCGCCGGCAAGTTGCGCCAGCCCCTGGAAGTGGATTGGCTCACGCGCCTCAAGGGCCTGTTCGGTCCGACGGCGGCCGAACAGATTCACAGCCGGGCCTGGAACGATCCCTGTCCCGCCAATCTCGAGATGATGACACACAGCAATCTGGCGCGGTACATCGAGGACCGGCTCGACTTGCTGAAACGCAACGGTTTGTGGGGCCTGTCGCTGGTGTTCCTGTCACTGCTGCTGTTTCTCAACTGGCGCGTGGCGTTCTGGGTGATGATGGGCCTGCTGGTGTCCGTCTGCGGCGCCCTCATGCTCATGTCCATCCTCGGTGCCACGCTCAACCTGATCAGCATGTTCGGCCTGATCGTCGTGCTCGGCCTGATCGTCGACGACGCCATCGTGGTTGGCGAGAACATCTACGCGCGCATCGAGCGCGGCGAGGACCCCCGGCTGGCCGCCGTCACCGGCGCCCAGGAGGTCTCCTGGCCGGTGGTGATCGCCGTGCTGACCACCATCGGCGCCTTTGTGCCGCTGATGTTCATCGAGGGGCGCATGGGCGACTTCATGGGCGTGCTGCCGGTCGTGGTCACCTGCGCCCTGGCCGTCTCGCTGTTCGAAGCCCTGTCCATCCTGCCGTCGCACCTGGCCGAGTGGTTGCGCCCCGTCCGCCGCGACCTTAACCACGCCCCGGCGCGGAACTGGATCATGCGGACCATCCGACCCCTTCGCGAGCGACAGCAGCGCTTCTTCGGTGAGCGCCTCGGGGACTTGTATGAGCGCTTCCTGCGGCTGGTTGTGCGCTACCGCTACGTCACCGTGGCGGCGGTCGTGTCGGCCCTGATGATCTCCATCGGGCTCGTGCGTGGCGGGCAGGTGCCGTTCGTCTTCATGCAGAAGATGGACTCCGAGACCGTGCTGGCCGATCTGGAGATGCCCGTCGGGACCCCGATCGAGCAGACGGAAGCGGCCCTGCGGGTTATCGAAGACGCAGCGCTGGAACTGGTGGACAGCGGCGAAGGCAAAAGCGTTTACGCCATCGTCGGCGCCCGGGTCAGCGCCGGAATGGCCGGATCGACCATCAGTCGCCGCACGCACATCGGCCAGGCCATCATCGAGCTGGCCACTGTGGACCGCCGCGGCCGCGACAGCGACGAGATCATCGCCGAGCTGCGCGCGCGGACCAGAGGCATCGTCGGCGTTAACTCCCTCAAGTTCGAGGCGGTGCATGGGGGGCCCAGCGGCGCAGACATCGAGATCGAAGTGACCGGCGAGCGCATGCCGGACGTTCTGGCAGTATCCGACCAGCTCAAAGCGGAACTGGCCGGCAAGAAGGGCGTGTACGACATCGCCGACGACTACGAAGCGGGCCGCCGCGAGGTGCAGATCGAGTTGCTCGACTCGGCCCGCCCGTTACGCCTGACCACGCGCGCCCTGGCGACCGAAGTGCGCGGGGCCTTCTACGGCCTGGAGGCCCGCACCCTCCAGCGCAAACGCGAAGACGTGGACATCCGCGTGCGTTTCCCGGAGCACCGCCGCCGACAGATCTACGAGCTGGAATCGATGCGCATCGCCACGCCGGCCGGCGACATGGTCCCGTTCGGCGAGGTGGCCCGTATCGCCGAAGCCCGTGGAACCGCCTCGATCCAGCGCATCGACCAGCGCCGCGCGGTCACCGTCTCGGCCGCCGTGGACCAGTCCCAAACCAACGCCGAGATGATCATCGCGAACATGCACGACCTGGTGAGCGAACTTGAGAGCGGGCACCCGGGGCTGCGCATCGACTTCGCCGGCGCCAAGCGCGAGACGGCGAAGTCCATGGGCTCGCTGCGGCGGGATTTCCTCATCGCCATCGCCCTGATCTACGTCATGCTGGCCGGACTGTTCAAGAGCTACACCCAGCCGCTGGTGGTACTGCTGGCGGTTCCGTTCGGGCTGAATGGCGCCGTGGTCGGCCATCTCGTCATGGGGTATCCGATGACGATTCTCTCCATGATCGGGCTGGTGGCCCTGACGGGCATCGTGGTCAACGACGCGCTGATCCTGGTGGACTTCGTCAACAAGGAGCGCGCCGCCGGCAAAGGCGTCTACGAGGCGGTCATCCATGCCGGCAAGCGGCGGCTGCGGCCGATTCTGCTGACGTCCCTGACCACCATCCTGGGGCTGGCTCCGTTATTGACGGAGACCTCCTTCCAGGCCCGTTTCCTGATTCCCATGGCTATCTCGATCAGCTTCGGTCTGGCCTTCGCCACCGTATTAACCCTCGCGGTGGTGCCAGCCATTTATCTGATCGTCGAGGATCTAAAGTACCTGGCTCGGCGGATTTGGATCGGCTCCACACTACACCCGGACGTAGTCCAGGAAAATTTGTATCTAGCGCAAAAAGATCCCCAGGACCGATAACCTATGCGGGGGCTTAAAGTCCTAAAACTGGTGTGATGACTAGCTGGCCGGGCTCCAGTTATTCTGCCTTGGCCGTGTCCGACTTTATTCGGATCGGGCCTCGTGCGCGCTTGCTGGTCTCTTGATCAGCCGACTCCTTTGGCATGCTGATGATGCGCGGCTGGGCCAGCTCATCTTCTTCATCCTCCGGGGATGCCAGCCAGGTCATAATGGTGTCTTCGAGGCTGTCCTCGCGCGGAACCTCGAATTTCTTCCCGCACCGCTTACATTTAGCAGTACGACCCTGTGCCACTACCGGCAGGCGATACTTCGCGCCGCAGTGCGAACAGGTACATTTGATGGTGTCAGGCACGACACACCTCATTCCCGTGACGAGCGTCGCCCGGCGATACAACTACACCGGTGGCACGAACGTCGCCACACGTCCCTGGGTTACCTAAATCCGATTGTCGGCTGAGGTAAGAGACCGCGTATAAATGAGATGAGTCCAGGTTACCTAAGTATCGATTAAAGCAATGCCTGTTGCTTTACCTCAACTACACTTAATCCTATCGTGGCCATGGCTGGGTTTCAATAGCAAAATGACCGCCGAACCCTCTCACGACTAGTACCGGTAACTATGGCCGAAACCACTCACGACAATTCTGGCACAACGACCAGTTGGAAAAATCAAGCCCGGCATGGCACCGGCGTGCCGCCGCCAATCCCTCCGAATGCCAGCTCTCCGAAAGCGTTTCCGCCAGCCATTCACCCACCGGCGCTGATCCGGCGTAATCCTGTCCGCACAACACCACGCTTCCATTCGCCAGCAGTGTCAGCCGGCTATCCAGTCGTCGGCAGGGTTCACGGATCGTCGGGCCACAATGCAGCAGTTCATCAGGCGGCAAGATACCACCGTAATCGTTGTAACCTGCGATCATGGCCCCGCCGGTGGTCTGGATCCAGCGATCATAAAATTGTTCCATTTCAGGCAGCGTGGTGCTACAGCGCGTAATCCGAGGCACAACAATGGGTTGCGGGCTCACCCGCTCACGCCGTAGCCGCTCGATTCGTTCAATGTTACCCAACACCTGCTCAAAATGGTCCACCCGGTGGATCTGCTGATAGGTCTCGGCGCTGTCGGCATCCAGATATACCATCAGCAGGTCAATCTTGTGTTCCACCAGTGCCTCTAAGTTTTCCTCGGACAGGTTTACCAGGGGCGTGCCGACCGCCAACCCACACACTCCGGCCGCCCGAATCCGCTGACAGCTCTCGGCAAAGTGTGGATGCGCCAACGGGTCCCCGTGGCCCCCCAGGAAAATCATGCGATCGTCATAGGCAGCTAACTCGCGGGCCCGGGCTTCGAGTGCAGCCAGATTCTCCAGTCGGCGGGGTGGTATGCGTCCGGCCGGCGGCCTGAGCCGTGAATCGGGCAACGGATATTCCGTCGTTAACTCCACCTCCAGTTCGCGGGGCAGTGGTTCCGGACCACCGTGCGCTATCCGCCGCCACCAGGCACATAGCTGTCCCGCATCACATTCCTCACCGAGTTCACTCAGAGCCGCACTCAAAAGTTCACGCGAGCGGCGGGTATCACCCGTCAAGCGCCCGGGCGTATGCACGACATCCGGATCAATCTGGGCACAAATCGGCTGGTTGATTGGATCACCTCGTGCAATCTCTGGCCGGTAGGAAAGCAACAATCCCAGGGGAATGTTCTGTTCGAGCAGATCGCGCACGATCTCCCGCCGCAGCAACACTCCGGCCAACCCGGGCGGTGCCTGGCTGAAGACCTGTGGGGCCTCGCCACTATACTCGTCCTGGCGCCGCAGCATGATCGCCGCGATGCCCGGATCCAGTACCGGCTGGTAACCGTTCAGGCACAGCACTCCCTGACACTGGTAATGATCCATCACCTGGGCCACACAGCGCGGCTCGACATATTCGTCAAACCAGGTCGTACCCAGCGGACTGCCACGCCAGGCTTTCAGGTTCCATTTGCGCGCCGCGCGTAACAGCTCACGCCGTGGTCGCTGGCCATCGTCCAATGGCAGCAGGTCAATATCATCAGACAGCCCACCACGCTGTAGCGTTTCCGCCGCGATATCACGATCACGCGGCCGCACGAAAAGACAACGCCGGTCCAGCTCCGGGATGCGCATCAAGCGCTCCAGCGTGCGGTCAATCACCGGCCGTCCAGCGACCGTGCTGTTCAGCTTCGACTCGCCCCCGAGAAACGTCTCTTCAAAGTCCGCGAAGACCGCCGCGACTGTATTCATGATCTCCCCCCCTCGAGCCGCTCGAGCGCCTGGGGCAACATGCCTTCCAGGTACTCACAGCCGTCAATGAAGGCACTGACGAAATCCCGGTCGCGTTGCAGTCGGCGTCGGGCCGTCTCGGCCGTCTCGCGCTCCTGTTGACCTATCTTGCGATCGGCGGAATAACGGCGCAACTCGGCCAACTGCGATACTCCCACCACAATCTTGTAGGTGCGGTCATATCGACGCATCAGTGTGCGCAAATCATCCACCCGCACGACGACCCGGTTGAATTCCGCCGGCCGCTCGACCAGCGTGCTCAGCTTTTCGAGCAGCCCCTCCATCTCAACGGCGATTCCCCGCGCCTTGGCGATCTCGTCGAGCCGCTGATGCAACCTCTCCGCGGCACGTGTGCGCAGTACCGGCGGCGCCAGTTCCGCACCCGCGGCAAAGCTGTCCGCCGGCAGGGGCTTGTGACAAAAACGCTCGGCCGCCGCGCGCAGCGTCATGACCTCGGTGCCACTTAAACGCATGCCGCCCTCACAGGCGTGGATCACGCGCGCCGGCGAACCGGCGAAGTCGCGTTGGAACTGCTCCGCATAGGTGTACAACTGTTCGTCGGTATACGTCTTTTGACCGTGAATATCCTCCACCACCCGCAGCAAGGCCCGCGCCCGCACAATCCGCTCCCACTGTTTCATCTCGATCGTGGTAAACCGCCCCAGCTCCGGCCGCCAGATCTGCTCAATAGGCATCCCCGGCGGATAGTACAACCCCTCCGAATACGAGAGATCCTGACCAACCAGAATGATCGGATCACAACCCAGATGTTCGGCCAGGTAGAACGCCAGGTGCGCCACCGTACTGCCACCCTTGATCGCGCCGCGCGCCGGACAATCTTCGCGCAACAGATCCTCATACAAACCATGATGCAGGACATGCGTGCGCCCCTTGAATGCATCCAGCACATGCCAGGTGGCTTTGGGCTCAACTACCAGCGTGCAGTCGCCCACGTCTGCAATCCCGTGGAAGAACTGCGCCGAAAGCTCGTGAAAATCGAGGCTCGTGACAAAGTGTGGGCGAATTCCCCGGGCCAATAGTGTCTTGAACACAGTTTGCACCGCGATGATGACCGCCCGTTCACGCAGGGCCCCCAACTGCTCGATGTTCCGTGCCAGCGATGGACCCGCGGCCACAATCACCGCCGGGTAACCGGCCGCGCGCCCCTGCAACACCTCCACGCCCGGCCGCGCCAGGTATGCCGGTAAATTGAACGCCACGTTCTTACAGGTGATCCGCGCGTTGCGCAGCAAGGTGACCATCTGCACCCGCGCGAACGCCACGTAGTCCGCCATCAGGCCCCGCACCTGGGCATGAAATGACGCTTGACAGCGGGCCGTGTGCGGCAACGCCAGCGCCCGCAAGCCCAGGAGCACTTCCGTGCTGAGTGGCTGCATCGTCTCGTGAAAGCTACCCTTGTCCGCTGAAGTCAATAGGAGCAAGCGCCCTTCACCCAGCGGACCCGTCAGATCAGTCACACATAGCGCCGTTTTAATTAATCCCAGGTTGTTCTCTGCCACTACCATGTATGGACGATCCTGCTGCCGGTCCAACTCCAGCAAGTGATATCCCAGTCCCATCCCATTCACGAGATAACTGTTTCCGGTAACAGACTTGGGTTCGCCGGTATCTTCCGTGCTGTTCGCCGCGTGAACGCATTGCGTTTCAATAAACTGGCGCGCTTCCTCCAAGGGCCGATAGCGGCTATGCACATATGCCAGGCGCTCGTTATCGCCATTAATCCGAACCGTCAGATTGTTGTCACGGGTGGATTCCAGTCCCGGACAATCCGCAAAGGGGATCGCCTCTATCCGTGCCGCCAGAGACGGACGACACTGATACAACGCTTCCAGGTTCTTCAAATAACACGGCAAGAATGACGCCGGAGCCATTGCCGGTAATTGACTGGCTGGGCTGTCGCTGATGGTGGTGGTTTGCATGCTTGTTACTAAGACACCCGGCACACTTTCAAATTCCTGCCCAACCGGGCCACTGGTCCCCGGGCGCGCTTCCGACCGCCGGGCGCCTATCCGAATCCCTGGCGTTCTCTTACATGATATCGGAACATAGTCCCGCGGAGCTTGTCCGTATCTCGTGACCTCGTACCGTGACCAAAATCACACTTTAATGCCGCCTCAAGACTGATTCGTGGGCGTCCGATAGTACTAAGCGAGGAGATCGCCGGGGAATGCGCCCTAATGCCGGCCCACCATTATCAGGGGCCCACTGAAACCAGGGCCAATCCGGATCATGTCGCCTCACCAGCTTTGCGCCAGCGTAGCCACGCAACAGGATTTGACAGGATAGATACCGGCAAAATACGAGAACAACCGATGAAAACCAACACTCCGCGGGAATGCGTCAGCCCACTGTGTGACACCGCCCCAGGGACAACTATCCCCTTCGATATCGTGGACTCGCCCGGAGCCTATGTCTGTAACTGGAGCGGGCACCTGTTGCGCGTTCCGGAAGAAGCCGTATCACCTGGTCATACGCCGACGATTCATATGGTCGGCAGCGCTCCCCTGACCGTCACCAAACTCTGCAACAATCCCCACGTGCCGCTTCGGCAAGCCAAAAGACTGGCAGACGAGCTACATATCACGACGTGTTTCTAAGACGCACCAGGATTCAAATGTGGCGGTCTGGCATTTATTCGACGGCTACCACGCCTCGCATGTGCATCATTGTCGTTTTCTTGACATCCGGCGTTTACGGTGGAACACTTAGATTGCACCAGGTGAAGTGAATATCGGCGATTCACCGGTCTGAAGAAGCTATTTGTGCTTAATGGGCGGGCAAAGGAGTAAATGCAGAGAGGTTGTGCGCCCTGCCAGTCAGGAGGACTGTTCATGACCGAGTCTCAAGCGGCATCCGGAAGCACCATCCGGCGACAGGGGGTGGCACTCGGGGCCAGTATTCCTTTCGACTCAATTGGTGATGCTGGAACTTATGTCTGTAACTGGAGTGGACATTTATTGCGCGTGCCGGGTAATGGCCTGAAATCCGGCCGGCGGCCACCGCTGAACCTGGTCGGCCCCGAGCCCTTGCTGGTCACCAAGATCAGCCACAATCCATACGTGGCGGTTCCTGAAGCGCGGCATCTGGCCCGACAGCTTGCCCTGCAAATCGATTTCTGACGTTTGAAAGCGGAGGTGTCCGCATCTTCCCAAGAGGGGTGGTTGGCGGCTTCTCGCCAGCCACCATTGGTTGGATAGCGACCAGAAAGTCTCACTCTGGCGCGGTTCTCCAGGCCGTCCACGTTGACCGCTTGAGTCACTCCCACAACAATTAGTGCCAGCACCCCTGTTACCAAGGAGGCTGTAACAGCATGAGCAATCCAATGCCGCTGTGGACCCCGTCGCCCGAACGCGTCCAAAAATCCCAGATGTGTCAGTTCATGACACAGGTCGCCGACAAATATGGCATAGAGCCGCGGTGGGAGCCGCTGCGCCGCTGGGCCATTGACCACCGCGACCATTTCTGGAAAGAGTTGCTCGACTTCGCTGACGTACAGCCTTCCAGGCCCGCCGACACAATTGTGCGCGGGACTGGTATGCTCGAGACGCGCTGGTTCCCCGGCATGAAGCTCAATTACGCCCGCCACATGCTGCGCTTCGACGACGACGATGACGCCATCATCTTCGAAGGCGAACTCGGGCAGACCGCCCATATCTCGCACCGCCAGTTGCGCGCCGAAGTCGCCCGCTGCGCCCACGCCCTGCAAGCCGCCGGCGTCAAGCTCGGCGACCGCGTCGGCGGGTTCATGCCCAACGTCCCCGAAACCGTCATCGCCATGCTCGCCGCCGCCAGCCTCGGGGCCGCCTGGTCTTCATGCTCGCCAGATTTCGGCGTCCGCGGCGTGCTCGACCGCTTCGGCCAGATCGAGCCCACCGTGCTAGTCGTTACCGACGGCTACACCTACGGCGGAAGACGCTGTGAGACGCTCTCGCGCGTCGCGGAGATGCTGCTACAGTTGCCGAGCGTGCGGCGGGTCGTGGTCGTGCCGTTCCTGGACAAGCAACCGGACATTTCCGGTATCGGTGGCGCGGAGCTGTGGCGCGACTTCCTCGGCCCCGCCGATCAACCCGCCCCCGAACTGACCTTCGAGGAAGTCCCCTTCGACCACCCGCTCTTCATCATGTACTCATCCGGCACCACCGGCGTGCCCAAGTGCATCGTGCACGGCCACGGCGGAACCCTGCTACAACACATGAAGGAACTCATGCTGCACTGCGATCTGCGCCGCGGAGAACGCTCTTTCTATTTCACCACCTGCGGCTGGATGATGTGGAACTGGCTGGTTAGCGGGCTTGGCGTCGGCGCCGCCATCGTCCTCTACGAGGGCAACCCCGGCCACATTACCATGCACCGACTCTGGGAACTCGCCGACAAGCTCAAAGTAAACCTGTTCGGCACCAGCCCCAAGTTCCTCGGCGTTTGCCAGAAAACCGGCGTGCACCCCGGCGCCGACCAGGATCTCTCCGCCCTGCGTATCGTCTGCTCGACCGGCTCGCCGCTGAGCGAAGAGTTGTTCCACTGGGTATACGACGAGGTCAAATCCGACGTGCAACTCGCCAGCATCTGCGGCGGCACCGACATCATCTCCTGCTTCATCCTCGGCAACCCGCTGCTGCCGGTCTACGCCGGCGAGATCCAATGCTGTGGCCTGGCCATGGATGTCCAAGCCTGGGCCGACCAGCATCAGCCGGTTAACGGCCAGAAAGCCGAGTTGGTCTGCTGCGCCCCGTTTCCGTCCCAGCCGGTCCGCTTCTGGAACGATCCCGACAATGCCAAGTACAAAAGCGCTTACTTTGAGCATTACCCCGGCATCTGGCGCCACGGCGACTTCATCGAGATCACCGAGCGCGGCGGCATCATTGTCTATGGCCGCTCTGATGCCACCCTCAATCCCGGCGGCGTCCGCATTGGCACCGCCGAAATCTACCGCGTCGTCGAAGGCATGCCCGAGGTCGTCGATAGCATCGTGGTCGGCAAGGACACGGCCGACGACGATGTCGAGATATGCCTCTTCGTGGTACTGCGCCCGGGCCTAAAACTCGATGACAAGCTGATCAAAACAATACGAAGCTCCATCGCCGCCGAAGCCACCAAGCGCCACGTCCCGCGCATCATCAAGCAGGTCGGTGCCATCCCGCACACCATCAGCGGCAAGAAGGTCGAGATGGCCGTGCGCCAGATGATCCACGGCGAGGACGTCCTCAACCGCGACGCCCTGGCGAACCCCGAGGCGCTCGACGAGTTCAAGTCAATCCTGCCCAAACGCTAGCGCGCGGCTACATTACGTTATGGCCATCTGGGCATGGCACGGAATTCGCCCGTAACGATTGGGCAACCGGCCGGCTTGGTTGTAGAATGACCCGCATCGGCGGGCGCATGGTCACCGATATGGCTGAGTAATTAGAATTGTATGCATCAGGGAGGGCATTCTTCATGCCAAATTATCGACGCACTCTGCTCCTCGGCGCGCTGGGGCTTTGTCTGGCGGCCGTCGCGCCGGCCCAGGAGGGCGCGCCACCCGCGGCCGCGCGGTACCCCGATTTCCGCCAGATCGTCCAAGACGCTAAAACACGTGTCTTCCCGGCGGTCGTGTACATCAAGTGCGTGCGCGAGACGCACGAACAGGGCAAGAAGGAGTCACAGCAGGTCAGCGGCAGCGGAGTGATCGTCTCGCCCGAGGGCGGGGTGCTGACGAACTGGCACGTAATCGACAAGGCGGAGGATATCCGCTGTCTGTTGTCGGACGGGCGCCATGCTAAGGCCGAAGTCGTCGGCTCGGATCAGGATACCGACCTGGCGCTGATCCGCCTGAAGTTTGACCAGCAGCAGCCGGATCTGCCCTATGCCAGCCTCGGCGACTCGACCACGCTGAAAGAGGGGGATTTCGTGATGGCCATGGGCGCGCCCTGGGGCCTGAACCGCTCCGTCTCGATCGGTATCGTCTCCTGTACCACGCGCTATCTCGATCAGGTCAGCGAGTACAGTCTCTGGATTCAGACCGACGCCGCGATTAACCCGGGAAACTCGGGGGGGCCGCTGATAAACACGGTCGGCGAGGTCATTGGACTAAACGCGCGCGGGATCAACTACAGCGACGGCATGGGCTTTGCAATCCCGTCGGAGACGATCGCCAGCCTGCTGCCGCAACTGCGCGCTCACGGAAAAGTTAGCTGGAGCTGGACTGGATTACAGCTCCAGCCCCTGCGCGATTTCAACCGCGATATGTATTTCGACGCGACCGCGGGCGTCATCGTGGCGGGCACCGACCCGGACAGCCCGGCGCGCCGGGTGGGTTTTCTGCCCAAGGATCGCATCATCAGCGTGGCCGAACGCCCCGTGACCGCACTGACCGAGGAGGATCTGCCAGCCCTGCGCCGTTGGCTCGGCCTGTTGCCCAAAGGACAGCCGGTAACCTTTGCGATCGCGCGCGGGGAAGACCGGTTGAACCTCGAGTTGACCCCGCGCGAAAAGGGCGAGGTGGAAGGGCAGGAATATGCCCTGGAGCGCTTCGACTTTACCGTCAAGGAAATCAACCAGTTCGACAATCCCGACCTGTATTTCCACCGTCAACAAGGCCTCTTCGTGTTCGGTGTGAAGTATCCCGGCAACGCCAGCGATGCTGGTTTGCAGCCGAAAGACATTATTCTCAAGATCGATACCCAGGAACAGAAAACGATCGACGACCTCAAAACGGCCCATCGGGCCGCGCTTGAAAACATTCAGTCCAGGCACCGCCTTGTATTCACCGTTCTACGCAACGGCCTGATGCGGCAGATAGTGCTGGATTTCGCGCGCGACTATGAAAAGGAATAACTCGAACCCACTTGTGGAGATTGCGTCGTGAACACGCCCATTCTGGCCTTGTTGTCTGTCGCCGTACTCGTGTTGCCATCATCGGTTACCGCGAATGAGGACGCACTGTCACCGATGGATAAGTTGACGATCGTCGAAGCCGTGCAGCCCGCGCTGGTCCACGTCGAATACCACTTGCGGTTCGATAAGGGCGAAGCACCGACCGCTGCCGGCTGGGCCGAGCGCTGCCCGAACTGCGGGCAGTATCACGGCTATTCCGACGGGGAGAACCTCGTCCAGGAGGAGCGCCCCAAGGAAATGGGCGGCTTCCTGCTTTCCCAAAGCCAGGTGCTTACCATCGATCCACAAATCCACCCGCGCTTCATCAAGCACATAAAGGTCCACGCCGGCCAGCAACTCGCCGAGGCCCATATAGCGGCTTACATGCGCAACCAGAACGCCATCATTCTCGAACTGGCCGAACCGCTCGCGGACGCGCAGCCCCTCGAATTCCAGCCCGCCGCCGAGGGGCCGTATTTCACCGTTACCCACCAGCAGGCCAACGCGATGTGGGCAACCCACGTCAAGCCGCTCACGAATGCCATCAGCATGACCGACACCGGCTTGCGCCTTCGCGATGTCCCCGCGGCCAGCCTGCTGGTCAACAAGCTCGGCGCGTGTGTCGGCGTGACGATGAACGCTGAGTTGCCCGTCGACGATTCCTGGAAGGGCGCGCCACTGAACTGGCCCGCCATCTCCGCCGAGGAAATGAAGGCCCTGCTCGCGAACATGGGGGATGTGGTCAACAACGGCGTGTTGCACGTCACGCTCAAGCTGCGCAGTCCCCAAAAGGACCAGGGCAATCCGTGGAGCCATCGCTGGGATGAGGACGATGATGAGGCCACTGAAATACAAGACATTGGCGTCCTGTTGGATGAAAACAAGCTGCTGGTTCTCGCGCATCTGAAGCCGGCCACCACCGCCCGGCTGGAACAGATCCAGGTCCGGCTACCCGGCGGAAAGCTGGAGAATGCCAGATTCACCCACACCTTGCAGGATTTCGGCTGCTTTATCGCCGAACTCGATAAACCGCGCGGCGGCGCCGTGGCAGTCGAGTCGGGCGACGTGCGGCGTTTGCGCAACGAACTCGTCCTCGCGGCTGAAATCATCCTATACGGAGAGAGCCGGCAGGTGCGATGTGTGCACGCCCGGATCCCAGCGTTCGAAATCGGATATAAGCGCAAGGTGTATCCCGAGGTCTACGCCAACGAAGAGAACCTGTATCTCTTTAAGACAGATGGCACCCTGATCGCAGCCCCCGTCATGATCCGAGAGAAATCCGGCGAGAAAGAGCGCTGGAACCGGAAATCATCCGCGTTGACTCCACTGGCCTACGTCACGGAACTACTGGCGAACCTGGCAAAGAACACCGACCCGAGCAACGTGCCGTTGTCCGAGGCCGAGGAAAACCGCGTCGCCTGGTTGGGCGTCGAGCTGCAGAACCTCGATACGGACCTGGCCCGCATCAACAACGTGTCCAAGCTGACCGAGGATGGCAGTACCGGCGCGCTGGTGTCCTACGTCCATCCAGACTCACCCGCCAGCCAGGCGAATATCAAGCCCGGCGCTATTCTATTGCGGCTCCACGTCGAGGATTATCCCAAGGCGATCAGCGTCCAGACTGATGATTACCAGGTGGAGTCGTTCCCCTGGGACCAGCTCGACGAAGTCCCCGAACAGTACTTCGACCGCATTCCCAAGCCGTGGCCATCGGCACGGAATCAATTCAATCGCACGCTGACCGATCTCGGCTTCGGCCGGAAATATACCATCGAGCTCTTCCTCGACGGCGAAATCATAACCCGGGAATTCGAGGTCGTCGAAAGCCCGCCCCACTTTGATTCGGCCAAACGCTTCAAGTCCAGGGCGGCGGGGCTTTCGGTCCGCGATCTGACCTATGAGGTCAGGCGCTATTTTCAGCTCCAGCCCGACGATCCGGGTGTAATCGTGTCCAAGGTCGAAAGCGGCAGCCGGGCCTCGGTCGCGGGTATCAAGCCGTATGAGCTGATCCTCTCGGTCAACGATCAGCCAATTCACGCAGCCGCTGGCTTGGAGAAAGCAATCGCCGTCGGCGGTGAGTTCCGCCTCAACGTACGACGAATGACGGCCAACCGAATCGTCACGCTCAAGATCAAGGCCGAGTCCGACGGGGAATAGCCGCGGGCGCGGCCCCCGAACCCGGCTGAGTGGTCCCGCGCGGCGGCGCGGGCGGCCTGGCCAGCACGCGCTGCGCCGTCCAGTCTTTATCCCGATGATTTCTTTCAAGCGGACACCCCGTCTAGAATATGAGTGTCATAAATACTCACCAGATCAGGTGTCTGTGTGATCCTGTCCGTCGGTCGCGGCGCGAGGGCTATCGCCATGAAAGACATTCGCAAAACCAAGGCCCAACTTATCGATGAGCTGGGCGAGCTACGACAACGCCTGGCAACCGCCGAAACAAATATCGCGGCGTTCCAACAGGGCGAAAGACGCTTCCAGGCCATGTGCGACGGCCTGGCGGACACCGCTTACCAGACTGACACACAGGGAAATCTGATTTACGCCAATGAATTCAGCGAAAAACTCACCGGCCGGCCGGTGACAGAAATCATCGGAAAACCTTTTCTGCCACTGTTCACTCCAGAAAGCCAAAAAGTCGCCACCGCCGTATATCAACAGACACTGCGGGGGGAAAATCCGGAATACGAACTGACATTCACCACCGGACGCACTTGTTTGTTCAGAAACCGCGCCCTGCGCGACCAGAACGGTCAGATTACCGGCGTCATTGGTATCGCGCGCGATATCACCGCGCAGAAGCACGCCCGGGAAGCTTTGCATGAGAGTGAGGGCCGTTATCATAGATTGTTTAACCGCGTACCGGTGGGTCTCTATCGCACCACGCCAACCGGGCAACTTCTGGATGCCAATCCGGCCCTGGTGCGCATGTTTGGCTATCCCGACTTGGAAGCGTTACTGGTAAAAAACACCGATGATCTGTACGTGCATTCTCAAGAGCGGTCACAACGGCTCCATGAACTTGACAAAGAAGATGTCATTCTCGGCGCCGAATTACAGGTCCAAAGGTGTGACGGCACCATCATCTGGGTGCGGGATAACGCGCGTGCCATCCGCGACGATAACGGTCAGGTGCTGTACTACGAAGGCAGCCTGGAAGACATCACCC
>JBDRDH010000067.1:0-19353 GCA_043820985.1 Planctomycetota bacterium
ACTCGGTACCATGACCCTGGAACACGCCGCCAATGGCGTCACAAGCAGCTTGGTCAGCTACATCCTGGCAACTGCCATCGGGTAGACAGCAAGCTCCCGGATCAACTGGACAGTTGGTCGTGGCGCACTCGGTGCCGTGACCTTGGAACACGCCGCCGACGGCGACGCAGGCAGCTTCATCAGCCACATCCTGGCAAGATCCATCCGGCAGACAGCAGGCGCCAGGTTCAATTGGGCAGTTAGTCGTGGCACACTCAGTACCATAACCCTGGAACACGCCGCCGATGGCGACGCAGGCAGCCTGATCGGCCACATCCTGGCAACTGCCATCCGGCAGGCAGCAAGCACCTGGCAAAACCGGACAGTTCGCCGTTGCACAATCGGTCCCATCGCCCTGGTATGTACCACCACTGGACAGGCAGTCGGCCTGAGTTCCGTCCGTGCATGACCCGTCGGCGAAGCAACAGGCGCCGGTCGGCTGCGGACACGGGTTCGGATCACAGCCGGTATCGTCGCCCTGGTACAAACCACCGGCGGCAACACAATCGTCGGGTTGCATGACAACGCAGGAGCCATCCGCGAAACAGCACGCTCCGGTGATCGGCACACAACCGAACGCTGACACGCGGATGTTGTCGAAGAACATCTCCGCGATCTCCGACGTGGTCGTGCTCTTGTTGTTGAAACCGCCGACGATGATCTCGTGCGGACCGTCCGACAGCGTCAGCGTGAACACCTGCGTCAGCCATCCGCTATCCATCGGATCGGCGGGATCGTTGCCGTCACCCGTGAAGCGGACCAGATAGTCGTTCGGATCGACGCCAACCAGCATACCGTCCACCGCGAGCAACGCTTCGCTGTATTCATCTGTCTCGTAGCCACCGTCCATCAACAGACGGTAGGACACTTCGACATCGACAGTGGCCGGCGCGCCGCTGACGTTGAAGTTAGCCACCCAGCCACCAGACATGTTCGTGGATGACGCGCCCACAATGACGCGCACGCCGCCGCCGGTCTCGCCGCCGGCGGCCTCATACGTGCCGTCGGCGTAAGCGGGATTGCTGGTACCGCGGAAGGTATCGTCCTGGTAAGCGAACGGACCACTCCCGGCGTCAAAGCTCTCATCCAGGAACGTAACCAACTCGCCTACGATGGGTGTATACGTTGTGGTCGGCGCATCCGCCGGGTTGTACGTCACGCCGCTGTAATGACCCTCCGCGCTGAAGTAGAACTCCGGCGCGTCGTCACACTGGGCGGCCGGCAGCGTGGCTTCGTATGTGTTACCACTGATGTGCTGCCAGCCGGCGGTCAGGTACGCACCGCTATCGAAGCGGTAGTGCAGCAGCCCTGAGTCGGCGACGTACGTGTCATTGATTTCCTCAATCTCGACCGTGATCGCGGTCGGCTGCCCAGGCGTCACATACTCGGGTGTCCCGCTGGGCAGAATGATGTTGATCGCCGGCTGCGGGCAGGGGTTCGGCGTACAACCGGTGCCATCACCCTGGTAAGTCCCGCCAGCGGCGAGGCATTCCGCCTCTTCCTGCTCAACGCACGAGCCGTCCGCATAGCAGCAGGCGCCGGTTGGCTGCGGGCAGGGATTTGGCGTACATGTTGTGTCATCGCCCCAATATGTTCCGCCAGCCGAGTCACAATCCGCTTCGGTGCCTTCGGTGCAGGAACCATCGGCGAAGCAGCACGCGCCAGTCGGTGGCTGCGGACAGGGATTCGGTATGCAGTTGGTATCATCGCCCTGATATGTACCGCCGGCCGCAACGCATTCAGTATTAGTCAGCAATTGACAGGTGCCATCAGCGAAGCAGCACGCTCCCGTCGGCTGCGGGCAGGGGTTCGGCGTACACGTGGTGTCATTGCCCCAATAGGTACCACCAGCGGAGCTGCACTCCGCCTCGGTGCCTTCGGTGCAGGAACCGTCCGCGAAGCAGCACGCCCCGGTCGGCTGCGGACAGGGGTTCGGATCACAGTCGGTTCCATCGCCCTGGTATGTGCCACCGGCCGCAACGCATTCAGCATCTGTCAGCACCTGGCACGTGCCATCAGCGAAACAGCACGCCCCGGTCGGCTGCGGGCAGGGGTTCGGATCACAGTCGGTTCCATCGCCCTGGTACGTACCACCTGCGCTAGCACAAGCCGCGGCAGTCAGTTCCTGGCAGGTGCCGTCCGCGAAACAGCAAGCACCGGTATTAGTTGATTCACACTGGAAGCCTTCAACCATGAAAGCATCCAGACCAGCCTCGACGATGCTTTGGGGATCGGCGTCATTGGCCGTGAACCGTAGCACCATCGTGGATGACATCACGACGCCGGCGGCGTCCAGCGCCGCTTGGTTAATGACGCGACTCCGCCAGGTCAGGGCCCCATCCGTGGTGTGCCGCGCGATCTCTATCCAGTCGCCCGCGCCGCCGGCGTTGTTGATCTCAACGAGCAGCATGTCCACCGCGCCGGTGGTGTTGGTCAGGTACAGATAGTAGTCGTAGCTGATCGAGACTTCTCCGCCCGACATGTCGATGAGCGGGGAGGTCAGGCGCACAGCGCCACCGTCTATGTCGGTATTACCAATCTCGTTCTGGGTCAGGAAGCAGCTACCGCTACCATCGGAGTCCGACGCCGGGTCGTAATCCCAGCCAGGATCATTAACCGGCACGCCGCGCTGCCAGTCACCCGAGGTCGCGCCCAGATTTTCAGCCGTCCAGCCCTGGTTGGTTTCGAAGTTGTCCTGGAAGATGGTGACATACTCACCCACCGTGGCGGCAAACACCTCGCCTGGCGCGCCCGGCGGACTGTAGACCGTGCCGCTGACCGTACCTTGAGCGCTGAAATAGTACTCCGGCGAGTCGCCGCAGGCGGGCGCCGGCAGCGTCGCGATGTAATCGTCACCGCCGACGTGGGTTAGCGCCGATGTCTGGAAGCTGCCACCGTCGTAACGGTAGTGCAAGGTCGGCGAGCCCGAGACCACGGATTCGCCAATGGCCGTAATCCGCACATCGATATCTGTCGCCATTCCCGGCAGCATGGTGTCGGGCAGACCACTTGGATAACTGAAGGACAAGCCACCTTGGAGTAAGGCATTCGACGCGCAGATAGAGAACACTTGTGGGCCGTAGGGAATGTCGTAGCCGTACACCTGCACGGTCCACGTCCCGGCCGCCGGACTGTTAACCACCACTTGCTCGATGTTGTTGATGTGATCTTGCTGTGTGCGGACCGCAGGCAGGCTGGGACTTCCGGGATTCAGCGTCCAGGGGTAATGCCGGCCGCTGGAGGGATCATAGACGCGCAAATCGAGGTCGTTCACCAGCGCCGGGATGGAGTTGACCGTACCCTGTACGTCGTCCCAGGCCAGCGTTACCTTAAACTCGGGATCGCCGGGATTGACCACCACGTCAAACTCGACCACGCCACCCTGGCTGACGTTATCCTCGGTGAAATTACCCAGGCGCATGAAGTCGATGGTGTCCTTGATGCGCACCGAGCCGTAGCCGAACTGGTAGTCTGGCCCGGTGTTGCCCAGATCGACGGCCTTGTGTGCCAGCAGGATCTTGAGCGTCGAGTTGCGCGGATCGTCAAGAGCTGGAAATTGTGCGCGCCAGTCCTCCATCAACAGGGCTGAAATGCCGCACACGGTTGGTGACGCCATCGACGTGCCGCACAGCGTGGTGTAGTCGGTGTCGTTGTCATCGTCACACGAGGTTACACCACCGTCCCCGGTGCTCTGACAGCCGGGGGCTGAAATGTCAGGCTTGAGCCGGCCATCATCGGTCGGCCCCCAACTGCTGAAGCTGGTCATCGAGTCGTTGTTCGAGTTCAGCGCGCCAACCGTGATGTGGTTCTTAGCGGTCGCCGGCGGCGCGGTCGTGGCATAGGTGTTGCCACACCGGGTGGTCTGCCGCTCGTTGCCGTTGGCCCACACGATCCGGAAAGGCTCGCCACCACTGGCGCCGCCACGCACAATGCTATCGATGACGATCGACGTCAGGCCGTAGTCACCGGTGATTTCGCAGGGGAAGCCGTTGGTGGCGGTGTTGGTACCGATCGAGTTGTTCGCGATGTCCGCCCCGTAAGTGTTGATCGCTTGGCTGTAATCCGATTGAATATCGCCCGGATTGCTGTACAGGAAAATACCACTGCCGTCATACTCAAAGCCGTATGAAAGTAGCGTGGTGCCTGGGGCCATACCCTTATAGGTCGAATTGCCGATACCCGCTCCACCGATTGTCCCGGCCACGTGTGTGGAGTGATAGTGCATTCCGGAGCTGTCGCGTACGCTGAGCCGACCCTGGAAGTCAACGTGTGTGGAGCGCGCCGTGCCGCCATCATACACCAGCACGGTGACGCCGGATCCGTCCAGGTTATACGGAGTGGCCTGTACCTGGTTGGCCTGCGTACGGATGCGGATGTCATCATTTGTCGTCGATAGTTTCGGCAGCGGGGGCTCGATCCACTGCACCGCGTCCTCAAGCGCCAGTACGGGAATCAGATCCTCACGCAACTCGATTACCAGTGCGTTGGCAACCCATATCGTGTCACGCACGGTTACGCCGTACGACTCGACCAGTGGGATGCCCTCGACGGTCAGGTCAACGTCCGGATGAAACAGCAGGTAAGCCCCCACTACAGCGACGCCGTCGTCGGTCTCTCCGACTTGCGCCCACCAGGCCGTCTGGCCGGCGTTCAGCATCGGATGCAGCTTCCATTCCAGCCGCACTTCCTCGACTCCCCGCAATGTCTTGGTGTTGCTCAATGCCGCGGTGTCCAGCCGATCCGCGACCAGGCTGGCGAAATAGGCGTGCTCGCCGATATAGCTAAGCAATTCCAGGCCCGCGCCGGCGAGTTCCGACCGCAGCTTCTCACTGACTGGTCGTTCAAACTGCACGACGATCCGTTGTACAGCACCCGTGCGCGCCGCTATCAAAGACTCCAGCGCCGTTTCAATCCGCGCGGGCGTCTGTTGCTCAATAGCTTCAGGCCCGCTGCGCCATGGTATCGGCCCGGCAAAGCTGGGTACCGCCCATGTGGCCAGCAGGATCAACGCCAGCGCCGGAGAGATGACTCGACAACATTTTGCTAACTCATGCCTCATCAATAACATAGAACTCTACCTCGGGCATCGGGAATAGGACCAGGGGAGGACAATGGGCATTGCCACGATATACGGATAGGGGTCTTACGGCGGTTTTGCCGTTCGAGTTCATCAGCGCATGTTCTACGGATACCCCGCGCCCCGCGGTTCGATACCCCAGCGCTCTTTGGATTCAAAATCGATGTCCAGCTATCAGTGCCAAGCCATACCGTACGACTGAAATGACCAGCGCATAAGCGTACGGTCACCGCGGTTGGCGACTGTATTAACGCCATTCTAGCAGGCAGAGAAGGCCATACCAACCAAAAAGGATATTAAAGGTCATGATCCTGGGATTCGTTGATTCATATTCGGCCAGTTTTGCCATGTATTCAGGCCCGATAATCGATAGCGTTCATCCAGCATGCGAGATGCTTGTGAACAGTTCGCTGTTGTTATATCGGTGCTGAATCGCTTAGTAATGCGTAGGTCGAGTCATACTTGACTGAACGACTGTGCCCCATAAAAAGATCGGGCCGGTGAGCCTGAGAGCTCTTACCGACCCGGATTTTATGTGCCAACCTTGGAAGGCTTCGCGCGCAAAGCTCGTCGCGCCGGTTACTGGTTCTCTAACCAATTGCTGAGCTGGTTACGGACACGGATCACACACTCCCGCACCCACGCAGGCGATGAACCAGTCAATATCGTACGAGTTCACATCAGCATCGCAGTTGATGTCGTTGGCGCAGAAGAAATCGCAAGGATAAAGTGCCGCCCATTCACCCAGTGATCCTACTGCCAGGATAAACGCGTCGATGTCGTACGCATCCACTCCATCGCCCAGACAGTTGGAGTCGCCCCGGTAATCCGTGCCGCCGCAGTCGCAAACCGCGTCGGTGCAGCTAAAACCGGTCAGATACGTACCACCCTCGGCAATACAATCCGCCTCGTTGTGGGGCGCGAGCGGATCGCCGGGATCGACATCGTAGCACACATAACCATGGCAGCAGACCGCCTTGTTCGGGCCGCCGTAGAACTCGACCTCGCTCAGCATCATGTAGCCGCTGGTGCTGTAGTCGGAGAGCGTCAGTTCGAGCGTATCACCTTCCAGATCCAGGTCGGTACATGAGAAGGCGAATGGCTCGCTGCCAGTCGGATCGGTACACGGGAACACCAATTCCGTGGTGCCTACCTTGATGGTCACGTCGGTCGGCACGTGCACGCCACCACCGCCGCCATCATCGTCGAGATGCAGTGTCACGACGTCGAACCTCATCGATTCGGCAAAGCGGAACGTAATTGTTGGATCAACACTGACCCAGCCGATATATGGCTCGTTGGTTGAATTCCAGTGCTGGGTGGCGATGACACCATCCGTCAGATCGCCCAGCCCGTCGGTCAGGGGTGCCAGGGGTTGCGTGTTGTCGCCATTGCCGTCGTAGGCGTCGTCGAAATAAGTATACGTACCGGTCTCACCATTGAGCAGGTCGTACGAGGTCGGCATGATCATATTGACCGTGGTGAACATGTAGGGATTGGAATAGCTGCCAGTGCCACAGGCATTCGAACTGCGTACGTGCCAGTAGTACGTCGTCAGCATATCCAGAGCCGTTTCGACCTGATAGCTGGTGTCGGTAACGGTGGTGCTGATCACGATATCGGTGAAGGTTCCTTCCGTGGCAATCTCGATGTCATAGCTGACCGCGTCGGCTACCGCATCCCAGGTCAGAGTGGGCAGCAGCGGTATGCCCGTGGCATCCATCTCGGGGCTGACCAGGGTGGGCGCATCCGGCACGCCATCGGCAATCCGCAGAGTAATACCGGTCGAACGTTGCATCGAAGTCGAAGTGCCGGTCAGGGTCATGTTGTAGTCACCGGCCATGGATCCGTCGAGGTTGTAAACTGTCAATTGCGTCGTGTAGGGGGGTACCTGCCCGTTGACGCTGAAGGATACGGACGCGCCGGCTGGCTCGTCGGTCAGGTCAAGTGTGACTGCTTCGGCAAAGTCGCCCATTTGACCGACATCAACGGTATACACGGCCTGCGTATCGGGCGGGCAGCACAGATCGTATGCAACCGGCGTAGGTGTCAGATTGAAGCCGTTGGGCTGTGGCATTTGCAACGACGGATCACCCATCAAGTTGTACAGCTCGAAGAAATTACGCTTGACATCCGTGCTGCTGGGGGACTCGCTCAGGAAAGTGTACAAGCCCGCCTGCCAGGCCGGACCGACTTGCCAGATGTCTTGTTCAAAGATGGCTCGGAAGAAAGATTGTTCGAGAGTGGTGGAGGGCTCCCAGGCTGACACGCTACCCCAGTAGATGTAGTCCGAGGGGAAGATCACCGCGGCCGCGCCCTTGTTCTCTTCGCGCAACCACGTCTCGCCGAAGCATTCGCCGATAGTGTAGTTACCGACGTTGCAACTGAAGCTCCACGCCACGCCATACAGGCCATAGTTGCTGAGGTTCTGCACGTTGGTCTGGGTAAAGGATGGATCCCACCACCCGGTCGAGCCACTGTGGCCATAATAGCCCACCCACAGGCAGCCATTGTTGACCGCGTTGGTTACGTCCGCCGTATTAGCCCCGTCGCGCGAGTAGAGTTTGACACCGATGTAGTCATTCGGCTCAAAGAGATTTTCAATCACCCAGTCGTGTGTCGGCTCGGCCATGCCCTGTGTGCTGGGATTAGCCAGGAAGGCCCCGCGCTTGACGTATTCCGGATCGGGGAAATTGCCGGCCTCGACGAAGAGGGTCTTGTCCACGACGACCTGCAATTCCACCACCGAGGTCACGGAAAAACGACCGACGCACAGATCTGGATACCAGTCGTCGCCGGCATCCATGCAGGCATACGGTAGATCAGTAGCGCAATGCTTACTCCCTCCGCCGGAAAAGTGTGGCAGGGTAGTCGTGGTCGAGGAGGAACCACTGGTGTCGCCGACCAGCAGCACAAAGGCCGGGGCATCCGCCGTGCTCCAGAGTGCCACGATATACGCTTTGATTGCCGAGTTGCTGGTACCGGAGGGCACCGAGTACTCGGTAATCTTATAGCCTTGGAGCACTTTGGCATTGGCAAACTGCGTCAGCGGAGCGCTACCGCTGTAGGCGGGTGCCGTGATAATCAGGTAATCTTCTTCATCGGCGACCGCTCCCGATGTCGCCCCTAGTGTGAGCGCCACTGTAAGCAGTCCACATAACCACCACCGGGATACTTTGTCAGACTTCCGCATGAGTTCTCTCCTCCCCCTCGTGCTTCAACTGCCCGAAATATTCCACCGCGGCCACTGCTCGCGGTATATCCGAAGATGACGTTGGCGCTGACGGCGCGTCCCCATGTTCAGCATGCTGTTCATATCAGCTCGTACACGGTTGTACGTTATACACACAGACTCTCCCGGCCGGGAGAAATCATCGCTGGATTGCCCCCATGCCACCTTTTTAGGCATTGCAAAACCACTTCGCTCATCGCATCCAGCGCTTTGCACGCAACAACATACATAGACCCTGTACGACGACCCCAAGCGCGCGTCCGGGCCGCCGGACACCGGCTTTCACCAGCCTCCCTGACCTTCACGATAGCACATCCGGGCGGGCTGTCGCAATGCGATTCCGGTCAGACACAACCAGTTTGTGATCTCAATTTGCGTCCAAGAGTACTAGCGTGAGTCGATTATCGCTTTGGCAATCACTGGTCGCGATGTTTAACATGTTATTGTCAATGGACTTATGGAATCATCAGACCGGGGATCATTTTCCTTGCGAAGTTATCAGCCCTTTGTCGCGTTTTTATATGACAGGAGGCTTTATGGGCGTAAAGCGCTAAGCAATATCTGGCATTCATTCTGGTTTTTGTAACTCTAGTTATGGTGGCTACGTTATGCTTGAGTGCCTGGGCACAAGCACGGGCTATTGATTTACCAATCACCTACCAGGGCCAGCTCAAGCTGGCCGGTGAACCGGTTACTAATGCGGTCGATTTCCGGTTCAGCCTTTGGGATGCCGACGTCTTCGGCACACAGGTCGGCACCGATTTCACGCCGGCCGCGCCGATCGACGTCGTCGATGGCCTTTTCACCGCCCAGATCGATACCATGAACTTCGGCCCGACCGCCTTTAACGGTGATCCCCGCTGGCTCGAGATCGAGGTCTGGCAAGACGGGACCGGCTGGGTGACGCTCAGCCCGCGGCAGATGCTGACCGCCTCGCCGTTCGCGCTGTATGCCTTCGACAGCCCCGGTGGCGGCGGCGAGTGCCTGTGGTCGGAGAACGGCAGCGACATCTACTACAACACCGGCGAAGTCGGCGTCGGCACGTCCACACCCGGCTACCGCCTGCACGTGCTTGACAATAGCAGCTATCCCGCCGCCGTGATCCGCAACGACGGCGCCGGCGAGGGACTCCGCGCCGAGAGCGTCGGCGGCACCGCCATCCTGGCGGCGAGCGACTACCGCGGAATTACGGCCTGGGCGCACAACCCCGGGGCTTTCGGGATCTTCGCCGGTTCGGACGCCGCCTACGGCGCCGGCGCCGGCGTGTACGGTTACTGCACCAGCATCGAAGGCAGCGGTGTTTCGGGCTATGCCGCCGCCGGCAGCGGCAACGCCAGCGGCTTGTACGGCGTGACCGACAGCACCGGCGGCTTCGGGGTGTGGGGTGTCGCCAACTCGACCAGCGGTCTCGCCGAAGGCGGCCGGTTCACCACCAACGCCAGCATGGGCCGCGGCGTCTACGCCCGCTGCAACGCCACGAGCGGCACGAACTACGGAGTATACGGACGAGCCGACAGCACGAGTGGCCGAGCCGTCTATGGCTCAGCCACGGCAGTGACCGGGACAACCTACGGCCTGTACGGCAGCAACGTCAGCACGGGCCCCGATAGCGTCGCGGTGCGCGGCGAGAAAACCGGCGGCGGCTACGGCGGTTACTTTTCTTCCGCCAGCGGCGTGGCAGGGAAGTTCCAGAATACCGGCAGCGACTGCGTCGTGATCGACCACAACGCCGAGATCTTCAACACGGCGGCTTTGTCCGTCTACTCCACCGGTACTGAAGAGCCGATCGGCATGGAAGTCACCGTCGACGCCGACTTCGGCCAGCTGGCCACGTTCGACCTCAACGGCGCGACCGGCTACTTAGGCAGCGCGTTTCAGATCACAGCGGACAACTCCGGAAACGTCGTCAAGATCGTGGGTGAGAATACCGTGTCGAATGAAGATGTCCTCAGAGCCGAATCCGCCGGCTTCGGTAGTGCGATCTTAGGCTACAACTCGCGCGATGGCCACGATGCCCCCGCCGTCTACGGCTATCACATCAGCGATGTGGGCAACTACGGCATTGGCGTGAAGGGTGAAGGCGGCTACAAGGGCGTCGAGGGTCGGGCCACCGGCGGCGACGGCACCGGAACAAAATTCGGCGTCTACGGCTACGTGTCTGGCGGCAGCGGCACGAACTATGGCGTGTACGGCTACGCCGGCGGCGGGGCCACCAACTACGCCGGCTATTTCTCTGGCAACCTGCGCTGCACCGGCATGCTCTCCAAGGGCGGCGGCACGTTTATGATCGACCACCCGCTCGATCCAGAGAATAAGTACCTCTACCACTCGTTCGTCGAATCGCCCGACATGATGAACATCTACAACGGCAATGTCGTGCTCGACGGCGACGGTGAGGCCGTCGTCGCCATGCCGGAGTGGTTCGAGGCGCTCAACATGGAGTTCCGCTATCAGCTCACCTGCATCGGCGGCTTCGCCCAGGTCTACATCGCCGAGGAGATCGCGGACAACCAGTTCAAAATCGCCGGCGGCAAACCCGGCCTGAAAGTCTCCTGGCAGGTAACCGGTGTGCGACAGGATCCGTTCGCCAACGCCAACCGCGTGCAGGTCGAGGTCGACAAGCCCGAGAGCGAGCGCGGCACCTATCTGCACCCGGAGGCTTGGGGCGTCCCGGCCGAACTCCAGCTCGACCGCGTGCGGGAAGCCCGTGAAGTC
The DNA here is from genome assembly GCA_043820985.1 of Planctomycetota bacterium. Classification (GTDB taxonomy): domain Bacteria; phylum Planctomycetota; class Phycisphaerae; order UBA1845; family Fen-1342; genus JAAYXS01. The sequence continues at coordinate 11,064 of JBDRDH010000067.1, forward strand.
GAGGACCATGCGGCGAATATTGACTAGGGAGCCGTCTATCGCCGGGCGGTCTAATCGGCCACCCGGCGATGATGAGGAGAACAATCGTGAACAGAATGCATAACACTTTCAGATACTGGCTCCTGGCGGTCACGCTGACCTTTGGCGTGTTTACGGCACCAATCATCGCCGGTGACTACGAACTAGATTGGTTCACCATGGACGGCGGTGGCGACATGTTCACTCTTGGCGGTGACTACGAGCTCTCCGGTACCATCGGCCAATGGGACGCGGGGCAGACCATGACCGGCGGCGACTACTCACTTACCGGCGGTTTCTGGGCCGGCCTATCAGGCCAGATCGTATACGGGCTCGGCGACATGAACTGCGACGGCATCGTCAATGCGTACGACATCGACGGCTTTATCCTGGCCGTGTCCAGCTACCCGGATTTCGCTGCGTACTACGACCGCTATCCCGACTGTGACCCGATGCTCGCCGATGCCAATGGCGACGGTGTCGTAAACTCATACGATATCGACGGTTTTATCGCCCTGGTCAGCGGCGGCGGATAGGTACAACTAAATCATCGTCAACCAACACAAGGACCCGACGACACACAGCGCCGGGTCCTTGCCGTCAGGCACATGCCAGATCGCCAACTCACGCACGCCACTCAAGTAAAGACCTGTTTCGTCGTTGTTTTAGATAGGCTTATCTGTGTATACTTATATTAGAAGTGACGCCGGCCGTGGGAGTGCGGGGCAGAGCGCGCGGAGATCGTCACCGTGTCGCTCTGAACCACCTCCACGAGAGATACCGGGGCACATAGCCGGGAGGAAATGCGGATGACAGTTCGGACATGTGGTGTAGTGGCCGTACTCATTGGTGTCGCCGCGGGTGGCGTAGCGCGGGATGTGCGAACTGCCACCTGGCGTGCTGGCAATCCCACTATGTTGCCAGGGCCAGGCGGTAACACCGGCCTGTCCGCGGTCTCTCCGACAATGCGTATCACGACCGAATGCCCGGCCGGCGAGACGATTTTCAATCAACCGGCGGAAGGTTACTACGCCGCCGGTGTCAGCGACTTGCAGGGCGGGCACAAGGTCTTCGATAATTACAGCACCTATGCCGCCATCGAGGACATCCACTGGTGGGGCATCTCGGCTTATTACGATGATCAATGGATAGAGTGTACACCCAATAATCCCGAGACCTTCCTGATCGAGTTCTGGCCGGATAATGGCTCCGGCATGCCGGACACGACCGTCTCCCCATGCTCCTACAACGTCTCCGTCTCACCAGTGGCGGACGGCGACTGGGGTAGCTGGAATGCCTACAAGTACGACGTGGTTCTGGATCCGCCCTGCACCCTGCTGGACGGCTGGGTTTCGATTCAGGGCAACTCGGACAACAACTGCTGGTTCCTCTGGGTCAGCGGCGCTACGAACGATTTCGCCTATCAGGGTGACCAGGACGGCAACGATCTGGAGCTAACCGACTACGACCTGGGCTTCTGCCTGACCGGCCAGTGGGTCGAGCGCTTCGGCGCTTGCTGCGACGAGCTGACGGGTAACTGCTACGACGAAGTCTCCGAGCAGAACTGCCAGGGCTTCGCCCAGCGCTTCGCGGCCGATACCCTGTGCACCAACCTGGATCCGTCTTGCGAACCCCCGGCCCCGATCCTCGGCGCTTGCTGCCTGGACGGAATCTGCATTGGTGATTTCATCGAGGTCGAGTGCATGTACATGGGTGGCGGCTGGTACGAAGGCGAGTCCTGCTACGGATCTCCACCCTTCGAATGCCCCGGCCCGCCAGAGTGCCCCGATTGGGGCACGCTCTTTGCACAGAGTCCGTCCGGCCCGACCGAGTGGCAGATGGCGTACACGAGTGACACGTATTACGACTATGTCGTCTACGAAGACTTCTTCAATCTCTCGGGCTGGATCGGCTCCATCGACTGGTGGGGTCTCGAACTGGAGTGGACCGGCGCATGGTCCAGTTGCGATGATTCGGACATCACTTTCGACATCTTCTTCTATCCCGACGCTGCCGGCGTACCGGATATCGCGAATCCGACTTGCATTTACCTGAACGTTCCGCCGCTGCGCACGGTCCGTAACGACCGGCTATATGATGGTCATCCCCTCGTGGGCTACAGAGCCGACCTGAGCGAATGCTGCTGTATGGTCAACGGATGGTTGTCCATTCAGGGCGCCGACGGTGACGCGTGCATCTTCCGGTGGATGGATAGCCGTATTGGCGACGAGTACTCCTTCCAGGATACCGGTGCCGGCCCGTCGCAGCTTGGCAACAACCTGAGTCTGTGCCTCGGCATGTGTTGGTCTGGCCCATCCGGCGCCTGCTGCGACGATGCGACCGGCATCTGCACTGATTATGTCCCTATTGACATCTGCGTCGGCCCGACGATGCGGTTCGAGTTGTGGCCGGCGACATGTGCCATTTTGAATCCCCCGTGCGGCACCGGCGGCTGCTGCCTGGGGTACGGCTGTGCTCCCGAAAGCCCGATGACGGAGGAAGACTGCCTCGCCACCGGTGGCTACTACCTCGGCGACGGCGTGGCGTGCACCAACGACTTCTGCGACTGTGGCGGCACAGACTACCGCGGCGATGCCAACTGCCTGGGCGACGGGGCCAACTCGTACGACATCGACGCCTTCATCATGGCCATCGGCAATCGCGAGCAGTGGATCGCCACGTTTCCCTGTGACTACTATTGCGCCAACGACACCAACTGCGACGGCGCCGTGAACGCCTACGACATCGACAGCTTCGTCTGGTGCGTCAGCCAGGGCTACTGCGATCCGTGTCCGTAATCACCAACCGAATGACCAGCCCACAAACGCCGCGCTGATATCCCTTGCGGCGACCAGCCCGCCGCGAGTAGCATCCCCCGTAATTACAACTCACAGGAGATCCACACTGATGAATGTCGATACGCCAAACACCTCCACCGGACAGGACTACCAGAGCACGTTCACACTTCGCCGAAAACCCCGGCGAATAATCTCAAGATTCGCGCCTCTGTCACTTGTCATCCTGGCGCTACTCCTCACCGGCTGCATCCCGGAGCCGGCGTTCGTGGATCTGGCTTCGTGTATTGCCCTGGATCCCTCCAAGACGTGTGAGTGGCTCAAGGTCGTCTTCGGCGTGCCGGAGCTCGAGCCGGTCGACAATCCGGGCCAGGCCGACATGGTGTATGAAGAAACCCAGGTCACGACCGCCGCCGGTGAAACGCTCCGCGTCTGGTACGTCCGCAGCCCGGAAAATCGCGGCACGATCGTGTTCTCCAATGGCGGCGTCGGTGAGATGGCTTGTTACCTGCTGATCACCAAGACGCTCTACGACGAGGGCTGGTCATTCGTCATGTACGATTACCAGGGCTTCGGTGGCAGCACCGGCAGACCTGAACTGGACTCACTGTATGGCGACCTTGATGCCGTGCTTGACTGGACCCTGGCGAACACCGACGCCGAGCAGGTCACCCTGATGGGTGTTTCGGGGGGTTCGATCCCGTCCGTTGCCCACGCCGCCGCCCAACCCGAATTCGTCAACGCCGTGATACTCGATGGTGTGATTTCATTGCGCGCCGAGATTGAACGCTTCAGCTATCTCTGCGCCGGACGCCCAGAACGCTATTACACCCTGTTCGACGATGAGACTCGGCTGCAAGTCCAGATCCAGCAGGTCACCCAGCCGATCCTCGCGGTCGTTTACGGCCAGGATGAATACGCGACTTCCGCGCACGTCCCCGGAATACTGGCCTTATCACCCGCCCCGGCAACGATCCTGGAATTCCCCGACCTCCCGCACGCCCGCGGCCCATACCACGAGCCCGACCGCTACTTCGAAAACGTCAAAGCCTTCCTGGACTCAATCTGGCCCACCCAGCCGTAGAACCAAACAAGCCAACCCCAAACCGCCAGGGTATCACAGCCGTCTCGGCTGTGAGCCTGTAGCGGCCGCCCTCTGTGGCGGCCGTCCCCTGTGGCGGCCGCCCCCGCCCAATCCGAGCCCGAAGCGCCAGCGAGGGTTGAACCCACGCCTCTTCAAATCCGCGCCCGCATCAACCACCCCTGTCCCAGCCGTTTAAGTTGCGCGGCCGCCCCCGGCCCAATCCGAGCCCGAAGCGCCAGCGAGGGTTAACCTCACGCCTCTTCAAATCCGCGCCTGCATCAACCACCCCTGACCTAGCCGTTTCAATGCTGCATCCGCTGGCAGAACAACAGAGTCAGCCACTCTGGCTATGCCGCGACCATGTAACGGACCACTAGCCGTCGCGCCGCCGATCAGGCGCGGGGCAATATAGATATGCACCTCATCCGCGAGTTGCTGATCGAAGAACGCACCCAGAACGCGGCCTCCACCCTCGACCAGCAGGTTGGTCATCTGCTGTTTGCCCAGCACGTCCAGCACGGCCGGCAGCGAAACGCCGGCGGCGGTTGCGGGTACGCGCACGATCTTGCAGCCGGCTTTTTCCAGTCGCCCGGCACCCCGCGCGTCACGCCGGCAGAATATCCAGGTCGGGACTCGGCCGGCGGTCTGCACCAGGTGAGCTTTCGTGGGGATTTTCAAGTGTGGATCCAGCACCATGCGCGCAGCCACTCGGCGTGGGCGACCCACCCGGCACGTCAGCAGTGGATCGTCGGTCCGCACGGTGCCAATGCCGATGAGTAGGGCGTCGAGCCGGCCGCGTTCGCGATGAACGTGCGCCCGCATGACCTCATCCGTGATCCACTCGGCATCGCCGGTGCGCGTGGCGATTTTACCGTCCAGACTCTGTGCCCACTTGAGAATGATCCATGGGCGCCGCCGGCGTATGAGCTTGAGAAACGGCGCGTTCAATTCCATGGCGGCGACGCGCAGCAGGCCCACCTCCGTCGAGATACCGGCCCGGCGAAGCAGACGCAACCCGCGCCCCGCGACCCGCGGATTGGGATCGGTCATCGCCGCCACGACCCGTTTGACGCGCGCCGCGATCAGGGCTTCGGTACATGGTGGCGTTTTGCCGTGATAGCAGCACGGCTCCAGGTTGATGTAAACCGTGGCACCGGCGGGATCCTCCCGGCAGTCGCGCAGTGCCAACACCTCGGCGTGCGGCCCCCCAAAGCGGCGATGATAGCCGGTGCCGATGATTCGTTCGCCGCGCGCGAGAACGCACCCGACCATCGGATTGGGCTCGACCCGCCCGCGCCCGCGCGCAGCCAGTTGCAAAGCCCGTTGCATGCAGGCTAAGTCAGTTATATTCGTACCGCTCATGTATGCTCAATCGTCGGCCGGGACGTCCTCAACATTCTCGCGCTCGACGGATAACAGGAAATCATCGTCGGTCAACTCGACACTGGCATCGAGATTCTTGTAGTAATACGCGGCGTCGATCTGCCCCGATGCAAATTTCAGCACGGTGCCGGCCGGCAGATCGTTATCAATGTTGATATACAACTCCTGGATTGGGACTTTATATTTCGAACCGCTATATTCCAGGTGCAGGTGATACACGGTGGTCTCGGTCTGCGGTAGTTTCAACACGTTCTGGTAGGTGAGCTTCACATTATCCCCAGCCGCCGCAATCGAGGTCAGCGTGCGCGTGACCATCTGCTCGACACCCCACTGATTCAGCGGACGTTTGGCTTCACCCCAAATAACCGGAGTCATCAGCGCGACCTCATTGATCGTCGGCGGGGGTGACAGCGGCGGAGACCACCAACGTGTGATGAAGCGCACTTTATCATCATGCTCACCGGCGATATACGCCGATTCGTTATACTTGATATCCTCGTTAAGCCACTTCATATGCAGGCTGTAAGGTTCATGGCGGAAGCGACACACAATGTATTCCGGTCCGTACATAATGCGAAAGAGCCCACGCCGCTCAAAGCGCGTGAACTCCACCGTGTACTGGTGAAGCTGGCTGCAATTCCGGGCTACTTCTTGAAGGTACGCCACTGGATCGGCACGAATTTCATCAATGCGAGCCTGCGGGTCCTTAAGCGCAACTTCGTGGATCTTGGCGGGCTGTGGTTCAATAACGCGATCGTTCGCCGCGCAACCCGACAGCAGAACCATGCAGCTCAAGAAGAATCCAAAGGTCACGGCCGACTTGGACAAAGATGAGAGGATCACGATCACACCCTCCAAATATGCCGACTGATGGACATCCACTTCCACGGCAGCGGGCGGGTCTGCTAACTTTAACCGTGTTACCGTTGGAGTGCACGAGGATCCGGCCTACTCGATCAGATCCAAAGCCGGGGACAGGATGGGGGTATATGACGGCCGCCAACCTGTCCACAGGTGGCGCACAACACCCTGTTTGTCCAGCACACGCAAGACTGGCAGCCTGGCGGGATTGTTGATCGTTAGTAGCGGGCCGGCCAGCACGTGCGTCTGACCGGCGGGCAGGCCGGCGATCACCCGTGTCGCCTGATATGCATCAGTATCCACGTTGAGGCAGATTACCCGTATCGGCGTGCCTTTTAATTGTGGCCGCAGGTCGCGCAGGGCGGCCAACGTGGCCCAGAAATGACGCTCGTGGCAGCTCCACAGGCATTCGATCGTCACGTCGCCGCGCATTTCTTCGCTGGCTACCGCCGTCCCGGCAATATCCTGTAACGACCACGGCGGCGCCGGGTGATTGAGTGTCTGTTGGGCGTATTTCGCCATACTTCGTAGTTCGGTTACCCGCTCGGACAGGTAATGCCGATGAGCACGTGCCAGCCGCTCGTAGGGTGATCCACTTTTGGCGTCAAAGTCGCCGCCACGCCCGGACCATAAGCGGCCCAAGCGTTCCAGAATCCGATCAACCTGCTCCGGCTGCGTGAGGATATCCTGACATAGTCGGCGTTCACGCTGCACGCTTTGCAGGTATATTTGCGTTTCGGCGACACGCCGGCGGATCCACTCCTGTGTTTGGCGCGTCTGGCGGCGCAGTAGCGCGACACTCTGCGTTGTGGTATTCGACAGCTTATCCTGCCGCGAAGCCTCACATCGTGTCACGAGTCCTGCCTGGGTGTCGTACCAATAGCGGCCTGATCCTTGATACCCCAGCACGCTCCCCAGCGGCGGGGGATACTCAATCTTGTAATCCACGCGCGTGTGTCGGTCATGTTTATCATCCGGTCCCGCCAGCGTACAACGCCGTTGCTGACCGAAGATATTGGCGGGAGTGATCCAGGCCGCCACCGCTTGCATGGTCAGACGTTGCACCGGGACCAGCTCGAACGCGATCTCCAGTTCATCCGCCAATAGTTGCATGCTATCGGGAATACGGCGGCGCCCATACTGATCGACGTACATTAACACGGCACGGGGCGGTAGGGGGGTCCCATCATCCACCGGCGTGATCTCGAACAACAGAAAAGCTTCCGAGACGGTCCGCGCCAGGCACCAGATACGGATCTGTTGCACATCCCGGCGAATAAGTTCATTGGTACCGGAATTTAAGCTTTGTATACGTCGTTCGTAGACAAGCTCATCACCGACCTCGAAGCGGTATAGCAATCCAGTCTGGCCAGCGGCGCTCGGCAGCCCCAACAGCAGGAACACCAGCAACAGGTTCAACCGTCGCGAATATTTGCATGTCAGATTAGAACGCATAAGAGCTTTCTAATGTCTTCCCAAGCACCCGGCAAGCGCGCGGGTGCCATGCCCAAGCTGAAAGCGCGGGCATGTCACACACCGAGCGCACAATCCGAGCCCCGAGCGACAGCGGATTGAATTCCCAATCCGAACGCGCAGCGCGGGTGCCATGCCCAAGCTGAAAGCGCGGGCATGCCACACACCGAGCGCACAATCCGAGCCCAGAGCGACAGCGAGGGTTAAACTTCCATCACGAATCACCCACCTGGATCTCAATCGAACGACTCGTCTGAATCACACCCGGTATCATAAACAACACGTTACCCGTGGCATCGTGCCAGTCGGTAGGTAGCGCCTCGCCATCGCAATAAACCCAGCAGCGGCGACCGAACCGGTTGGGGATCATAAATACCGGATTGTGGCGCGGCAATGAACCCGGCTCGAACACGAACCGAGCCACACCCTCATGCAATCCAACCAAATAGCATCCATAGGCTTCATTAAAGCCATCCTTATTCATATCCCCAAGAGAATCAGTAGCCACCTGCCCCGTGGAATAACGCAAGGTCGCCGGACGCTGAAATTCAGCGGCGTCAAGTTCCGCTCGCTCCGCACTGATCGCCTTCGGCCAGAAATGAAACATTTGAATTTGAACGGACGTGAACGCTTCTTCCGTGCTCATGTCACCGGCGAGGATCGTTAAAGGTCGTGC
>JBDRDH010000068.1:0-86064 GCA_043820985.1 Planctomycetota bacterium
ACCACCAGCCGGGCCCGGCGGAGCACGTCCAGATCGCCGCCGCGGACGTGGGCAGGAATGAACCAGTCAACGCCGGCCCTCATCCGGGATCGAAACCCGCGTGCCGGGTGATGTGTTTCGCATGCGTTGCTCATGTTCACCATCCGAATCCAAGGCCAACGATCAGGCGATGTTGCGTCTGCTCGATGCTGCTCGGCCCGTAGTCGATACCCAGCGGGATGCTGCTGACGCCAGCACCATACCGAGCGGCGCGGTCAAGCTGCACTCTTCGCGAAAGCATCGCCATAAGCTCCAGAACATCCAACTGCGATCACGGCTCCAGTGCCCCGGTTGAAACCGGCAGCCGCTTCTCGTCGTCGTTACTGTCCGCGGCGCGAGGATCCCTGCCCTGTGCCGTGCGGCGGGCATGCCCAACTGCCGATTCCCCTTCCACGTATTTCAGGATGGCGGCCTTCGGAAACCGCCAGATCCGGCCGATCTTGCGCCCTGGCAGTTCGCCGCGCGCGGCCAGACGGTAGACCGTCTCGCGTGAGACCCGCATGAACGCCGCCACTTCGCCGACAGTCAGTACATCTGGTGTCGTCGCCATAGGCCCACTCAAGCCCTGCTTGGACCAATAGAGCCGAAGTTGGTTGAATACAGATAGAATCGGCAGATCGGTGCTGGGCGGTTGACGGGTAAGTGGCCTGAATTACCAGGCAGCGCTGGTCGCACCGTCCGCGCAAGGTTATCGGACGCGACCATGCGAATGGCGGCGGGGCCGTTACGGCGAGAACGACAGCGACGTGGATCAGGGGGTTCCTGTTCTACCATGGAATGGCGGGCTCGGTGCGTGTCTGTTCCCCGGAGGACGGAAGTCGGCATGTCGGCCAGGTTCGGCCGGTACCGCAACGGCAGTTCTACCGCGCGCATACGTCGGCGCCATGACGTTGCTCCAGTTGTTTCCAAGGTTTGTGATGTTTCGGCCGCGGGAGCCGCCTGGTGTCGGGATGCGCGCCGCCGTAGGGGAATCGACAGTCTCGGAGCATGGTCGCGGGCGGGTGGTCAGTCCGAGGATCGGGCATGGCGACGATCGAGGTAAAAACGCATACACTATATGGAGTAACCAGACCACTCGCATAAGATCGAGTACCGCGGTCGCACGCCTGCTTGCTGTCGCTGTTTACATAGGAAGAGAATGATGTGATTAACAGAACCATTCGCAATGTTGCTATCATCGCCCACGTTGACCATGGTAAGACCACGCTGGTCGATCAGATGCTGCGGCAATGCGGCCAGTTTCGCGGCGCGCAGCTTAAGGGCGAGCGGATCCTCGACTCGAATGACCTCGAGCGCGAGCGGGGCATCACGATCCTCTCCAAGAACATCGCCATCGACTACCACGGCGTGAAGATCAACCTGATTGACACGCCCGGGCACTCCGACTTTGGCGGTGAGGTGGAACGTGTCCTCAAGATGGCCGATGGCTGTTTGCTGCTGGTGGATGCGTTCGAGGGGCCGATGCCGCAAACGACGTTTGTGCTGCGCAAGGCGTTCGAGTACGGCTTGCGCCCGATCGTGGTGATCAACAAGGTGGATCGTCCCGACGCCCGCCCCGTGGACGTCCACGATGAAGTCCTCGATCTGTTCATCGAGTTGGGAGCCGATGGAGACGTGCTTGAATTCCCTACGGTCTACTCTTCCGCGACGCAGGGCTACGCCACGCTCGATCCCGCCCAGCACTCGGACAACATCTTCGTCCTGTTCGACAAGATTCTCGAGCATGTGCCGACGCCGGAAGTTGATCCCGCGGCTCCGCTCCAGATGCTGATCACGACGCTCGACTACAACGACTACGTCGGTCGTATCGGGATCGGGCGTGTCTTTGCCGGCACAATCAGCGCCGCCCGCAACGTCACGGTCATCCATCTCGACGGCACGCGGGCCATTGAGAAAGTCGGCGAACTCTACGTTTTTGACGGCTTAGGCCGCAGGAAGGTCACGCAGGTGGCGGCCGGCGACATCTGCGCGATTGTGGGGCTCGACTCGGTCGATATCGGCAATACGATCGCCGATCTGGATAATCCCAAACCGCTGCCGATCGTCCGCATCGACGAACCCACGCTGCACATGACCTTCCGCGTCAACGACTCGCCCTTCACGGGTCGCTCGGGGAAATTCCTGACCAGCGGTCACCTGCGTGAGCGGCTCGACAAGGAGTTACAGCGCAACGTCGCCCTGCGTGTCGAGCCGGGCCCCACGCCCGAGGAGTTTCACGTGGCCGGCCGCGGGGTGTTGCACCTCTCGGTGCTGATCGAGAACATGCGTCGCGAAGGATACGAATTGGCGGTTGGTAAGCCCAAGGTGGTTTTCCGCCAGTTGGACGGCAGGAAGACCGAACCGATCGAGATGTGCGTGGTCGAGGTGCCGACCGCGCACCTCGGCCCCGTCATGGAACTGATGGGCCTGCGCCGCGCGATCTGCAACAAGTTGGAGACGCGCGACAACCAGTCACGTATTGAGTTCACGATTCCCGCCCGCGGACTGATCGGTGTGCGCAACCGCCTGATGACGGCGACGCAAGGCACGATTATCATGCACCACAACTTCTATGAATACGAGTTCTTCCGCGGCAGCATCCCGCATCGCGCCAATGGCGTGTTGATCGCCTGTGAATCAGGCCAGGTAACAGCCTACGCCCTCGACAACCTCTCCGACCGCGGCGCTATGTTCGTCGCGCCTACCCAGCCGGTCTACAGGGGCCAGATCGTGGGCGAGCACTGCCGCGCCGGCGACGTTGTCGTTAACGTGTGTCGCGGGAAAAAGTTGACCAACATCCGTGCCGCCGCCGCTGACAAGACGGTGGTGCTCAAAGCGCCGCGCGAAATCACGCTCGAGATCGCCTTGGAATTCATTGAGGACGACGAACTGGTGGAAGTCACGCCGGAGGCCTTCCGGTTGCGCAAGCGTCACCTGCACGAGATCGATCGCAAACGCGCCGCGCGCGGTCGTTGACCGGATCCCGAACGCGATCGTGGCGTCCCGCCGGCGTGGGCGCCCCAGGCATCTCACCGCGGAAGTCGCCACCGCCGCGCCCTGGCAACGGTCCCACCTCGCGGCCGTCGCAGCAGAGTGATGGGGGCGGGGGACAACCGGTCAGGTACCAATTCTCATCCACGCCGTCCCAGCAGTAACATTCGCCACCCATCCAGACGTATGCCGAGCGCGCCGTGCCAGTCATGTCATCGTTGCACCCGCGCCTCCAGGCGCACGCGTAGCCACTCATCTCGCAGGCTTCGACCCGGCCGTCCTCGCACGTGGCACACGAGCAGTCGCCGCACCCGGTGTACGGCGGCAGCCGCGATTCCACGAGCTTCAGTCCGCCCGATGCGGTTACGGTGCGGGATCAGGACTGCCCCACAGAGCCACTAACGACCCCGGCGGTGTTGGTTGCGACCCGAGTCCGTGATTCGCCATTGCCGGAGAGTCACTTCGTACATCCGCGGGCACCGTGCGGAGCCTGGCTGGACAGACTATAGGCGCGGACCGGGAGATCCCGTTTCGTTGGCAACTGATGCTTGACGACGGCCCGGTACTCGGGTATCCCTCGACACACGGAATGGACGATTGGCTTAATGGGGATGGTACATAACATGGCATTCGGGATCACCGAGGTGGAAGTCTGGGAAGGCGAGATCGAAGGCTGTGCCGGGGCTGTCTCAGAGCAGTTGGCCGAGGTCTTTCGGGCCGGTGCCAACCTGGATGTCATGATCTCCCGGCCCTGCCCGGTTTCCGCCAATGTCCGCCCGTCGTGTATGTCTGCTATTCGACATTGGTTATCCGGATCGCGCCCGCGCGAGTCAGTGCCCGGTACCAGCACGCTCTTTCTGGCCCCGCTGCGGGGCGAAGCCCAGACGAGAGCGGCGACCAAGGCCGGGCTGAGAAGGTCCACCGAGCGCTGGCTGCGTCTGGAAGGGCCGGATCGGCCGTGGCTGGCGGCGGGAATCGCGCGCACTCTCGCCGACGCCGAGATTAAGATGCGTTCGTTAACGGCGGCGGTGCTCGGCGAGCGTGCTGTGCTCTACCTCTCATTTGAGTCCGAAGCCGACGCACGCCGCGCGCGGCAGGCGCTCGCGCCGGTCCTGGACTGAGTAAGCGTGTGTGGGGGCATATTGGTATATTCTGGTGATCGCGGTTGTGATTTGTCGCGGCTGGTGGTACTTGCCCTCATGTCATCAAAACTGATCAAGATCGCGATACTCATAGTGGGATAAGTAATGCTCGTATTCCTCTGGCGCGCTATATAATGTGCCGCTCCGGCCGCACTGTCGGTCAAGCAAACAGGGGGCGCCATTGTCCCATTTGATGGGCCATGCGAGATTTACGTACCCGTCTTCATCGGCGGGCCAATTTATCCACCCTATGTAATAGCGACGCTGTTCCACAGGAGCATGCTCAGGCAAGCTGAATACGACTCGCAATAGCAGGAAGATCCTCGATTCAGCATCGCTGTTTAGAACTGTAGCGTTTGAAGCATCGATAATATATGTACTCAGAGCCTCCACCACGTCAGCACGATGGATTGTTTGCACAACGCGCGCGGTATCGACTAACCTATGCCACTCTGCTTTCGAGAGATTCCGCGACTGACTCGGCCAAACAGGCAACTCGTCGAGTAGCGATACCAGGTTTTCTACGGCAGCCACGTCCTTCTGAGCGTGAAGCTTCTCGTCGTGCCTGCGTTCAGAAGCACATCCAACAATACTCAGCACGATTAGCCCAGCGCTAATGAGCAGTCTTTGAGCATTCATAGTTGCACCCCAAATCGAAAACCTGACTCGCGTTTGGCACGGACGATTTTGAAAGACACTGACTGGCAGGCTGCCAGTGGCGTCCTTTGTATGCGAGATGAAGCATCCAGTCAAAGCACTGCTGGCATGGTAGTTGCGCACGCGCGGTTCGATTCGTGTTCCCCACGGCTGAAGCCATGGGGCACCCGGCGCGCGCATAGCGCGGGATGAATCCCGCGGCTCGGCAGGAGCCTCGCCCTCCCGGAGGTAGCGGACTATTCCCGAATTCGCGCTAGCTGCCGACGATCAGGATGAAGTTGTCGATGTCGTAGGCGTTAATTTCGCCATCGCCGTTGCAATCGCCGCGATTGCGGTCACAGCCGGGGTATTGACCTTCGTAGTCGCACTCGACTGACAGGGCGCAGATGAAGCCGTCGATGTCGTAAGCGTTGACTTCGCCATCACAGTTCATGTCGCCGAGGCCGTCACACTCGTCGGGGATGCCGTTGCCGTTGAAATCGGTGCTGGTGCCGCTGGAGATATCCTGGTCGTCGGGGACGCCGTTCTCGTTGCAGTCCTCGAAGTCGACGAAGACGGCGGTGACGGAGTAGTCGTTGTCCATCAGGATATCGGTGGGATTCTCCGCGCCGGTCAGGGCGTCTCCCCAGTGATCGAAAGTCCAGCCATCAGCGCCTTCGGCGGTCAATTCGACCCAGGTGCCGGGGGCGTAGGTGCCGCCGGGCGGATCGAGCGTGACGCTGCCCTGGCCGGTGGTGTTGACGGTCAGAGTGTAGGTGGTGCCGTCTTGGACGTCGGCGTTGCCCTCGTAGGTCAGATAGTCATGCGCGGAAACGGTTACCAGCATGGTGCCGGTGCTGGTGGGCACAAAGCTGAAGGTAGCCAGGCCGGCCTCATTGGTGGTAGCGACCTCGTAGACGTCGTCATCCTTCCAGAGGCAGACGGTGGCGCCTTCGATCGGGTCGATGCCAGTGCCGCGATTGACCTGCACGGGGAAGGTGGAATAAACGCCGGTGGTCAGGGTTTCAGCGTGCGCGATGGAGAGGTCTTGGGGTGTTGAGGTCCAGATGGGCAACTCCGGATCGCCGAGCAGAGTCAGCTCGGTGAAGATGTAATCGTAATAGCCCTGCCCGGAGCAGACGTTTTTATGGAAAGAGAAGGCCGCGCCGAGGTTGTATTGGCGACTGGCGAAGATGGACGCGAAGAAGATGCGGTCGTAACGCAGCGAGACGCCGTCGGTCTGGTAGGGCTGGTACCAGCCGTAGCGCGAGTTACCGATGAAGGCTATACCCCCGCCGTTGGCGTTGCGCACGAAGGACTCGGCAATACAGGTATCGGCGGCATAATCGCAGGCCCAGCACCCGATTGAGTAGTAGATGCTCTGGCGATCACCGTTAGTGAGATTGCTCATATCGGTGCGATTCATATAGTCGCCGTGCACTGTTCCGCCGGCGCCCATGACGTTGGTGCTGGAGTGGTCGATGTGGTTGACCAGGTTGTTGCCCTGGTTGAGGTAATTGAGGGAGTCGGCCAAGTGTGAGCCGGACTCACTGTCGTACTCGGTGCGGCAGGTCCAGTCGTCGGGGATCAGGATGGTACGGATGACCTCCTTGCAGCCCTCGCCCTCGCCGCTGCCATATTCGTTGAGATCGAAGCCGAGCATGGTGGCGATCTCGACGTAATCCGTCATGGGTGGATTCTGCTCGTAGGTAAACACTTTGTTGATGAAAGTGCTGATGGCGGACGTGTCGCGCGTCGAGGCACGGCCGACGTGGACCTCACAGGTCAGATCGTCGTCGAAGTCGCCGTAGTAGGTGTCATTGGGGATGTCGTCATCCAGCACGTTCTTGATCTGGTATGGCACGGTGTTGGTGTCGCCGCCGAGCAGGAAGTAGATGGTGCCCCAGTTGCTGTATGCGTCTATGACAAAGGCGCGGATTTTTTCATAGTTGGTGCCGCTGTATCCGCCGCTGTTGTAGATCCAGTCGGTGGTGACGATAGTGGCCGGTACGCCGCGCTTGGTCTTCCAGTCGGCCAGGGGCTGGAAATCGTCCACCCAACTGGTCTGGGTGATGATGACGTAATCGTAGGTGCCGGCGGGCACGCCGCGCGTGAGGGGGCGCGGTTGATCCGAAACCCGCGGCGCGACGTGCTCGGGATTAATCACCAGGTTGGCCAGGGCGTTCTCGCAGGCCGCGCGACCGCTAGCGGATATGGTATCCGGCAGGTAGTCGCCGCAGACGTAGCCGCCGGTGCCTTCCAGTACCACTTCAATAGAGGTGTAGAGTTCTAGGCGGTGCTCGGCGGGGAAATAGCGTAGTGGGGCGATCTGTAGTAATGCCATGCCCTGACCGGCCAGGTCGCTCTGGTGGATCAGTTGTACCGGCTGGGCGGGAAAAGCCTCCGTGGACTGGTAGGTGTCGGGATCGGGAGCGACGAAGTCCGCCGGAGTTGCTGGCGTTGAAACATGGCGGGGCGGTTGGGTGGGGAATATGTTGTAAGCGCCGGGCAGAGCCAGTGTTTCGAAACTCGCACATGACACCTTGGTGACGGACATGCCTGCTGGCAGGGCGATGTACAGCCGTTGCACGGGCAGCATGGGTTCACCGGGAGTATCCAACCAGAGACCATCGGCGAGCTGTACGCGGTCATACCCCAGTAGCTGATCGAATATCAGGTCTTCCGGGGTAAACGTAGCCGTATAGCGCACTTCATGGATTTGGCCGTCAGTGAATGACTGTACAGGGCTGCTGGCATCTTGCGCCAGAGCACTGCCAGGTAGCACGATGGCGAGCAATAAGGTGAGGATTAGCTGGTCGCGTAGACGACCACCGCTGCTGAATACCTGACTCATATCTGGAAAACTCCTTTCGGGGGGCTCTGACCGATAAGCCGGTGCCCACTATGGCAACAGCCGAGCGGCCGAGGATAGTTCTGTCGTGCTAGAGCCGGGAAACATATACAGGCCGACGTAGAGGTATGAACAACGACGGCGCGGCTTCTGTCCTTGCCCAGCACAACACCCAGCGCTAAGTGCACACAAGGATTGTGTGCTTTGTGCGGATCAGCGGCGCTGTTACACCACATGCGCCGCCAGTCTCCACACTCATCCTATGCATATTAACAGATCGGCACGGCAGGGCCAACAAAAGAAAGATCAGCACATTCCCAAACGTCAGTGGCTTGAATCATGGCTTTCGGAGTCAAGAATGTGAGATTTTGGCCTGAAAGACCGATAACAGGACGAATATGTTTGGTCAGGGGAATAGGTTCTCGGGGATCTGATGATGGGACAGTCAGTCTGAAATGCGCTCACTTGCGTATCTGCAACTCGTCCAGTACGTTGCGTGATGAAGTTCGAGGTCATGAGCCGGGTCAGTGTCGTGCGTGAGCATGAGTGGCCCGGCTGATATGTTATCTTGGGAGTTGCTATACGATGGCAGATAAGCCCGCCGAGGAAAAGACGCTACACCAACGTGTCGCGGAGGTAATTGACAGCATTCGCCCGTATATCCAGTCTGATGGTGGCGATATTGAGTTGGTGGGGGTGGAAGATGGTATCGCCAAGGTGCGCCTGATGGGGGCATGTGTTGGTTGCCCGATGAGTGCGATGACGCTTAAGGCGGGCGTGGAGCAGCGGGTACGCTCCCTGGTTCCAGAGATTAAATCCGTCGAGAACGTGGACTGATTAGCGCTTGGCACAACACAGCCGGGTTTTACAGGCCGTAAAGCGGCTTGAGCTTGGCGCCGAGTGTGTCGACGAAGGGGCGGTGCGAGAGCGGGACGCCGCTGACGACTTCCACGAGTTCAGTGGCGCGGTAGCGCTGCCCATGCCGGTGGATGTTTTCGTGTAACCAATCGCGTAATGGCATGAACTCGCCCCGGGCAATTTGCTCTTCGAGTTCGGGGATGGCACGCCGGGCGGCCTGGAAAAACTGAGCGGCGTATAGGTTGCCAAGTTGATAGGTGGGGAAATACCCGAAGACTCCCATGCTCCAGTGGATGTCCTGGAGACACCCGGCGGCATCGTTCGGGGGTGTGACGCCGAGCAACTCCCGCATGCCACTGTTCCAGGCTTCCGGGATATCCTTGACCGCCAATTGACCGGCGACCATTCGCCGTTCGAGATTGAAGCGCAGCATGATGTGCAAACCGTAAGTGACCTCGTCGGCCTCGACGCGAATACACGAAGGTTGCACCGCGTTGATGGCACGGAACCAGTCATCGAGATGCAAGTCAGCGAAAACGGGGAACTCGGCTTGCAGGCGCGGGAAATAGTGTTGCCAGAAGGGATGCCCGCGACCGACGAGGTTCTCCCACATGCGCGATTGCGATTCATGAATACCGAGGGATACCGAGTTGGCCATGGGTGTACCGGAGTGTTGTGGATCGAGGCCTTGTTCGTAGAGCCCGTGGCCGGTCTCGTGGATCACGCCGAACAGGGAGTTGACCAAACCCCGGGGGCGGTAGCGCGCGGTCAGCCGCACGTCGCGCGGACAGAAACCAGTGCAGAAGGGGTGGGTTGAGAGGTCAATGCGTCCGGCCTCGAAATCAAAGCCCAGATCCGCGGCGATTGCCCGACAAAACGCGGCTTGAGCATTCACGTCCGTGACGCGATCCAGAATACTGTGGTCGGGTTGGCGCGGAGCCTGGCTGAGAGCGGCGGCCAACGGGACGAGTTCCTGCTTGACCTCATCAAAGACGCGTTGTACATCGGTGGCCCGGGCGCCGGGCTCGAATTCGTCCATCAAGGCGTCATACGGTTCGCTGTCCCAACCGATATGATCCGCCACCTGTTGCTTGAGAGTGAGTAGCTGTTCGAGATGTGGGGCAAAGCGTGGAAAGTCAGAATCGGCCAGGGCCGTTTGCCAGATTTCGCCGGCCACGGTCGCGGTATGGGCGATCTGGCGAACCAGCTCAGTTGGCAGCTTGACGGCGCGATCATACAGCCGGCGCATTTCGCGAATGTTAGTGAGCTGGGCGGGATCATCAGTCTCAATCAGCTCGACTCTTGCGAGCAGTTCGCCGAGCTCGGTACCGATGAGTTTCTGGTGTGACAGGCTGGCAAGTAAGCCAACCTGTTCGGCTCGTAGCGCGGCACCGTTGCGCGGCATAAAGGTCTGCTGGTCCCATTCCAGCACGGCCTGGATGGAATCGATCAGCCGCACTTCCTTGATATATTGAAGAAAAGTCTGATACGCATCGGTTTTCATGGTGCACCTTTGGAACGCGGGTGGAAAAACCCACATCCGCTGGCTCTTATAAACCGGGCCTCTCGGTGCGTCGAGTCAGTGGTTGTGGGAAGCGGCGGCTTGGGATAGCCTCGCGGAACCATAAGCAGCACCATCATGGGAGCAGAATATTGCTAAACCCAATCGGAGCAGAATGGCTGACACTGTGGGGGGTGCTGGCCGTGCTGGTGCTGTTGACGCGGCGCGATCGCCGGCTGTTGTACTGGGGTCCCATCTGGGGCGTGGGGGCTGTGTTGGTAGCCTTGACAGTTTGGATCCTGATCAGGATCTGGTTGTCGCCGGGTTCAATTGTGACAGGTTTGAGCGTACTGGTGGCGGTGGGGGGCGGCTGTGCGATTCCAATGCTGATCTGTTGGGGGCGGGCTTATTGGCAGTGGGATATCGGGCGTCTGTGGCAGGCAGTCCGGCGGAATTGGGGGTGGTGTATGGCTTACGGGGGGCTGGGATTACTGGCGGCGGGTGCGTACCTGGCACTGGGATGCGCGGTCGTGGAGCGTTGGGGCTACAGCGATGAAATCACGCTGTTCGAGTCTGATGGGCCGCTGTACGCGCGCTATATGAACGCTACCGCCACGGCGGAATTTCCAGTAACGCACAAGCATCCCTTGTATGTATTGCTGGCGCGTGGAATCTACCTGGCGGCGACATTGGCCAGTCCGCGCTGTGCTCCGCTGGTGAGCAGTGCCCTGGCGGGTGGTGTGGCTTTGGTTTTTGCGGTGGCCTACTTCCGGCGCGTGACGGGCTCGGGTCTATTGGGATTAATGCTGGCGGGTGGCTTGGGAATTTCCAGCGCGCACCTGGTATTCGCGGCACTGCCGGAAACGTATGCGGCCAGTGCCGTTGGGTTGATACTGTTGCACTGGCTGCTGGCTGGTAATGTGCGAGGTGGCGCGCGGCCACGGCACCTGGTGCCAGCGGCGGTGTTTGCGATTGGGATGACGAGCACGCACGTTTTCACCGCGGTGGTGTGTTTCCTGCTGGGACGCGGACGTCATCAGCGATTCAGGCCCGGCTTGCGCTGGGGGACAGGCGTTGTGGCGCTGTTGGGCTTGTTGCTCACCGTGCAGGCCGTACTTATCCCCGCGACGCTGGCGTATGACAACAACGCGAGCTTGGCGCGCGAGACACATTACTTCGATGTGCACTGGCCGGCGGCCTGGGGACCAGCGGTCTGGAACGTACTACGCGGCGTCCTGGCCGAGGGTGTTGTTGGCCCGCGACTGAGTGTGTATCCGGACAGCGCTGGTCACACTGGACTGCATCCGGGAGTATATCGTGGCTGGTTAGCGTGGTCAGGGCTGGCGGTCTGGTGGATGGTGTTGGCGCTGGCGATAGTCTGGTTGCTGGCGCGGCGTGCCTGGCGCTCGACAACCTTATGGGCGGCCAGCGTATGTTTAGTGGGTACCGCTGGGCTGCATATTTTCTATGGGAATCAGCATGTGTTCCTGTTCGGCACTACGTTCGTGTTCTATCTTTTCGCCATCGTGGCTCATGGTCTGGCGCGGATGCCGCGCTGCTGGGCGGTTCCGCTGGCGGGCATACTCCTGTTGGTGTTGGCTGCTAATAACTTGTGGTTCTGTGGGCATTGGCTGGAGCTGCTGACCAAGACCATGGCGGCGAGTTGAGTCCGGCGCTTATCAGTCGCGGTCTGGCTCGGCGATCCGCTCGAACAACAGGGTTCCCGCTTCATCGCGATAGATTCGGTATTGACCCTGTAACCACGCGCCCTCCAGGGCGACGTGCAGTTCGTCGCCGGCGAGGTTAATGATATGTGCCGCGCCGTGATCCAGATGGTGGACGAAGCCACGGTCGCGGGTCAGCGGGCCTTCGTATTCGAGATATACATGCCGGTGATCCTGAATCCGTTCAGCGACGATCGGGGCGTCAGCGGTCAGGGGATTGTCGGCCAGTCGCCAGGTGGCCAGCCGGGGTTGATCGGGAACCTCAATCAGCAGGTCCCAGTGCACTGTGTCGGCGACGGGCCTACCTGGAGTCGCGGGCGGAGTCGCGGTCTGGTGTTCCAGTAATGCAAACATAAACAACCGGACATACGGCCGGTTTGGTTCCGGCCGCGACAAGTTAAATAAAAGCAGTCTAGAGTGTGCCTGGAGTTACTGTTCACCAGCGGCATATAGTTCCAGTTGCCGCGTCAGGTCGATGGTCTGATGATCGTCGCGCCGCGCCTGTAGCGTACCGGTCAGACGGGCGTCGCCGAGTATCTCGGCGGGATTGCCGGTCTGCGCGACCAGTTTCAAATTAGCGTTTTCGATAGTGGCGGTTAACAACTTGTCGCGCCTTAGTTTGGGCAGGATAAAACCCGTGCCGGCGTAGGCGGCCATCCCATCGGCGGTGACGATGACATAACGGATGGTGGCGTCATTGGTGGTGGAATTGGCGAAGGTGCGGCCCGGATATGGCTTCCAGAACACGTGGACGCAGAGGTATTGGGTTATCGTGGCGGATTCCTGGTCTTCCACGGACGAAGTAACCAGGCCGGCAATATGGAAGTCGCCGCCCGCGTCGCGCCGGAAGACGCAAGTGTCAAACGTAACCCGGTACGGTTCGGGGAAGTACGGATCCTTGTAGGACAGCAGTTCGATCTCGCACTTTGGCCTGGCACAGCCCGGCAGGCTGAGGAGCGCGAGAACAACCGGCAGGCACACTCCGAGGGCCTGTCCGCGTCGTGTGTTAATCATCATTCTCGAAGATCCCGGTGTTGTTCTTGCTGGCGGCGATCGGGCGACGCTCGATGCCGAGCAGATTCAGGGTATCGCGTTCCACGATGCCGCGCAGTTGCTCACGGGGGATCGTCTGCAGGTTGGTCCCGCTACTGAGCTGGTTGATGGAATAAAGCGCCTCGATGCATTCCGCCGGCGCGCGGTGTGGATAGTCGCTGCCGAAGAGCAGCTTGTCGATCACGTCGTATTCATGCGCGGCCAGCAGACCGGTGTAGGCGAGCCATTGTTGGCGATGGAGGCCGGCGATGTCCGTGTAGATATTTTGATGCTTACCGAGCAATACGATGGTTTCCTCGATCCACGGGTAGCCGAGGTGGCTGATTACGATGCGCAGCTCGGGAAACTCGCGCGCCACCTCATCCAGCAGCAGGGGACGCGCATATTCCATCTTGGCGGCCGGACTGCGGTGATTCAACTGAAACATTACCGGCATGCCCCGACGGGCACATTCCTCATAGACCCGCATGGCACGGGTGTCGGTGGGATGGTAATCCTGCAAGGCCGGCGAGACGGTGACACCCTTGAGCTGGAGCTCTTCCTGGGCGATCCGCAATTCCTCCATCCAATCGCGCTCGGTGGGATCGATGCCGGCGAAACCCACCATCTTGGTGGAGTTGCGGCGTACGTAATCCGCGACAAACTGGTTGGGGATCTCGGCTTCCAAATAGCGACTCTTGAAAGCCAGCACGATGGCGCGATCGACCGGATCGAGGGCTTCCAGGTGACGGGAGGCATCCGCGGGCGTGGCAGATCGCACAAGCGGCGCGGCGGCCGCGCCGACCTGCAGGCTCGGATCCCAGATCTGTGTATGGCAGTCAACTATCATCTTGGACGAACACTCCTGATAGGTAATCGTCCGACCGCAGCATATGGCCAAGAAAGACTAATACTAACCAGATATTGCGATGATCGTACTGTCCGGTAGGCGCGGCGGTCAAGGTCGAGTGACGGGGAATCGTCATTGGTCGTTGGTTGATTCACCTTTATCCCCGCCAGATAAGTATTTATGGAGCACGGACATCACCGCCGAAACGTCGGCGGCCAGGTGTGGTTCCAGGGCGTCGGGATGCTCACGCTGGATCGGCTCAATAATCGGATGCCAGTGGTCACCAAGGAGAATGATGGGCGCTTTGCGTCGGAGCAGCCTTTTGCTGAGCAACTCCCAGACATAAGCCAATTCGAGCAAGGTGCCCGTTCGGCCCGGTAGTACCACATAGGCATTGCCGAGACGGGTGAGAGTGTCGAGGCGCGTGAGCAGGTAGAACGTTGGGATCTCCTGCCGGATATATTGGTTGGCGCCACTCCGCCCGGCAATTGCCGAGCAGGTAACGCCAATGGTGTGGCCGCCTGATTCGACCGCCCCTTGGGCGGCGGCTTCCATGGTACCGCCATATCCGCCGTTACATAGCACCCAGTCGGCCTTGGCGACGGCCTGACCGAGTTCGTAAGCGGTTTGGTAGGCTGGGCTGAGGGGGCGCGGATCGGAACTGCCGAAGACGGTTACGATTTTTTTCTTCACCATGATCTCCTCTTGGGCCAGATCCCAGGGCGGACCGTGCCGGCTGTTTGAGGCAGTTTAACGGCGTTGACGTGGCTTGCCGACACCTGTCGGCGGGTGACTGTAATGTAATACTGGCACCAGGCCCCGGTCCGCACGTAGACTTCGCATGTAACCGGGTGAATTGGAGACCAGGATGCGTGTGGTTTGGTTATGGAGCCTGGGAAGGCTAGTGTTATTGGGTGCCTGGGTGGCCCTCGCGGCTGGTATTGCGTATGGGCAGTCCACGAGAAGTGCCGGGGCGGAGCGGGAGGAATTCGCGGGATTGGAGGAATTGCTCCGCAATCTGGGGGACGATGACTATCTGGTACGCGAAGCCGCCACACAGGAAATCCTGAAGCTGGGAGAAGCGGTCGAGCCGCTGCTGCGGGAGCATCTGGCCAGCAGCGTCGATGCGGAAGTGCGTTTTCGGCTGCGTCTGATCCTTGATAATCTGCGCCTGCCTGACCGGGCAGCCCTGGTAGTGCGGGCGGATGCTGTCGGACAATTCGAGCCGGGAGATTTGATTACACATGCCAATAATCGGCCAGTGCAGGGGGCCGAGGATCTGCTGGCACAAATGCGCGGCGCACGGGTGGGTACCATGTTGCGTGTGCGCGGCGCGAACGGACTGCACAACGTGGGGCCGCTGAATGTTGATGACCTGCCGGTGTTAAGTGATTATCGCGCGCCGCGTGGGGAATTGGTGGCGCGGGTGTTGCGGCTGTATGACGAGGGTTATGCGGAGCGCGCGTATGAACTGTTAAGCGAACTGGATGGCGTGCTGCCGGAGAACGAGTTGTCGCCACTCTTGCGGGCGGTGATCGCTTATACGGCCGGTGATGGCGCCACGGCTTTTAAGTTACTGACCAATCATCCGGATGCGTGTCAGCCCTGGTCGCCGGCTAACATATGGCTGAGCCCCTCACTGCTCGATCTATCCGGACCAGGCAAGGCCCCGTTTCACCTGGAGTGGCGGCTCTGGACCGCGACAGCGACACCGCAGTCGCCACTGATTGGTGGAACAGAGCCGGACACCGCGATTCAACGAGTACTGGTGCCGGCCCATCGTTTTCAGGATGCATTAGTGCCGGTGGCGGCGCTGTGGTGGCTCCGTTATCGCGAAACGCTGGGAGCGCAGAACGACGCCGACCGCCTGGGGGGCAACATGTTGGCCGTGGCAGCCTGGATGCTATCCGAGCTGGATCTGTGGTCGGAATGTCTGCGGCTGGTTGAGCCACGTAGCCAGATACTGCGGCGTTCCTCCCAGGGTGTGCGGAAATGGGTACGTGTCAGAACGGACGCCTGGTTGCCATTGGCGCGCGGTGACGCCCGCGCGGCACTCGACGGTTTCTACGAACATGCCCAGCAGATACTGCAACTGCCGGGGCCGCCGGCACGGCTGGTTCATATACAAAATCCGCGTGTGGCGGCCAGAATCGCATTCTTTCTCTACCAGTTTCCCGCGGATGAGCGCGTGGCGGAGATGTATAACCTGTTGAACCAGCATGAACATCCCGTGCTTGGTGAGTATGCGCGCTGGATGCAGCATGCGTTGTGCGAAGAGAATTTTGACCTGATCCACGAGCATACCATCGGCATGCTGCCTAATGTGACGGACGAGGATGCCGGCGAACTGGCCTGGGCGTTGGCCTTGCTCGAATATGCCAGCGGTTCACCGGATCGGCAGGTGTGGGATGCGGCACGTGAACGTCTGGGTGACGCCGGCGCCGACAATATGAATGCTACGCGGTTGGTACTGATTGATGCGCTGGAGCACCTGGCGCATGGCCGGGCGGCGGAAGCGTTGACGACTCTCGAACGCGCCGCGGGGGCACCCGGTGTCGCCGTACTGCGCAGCACGGCGGAGTTCAGCGCCTCACGGTTGGCCGTGGCAGCAGGTCCGGCCATTGGTCAGAGACCGCTGCTGGCGGTCCCGCTGGGCCGCGAGCGTGAAGAATGGCTGGTCCTGACCCGCGGGCGGGTACTCATGCGTTTGGGGGCTGGGAGTGATAGGCCGACGCGGATCGAGGTGCCAATCGCGCGTTGGTTTCCGGGACCGCTGAATTGGCCGTGGATTGGCCGGGAGGAATCCACCGGGCGCGTGTGGCTTTATGGCCTGCGCCGGGTGATCGAGGTATGTGGTCGGGAACCCCCGGAATTCGCGTTGAATATCCGCACCGAGGACATCGGCGCGTTTGATCGCCTGGTGGGGCCAGTGTTCAGCGCGCTTAATGCGGCAACAGCCAGAGTTGAGGCTGTTGAAGGTGAAACGAGCGAACTATGGCGTGACGATTTGCAGAATGGCACAGAATACTTCAGTGATCCGGCGTTGCCAGAACTCGGGCTGATACATCCGCTGACGAGCGCTGAGCGGTTGGTGCATGTGGCGTGTCGGGGCGGACCACATTTGTTGGTGGATACGCGGTCCGGGCGCTGCTGGTCCTCGGACTGGATCGCCGGGAAGCTGGGGCTTGAACGCCCGCCGAACTTTTTAGCCCGGGTGGTTCAGGCCGAAAACGAAAATGGACGGGTGCCGGTCTACCTGATAAGTGACAGCGGCTTGATTCGCTTTGAGCCGGAAGAGGAAAGTTTGACGCGCGTAGCGCTGCCGGGTACTGAAGGCTACCCCGCCATCGTGCCGGAGTGGTGTCCTTATGAGCGACGGGATCAGCGCTGGATCTATTGTGCGCGCTTGCCGGATGATGGTGGAAAAGTGTTCCGCGTCGCGACGGCGGACGGCGTGGTCGAGGCCCTGGATATGGTCAACGAAGCGCTACCACGAGACTATTACGCGATACAATCGCGCGCCGCGCTTCGACAACAGATAGATGAAGCTTTCCAGCAGGCGGGTCTGCCGCCACTACGGAAATTCATTATCGATGTCGAGCGGACGGTGGCCGACTACGCACAGGAGGAGCGTCCGTGACGGCGGTAAACGTAACGATTGGAACCGGTCGGCTAAGTCTGGATACGCTGGATGCCTGCCTGGGACACGCGGTGAAAGTCACGATTACTCCCGCTGCCCTGGAGCGCGCCGCACGCGCTCGTGATTGGGTCGAGGAACTGATAACGCGCGATGAAGCTGTCTATGGCATTAATACCGGGTTCGGCCATCTCAAGAGCAAGCGCATATCGCCGGCTCAATTAGACCAATTGCAGGAGAACCTGATCCTTTCGCACGCGGTCGGTGTTGGCCCCGCCGCTCCGCCGGACATCGTTCGCTGGATGATGTTGTTCAAGCTGCACATGTTGCTGCAAGGGCATAGTGGCGTACGGCGGGATGTAATCCGGCATATGCAAATGTGTCTGAACGCGGACATTTTGCCGATCGTGCCGACGCGTGGATCAGTGGGTGCCAGCGGGGATCTGGCTCCCCTGGCGCACATGGTGCTGGCCCTGATCGGGCGGGGCAAGATGTCGGTGCCGCAAGCTACTGAAGCGGGAATTGGGCGCCAGGAGCGGCCAGCCAACGAAGTGCTCGCCGCGCTGGCCCTGGAGCCCTTACGGCTGGCGGCCAAGGAGGGCTTGGCGCTAATCAACGGCACGCAATTCATGGCGTCTTACGCGGCGAACATCGCGGTGCGCGCCAAACGGCTGGCGGACTTGGCGGATTTGATCGCGTGCATGTCGTTGGAGGGCATATGTGGCAGCGTGCGACCGATGGACAAACGCCTGCATGAGTTGCGGCCACATCCCGGGGCCCAGTTGGTGGCCGCCAACATTCGGCGTCATATGGCTGGCAGTGAAATCCTGGAGTCGCATGAAACCTGCGAGCGGGTACAGGATCCTTATTCACTGCGCTGTGTACCGGCCGTGCATGGTGCTTTTCGCGATGCCCTAACCCACTATCGCGACGTGGTTTGGCGCGAGATCAACAGTGTGACGGACAATCCCATACTGTTTGAGGGTGAAGCCATCAGTGGGGGCAATTTCCACGGCGCGCCGCTGGCACTCGTTTTGGACTACCTGGCGATCGCGCTGACCGATCTGGCGAATATCTCGGAAAGACGAACATGCCAATTACTACAGGGGCAGGATGGTTTACCGACGCTGCTGATGAAAGATACCGGTATCAACAGCGGCTTCATGTTGACACAGTACACGGCGGCGGCCCTGGTTAACGAATGCAAGGTGCTGGCGTCGCCGGCCGCGGTCGATTCGATACCCACCTCGCTGGGGCAGGAAGACCACGTCAGTATGGGAGCCACCTCGGCACTCAAGTGCTATGAGGTGCTGGGTAACGCCGAGACGGTAGTGGCGATTGAAATGATGTGTGCCGTGCAGGCGATCGATTTCCGGGCACCGCTCAAGGCTGGAGCCGGGCCGCGCGCCGCACAGGCATTGGTCCGGCAATATATCACGCACGCCGATGCCGACCGGCAGTTTGGGGAAGACATTGCCGAGGCCGTGCGCCTGCTGCGGGAGGATGTCGAACTGCGTGCCCTGGCGGCTGGTTAGGGACACGCCTGGTAGCCGGAGTGCTTTCGGTTTATCAGCGCGTAGAATAGCATTGTCTAGGGAACCTCAATAAACACCTGAGCGTCCATGAGTGAAACGCCGGAACAACTAGCCACTAGGACGATCCTCGATTCAATCGCGGACGGCGTTTTTACGGTCGATCAGGATTGGCGGATCACATCATTCAATCGTGCCGCCGAGCGGATCACGGGAGTGCCGCGCGCGGAAGCCATCGGACAGCACTGCTGTGATGTTTTCCGCGCCAGTATCTGCGAGAACGAATGCGCGCTGAAGGAGACCCTGCGTACCGGACGCCCGATCGTCAATAAGTCGATATATATCCTCGATGCCGACGGGCAACGCATCCCCATCAGCATCTCGTCGGCGGAGTTGAAGGACGCGGATGGTCACACGATCGGCGGCGTGGAGACGTTCCGCGATCTGAGCATGGTCGAGGAGTTGCGCAAGGAATTGGAGGGGAAATACACCTTCGCGGATATCGTCGGGCGCAGTGCCGCCATGCGACAGCTTTTTGATCTATTGCCGCGGATTGCCGAGAGCAACACGACCGTTCTGATCGAAGGTGCCAGTGGTACTGGCAAGGAGCTGGTCGCCCGCGCGATACACAATCTCTCGCCACGCCGTGATAAGCGTTTTGTGGCCATAAATTGCGGGGCCTTGCCGGATACCCTGCTGGAGTCGGAACTGTTCGGGTACAAAGCCGGGGCGTTTACCGATGCGCGGCGGGATAAACCCGGGCGTCTGACGCTCGCGGACGGTGGCACGATCCTGCTTGACGAGATCGGTGATGTTACGCCAGCCATGCAAACGCGGTTACTGCGCGTTCTCCAGGAGCGCGTGTTCGAACCGCTGGGAGGGGTCGAGCCCGTGGCGGTGGATGTGCGCGTGGTGGCGGCCACCAACCAGGATCTGAACAAGCTGGTCAGAAAGGGTGTCTTCAGAGAGGATCTGTTTTACCGTATCAATGTGATTCGGCTGAAGCTGCCGGAGTTGCGCGAACGCCGGGAGGATATCCCTCTGCTGGTGGAACGATTTATCAGCAAGTTCAACTTGTTACAGCGGAAAGATCTGGCTGGGATCTCGGGGGAAGCGCTGGCGCTGCTGATGGAGTATGCCTACCCCGGCAATGTACGTAAGCTGGAGAACATTATTGAGCATGCCTTCGTGCTTTGCCGCGGCGCCTTGATCGAGCCGCATCATTTGCCGCCGGCTATCAGGGGAGAAACCGGTAAAACAACCCAGCCGGGGAAAGGGGTCCTGACTCTGAAAGCCTTGGAGGTCCTTCATATTACAGATGCACTCAGGCGGCATGACGGTAACCGAACGGCCGCCGCCCGCGAGCTGGGAATCAATCCCAGCACACTGTTCCGCAAGATCAAGTCCCTGGGCATTGAATGATCCATTTGAGCTGAACGAGCCTTAAACAGACTGCTTGTATTGCACATTGCAACAGTATTCCCGCGAGATGTGTTGCAAATTGCATTGCGGGGGCTTTGGGTGGCCATCTGTCTTGTTGATATAAACTGCTGTAATAAAGTCACTTAGTGAATATGTAGCGATTGTCTGGTTTGATGGCGCGCTGGTTGCCTTGAGAGTGAATGATGAAACTGGCTATTCCGACATGGCAAGGACGGATTTCCCCGGTGCTCGATGTAGCCCAGCGATTGCTGGTTGTGGAGGTCGTGACTGAACGAGAAATATCTCGGCGTGAGGTCGAGATTATAGAGACACAACTCCCCGCCCGGTTCAGGCTCATACAGGAGCTGGGTGTACAGGTATTGATCTGCGGGGCGCTTTCGAAGCCTTTGGAGGGGCTGTTGACGTCCGCCGGCGTGCAGGTAATGCCACGGATGTGCGGCCCGACGGAGGAGATTTTGCGCGCCTTCCTCGAAGCGCGCTTACCAAGTGAAGAGTTTTTGATGCCGGGCTGTTGTGGGCGTCACAGGCGCTTTCGACGGGGCCGGTTGGGCGGTGGCCGGCAGGGGGGTGAATGGTGAAGACCTTTTTCGATTGTATTCCATGCTTCATTCGTCAGGCACTGGACGCGGTGCGCATGGTGACCGACGACGAGCAAGTCCACGGGCGATTACTGCAAGAAGTTTTGCGGGCCGCCAGCGAAATGGACCTGTCACAGTCGCCCCCAGCCATGGGACAGCATATCCATCGCCAAATTCGCCAGTTGACCGGCGACAAAGATCCGTATCGCGAGATCAAATGCCAACACAACCGATTGGCTCTGCAACTGTATCCCGAGTTGCGGGCCCGAGTATACCGTTCAGATAGTCCGCTGGAGACCGCGCTGCGCCTGGCGATCGCCGGCAACGTCATCGACCTGGGCGTAAACACGCATCTGGAAGAGACGCAGGTGTTCGAGGCGATTGAGCAATCGTTGGCCCTGCCCCTGGATGGTGATGCGGACAAATTCGCCGCCGCCCTGGATCAGGCCGAAAGCATCATGTACCTGGCGGATAACGCCGGGGAGATCGCATTCGATAGATTGCTGCTGGAACAGATCCCCTCTGAGAAAGTCACGCTGGTCGTCCGCGGCTCGCCGGTCATCAACGACGCCACGATGGCGGACGCGCAAGTGGCGGGAATTCCCGGGCTGGTCGAAGTCATTGATAATGGATCTGACGCGCCGGGGACGATTCTCGAGGATTGCAGTGCTGAATTCCGGCGGAGTTTTGAACGGTCCGACCTGATTATCGCCAAGGGGCAGGGTAATTACGAAACGCTGAGTGACGAGCCCAAGGACATCTTTTTTGTGCTCAAGGCCAAGTGCCCGGTGATCGCCAGGGATTTGGGCTGTCAGGTTGGCAGTTTGGTATTGCGGAGATCAACACCAGCACCCGACGGATCTGTCGCCATGACGGGGATTGATCGTGCGGAGTTGGAGGAACGGTGTATCAGAAGCCACAAGAGACCTGTGCGAAAGGAGATAACCACCAATGAAAATCGCTATCACTGCCGTGGAGCCACGGCTGGATGCGGAAGTCGATCCACGTTTTGGCCGTTGTCCATATTTTGTGATCGTTGAAACCGATGACATGAGTTTTTCAGGCGTCAATAACACGAGCCAGGAGCTTGGTCAGGGTGCCGGGATTCAATCCGCCCAACTCGTGGCCGACCAGGGGGTGCGGTTCGTATTGACTGGCAATTGCGGGCCCAATGCGCACCAGACCTTATCAGCCGCCGGTATCGGCGTGATTGTGGGCTGCGTTGGCACTGTCCAGAGTGTCGTAGAACAGTTCAAGGCCGGCCAACTCCAGCCCGTGGATCAGCCGAGCGTGCCCGGCCATAGCGGGATGGGCCGGCCCGCTGGTCCCGGCGGAGGCATGGGTGGCGGCGGCGGTCGTGGTATGGGCCGTGGTATGGGTCGTGGCGGGCAAGGCCAGGGCAGAGGTCGAGGAGGTGGTCGTTGACCGGCTGATGATGGAATCGAATCAGACCAATCCGAGGATAGCCGCCTTGGAAGCTTGTCCCCAACATGTATTTGGACCGGTACCATCGCGCCGCCTGGGTCGTTCACTGGGTATTGACCTGGTGCCGTTCAAGACATGCTCCTACGATTGTATCTATTGCCAACTTGGCCGCACGACTAACCAGACCGTCGCGCGGCGGGCATATGTTGCTCTGGATGAGGTCCTGGCGGAACTCGAAAGCAAGCTCGGGACGGGGCCAACACCCGATTACATCACGCTGTCCGGCTCGGGCGAACCAACGTTGCACTCCGAGTTGGCCCGCGCGATTCGCGATATCAAGCATCTTACTGACTGCCCGCTGGCGGTACTGACCAATGGATCCTTGCTGTGGAATCCCGATGTGCGGGAGGCGCTGGCGGGCGCGGACCTGGTGATACCCTCCCTGGACGCGGGTGACGAAGAGACTTTCCAGCGTGTCAACCGACCGCATGCCGCCATCTCCTTTGAGCGCATGCTGGCTGGACTGGAGGAGTTTCGCCGCGGCTTTGCTGGACTGCTGTGGCTTGAGGTGTTGCTGTTGCAACCGCTGACTTCCACGGTGGATCAAATCGACAAGATCGCTCATCAGGTAGAGCGGATCAAGCCGGACTGCGTACAACTGAACACGGTCACACGCCCGCCAAGCGAAGCATCCGCGCTCGCGCTGAGCCCTGAGGAGTTGGCCAAAGCCGCCCAGGCTTTCGGCGACCGGGCCGAGGTTATTGCCGACTGTCATGCCGCGCCACTTAACGAATTTCATCAGGCCCGGCGGGAGGATGTGCTCAACTTGTTGAAACGCCGCCCGGTGACATTGAATGATGTGGCGCTCGGGCTGGGGCTACATCCTAATGAGGTCGCGAAATACCTGGATGAGTTGGTGAGAAAACAAGTACTGGTTTGCCAGCGGGTGGGCGAAAAAGTGTATTATCGCATTGTGGGAGCGCGCGACCGGGCAGTATCCGCGGAGGATTCTGATTGAAAAGCCCAATACATTGACCGGGGAATACCCGGAGAACCAGCTCCATGAGTAATTAGAGCGGACACGATTAGCAAGGAGAACACCAGATGAAGATAGCGATTCCGGTGGAAGCCGGACACGTATGCATGCACTTCGGGCATTGTCAGGAATTTGCCATCTACGAGGTTGACGAGGATCAAAAGGCGATTATCAGTCAGAACGCGCACACGCCGCCGGCGCATGAGCCGGGCGTCCTGCCGCGCTGGTTGCACGAGTTGGGGGCTGATGTGATCATCACCGGTGGAATTGGAATGCGGGCCCAGCAACTATTTGCCGCGAATGGTATCAAGGTAATTCTGGGAGCTCCGACTGATAAGGCTGATGATGTGGTTGCCGCGTATCTGAGTGGCAGCTTGCAAGCCGGGGATAATCCTTGTGATCATTGAAACCGCCCATCTCACGGTCCTGGCCGAAAACAGCGTCAGGAGACCCAACCTGCTGGCTGAGCATGGGCTGGCGTTTTGGGTTGACACGGGCCAACAACGCCTGCTGTTTGACACGGGGCAGGGCGCGGTTCTGAAACCCAATGCCCAGGCTCTGGACGTACCATTGGAATCGACTGACGCAATTGTCCTCAGTCATGGGCATTACGATCACACCGGGGGCTTGGCGCATGTCTTGCAAGTGGCTCCACAAGCCAGGTTGTATGCTCATCCGGCGGCGTTTGAGCCGAAATTCAGTTACTGGGAAGAAAAGAGTCGTGCGATTGGTATCCCCGCAACGTCAGAGCAGGCGGTGCGTGAACGGGCCGTTGAGGTTGTGTCAACAGAATGCCCAACGGAGATATTCCCGGGAATGTTTATCACGGGACCGATCCCGCGGCGAACAAGCTATGAAGATACTGGCGGCCCCTTTTTCATCGACGAAGCTGGGCGCGTGGCCGATCCGCTAATGGATGATCAGGCAGTGTTTTTCAATACTCGCGCGGGAACGGTGGTGCTGCTGGGCTGTGCACACGCCGGCGTGATTAACACGCTGGAGTATATTGGCGAGTTGACCAATGGACGGCATATACACGCGGTCATGGGTGGGATGCACCTGGTAGCCGCGACGCCGGAGCGCATCAATCAGACCATTTCCGCTTTACGCCGGCTCGATATTGAACAACTTGGTCCGGGGCACTGTACGGGTATGGCGGCCAATGTTGAAATCTGGAGTGCTCTTCCAGGCAAATGCTTTTTGTGCGCGGTAGGAACGCAGATGGAGTTTGGCGGCGCGTGATCCGCGACGGAAGCGTCACAAAAATCATTGCCGACATCCCAAGCGCAGCGCCCTACTTCGTCTTGAAGACCTGTTGGAATTGTGCGAAGTCCGCCAGGTCGACGTCGTAGTCGTATTCGAAATCGAAGGCGTCACAATCGCTCGCGAGCAAGTCGTGATCCGGTCCCAGCAGGCAATGGGGTAATTCCACGTAGTCGGCCAGGTCAATGTGGCCGTCGTGCGTCCAGTCGCCCAACAGTAGGTAGATGCAATGTTCGATGATGCAAAAGAGCGCATCGTCGCAGAGCAGGAACTCCAGGGCGTCAAGGTTATCCCAGTACTCCCCCAGCCCGAGTTCGAGCGCCGCCGCGAACAGCATGGGCGGCTCACCAGGACGCACCACGAATACATCGGCGGCGGCCCCCTCCGGGCTGGCGCCGGGAATGAAGAGCAACGATGGCGAGTCCGGCGTAAGTGAGAACAAGACCTGATCGGTGTAGTTAAACATCCCATCCATGTTCGTGTCGAACACGATCAGGGCGTCGATGTCATCCGGCGGAACCAGACCCAGAGCGAAATGATAGGCATAGAGCTCCGTCGGCAGACCACTCATGGGATCTTCGTTGTAGAAGATATTAGCGCCGCTGGGTGAGTCGTTGCCGGGCAGGGTGTACAGCGAGGGCGACTCGGCGGTTACCGAGAAATACACGCCGATCATCGGTCTGTTTAAGATGGTGCCGAACAGCAGCGCCGTGGCGTCAACGTTGTCCTGGGGCGCCCTGTTCGTCTGGCTGGCATTGAGCGGTGGATCTCCCGAGAAAGAGGTGCCGCCTTCGTCGTAGTTGTTACGGCTTAGTGAGTTGTTACCGATGCCGCTACCGCGCCCACGTCCGAACCAGCTGAACATGTTGGTTGACATGAACTGGTCACCGGCGGCGTGGACGCGTATAGCCTGATCATAGACATTATACTTATATCCCATCTCGACCAATTGAGGTAATGGGGGTTCCACGCCGATGGTCTCCCGGTCAACCGAGAATAATAGTACAAACTCATCACCCGGAGCCAAGTAAGGATTACCACCAGACAGCGCGTCCAGGTCGTCGCCCGGCATATCCAGTCCCAGGAGCGGTCCATCGACTAGTGGCTCCGGATCGGGAAAGCCATACGCCAACACGTCCCGGGCCGCCACCAGTCCACCTTGAACCTTGGGTGACTGGAGGTCGAATGAATACTGAGGAGCTGGGAGTGGATCAATGGGTGGCGCCGCGGTTGCCATCCAGGCCGCGGCGAGGATCAACACCGCCGAACCTGACCGGAATAATGCTCCCCGCCGGAATTCCGAGCTGGGGACAAACGCCGTGCTCATTTGCTTCCTCCCTCACCAGACCGGGCCGACAGCCGGTAATGGGCGGCGGTCAGGCCTTTGTAATAGTGAGTCTCACCATCCCATGATACCGAGAACCAAGGCGGCCAGGCAGGATTTTGCCGCATTCTGCCCAAAATCAGCTTGGCGTGATATGTATAGCACTCTTCGCCATCGAAAGACCGATAGGCTTGCACGAAGAGATTCTCGGCGACCTGTCTTTCGCCGCGCGCCAGGTGCTGGGCGGCGGCGTGAAAGTAGGCTTCGCCCCATAATTTCCAGGGTGTGGGTGCCTGGCACGCATATGTTTCAAGGTCCTCCCATACGCCTGTGCCCTGTGCGTAAGCGTACAGGGCTGACAGCCACTCGGGAGTTTGTGGCGGTACAAGGTCCGCGCTGAAATCCACGATCTCGGCACGATCCGCGAGCAGGGTATCGGCCTCTTCCGGTTGCCCGAGTATGCGCAAGCACGTGGCCGACCATAACACGGCCAGGGCGCTATCGGGATTTTCATCAGCCAGGGCGCGGGCATGTGCCAGAGCGACATCCATCGCGCCCATTTCGGCGTGGATCAGGGCCGGATAGAAATGCGCATAGAACCGACTGTCGGGATCACAAGTGGCGTGGAACTCAGCGTCGGCCAGGGCGGCTTCATAGTCGCCGGTCCAATAGAGCAGGCGCCAGCGATAGTGGTGGCTCTCGCATTGGCCATACTCGGTCGTGGCCACCTCAAGCGCCCGGTCGCGCGCCGCGATCGCTTCCTCGTAACGGCCCAGGCTCTCCAAACATTCGGCCTCGGCGACAATGGGGCGATCGTTCGCGGGATCGACCTGCTGGCCGCGCCTGGCCCACATCAGGGCCAGGTCATATTGCTCGGTGGCCAGTGACTCACGGGTGCCACTACTGCCGGAATATATTTCGGCCGCCAGCCGGTGGGCAATTGAAAGTAGGTAATACGGATAGGCGCCGTAGTGCCCGTGTTCGATCAATTGTTGCAGGTTGCTTTCGACATCGGATAACGGCTCCAAGCCGCGCGTGGCGTACAGTTGCTGGTTACGGGCACGGGCCAGGTGGAGCACGGCTTGTGGATAGAAGTCATGCTCGCTGGCGCGCAGGGCATTGGCTTGGCGATATGACTCGGTCGCGATGTCGGGTTGGTCATAGTGGATGGCCAGGCCACGGAAGAACCAGGCATCGGCGGTTCGCGGTGGGCCGCGCTCCTCCGCCTGGTCAAACGTCACGCGCGCGGCGGCGAAGTCACCATTCTCGCGCTGGGCCCAGGCGAGCAGGTACCAGGCCCGCGGATCGGTGGTATTGTCAGCCAGCGCGGCCTCGAGGTGCTCCATGGCGCCGGTCCAGTCCGTGGCGCCTAGACAGCTCAGCCCCTTTACCAGCAACAACAGGTATGGGTCGCCGCCGTGCTCTGTGGCACGTGCGACGTCATCAGCTACCAGATTGCCCAGGTGATAATCGAAGTATACCAGGCGTTCATAGGCGCCGCTGAGCAACTGGTTAGCATCGCGTTGCCGGGTGGCGCTGATACTCCAGGCCAAGCCGCCGATCAGGATGACTACCAGGGTACAGGCCGCCAGGGCGACGGACAGCGCCTGATGTCGCTTGATCCATTTGGCGGCCTTCTCAATAGAAGTAGTGCGGCGTGATAGAATCGGGCGACCATCGGCGAAACGGCGCAAGTCGGTGGCCAGGAGGGCCGCGGAGGAGTGCCGGTGGCGCGGCTCCTTTTCCAGGGCCCGCAGGCAGATGGTCTCCAGGTCGATCGGTATGTGTTTGTTCAAGCGGCGGGGCGCGACCGGTTCAGCGTTACAAATTCCCGTGATGATCTGCTCGCGCGTTTCGCCGTCAAATGGCTTGCAACGGGTGATGAGTTCGTACAGGGTCACGCCCAATGAGTAGATGTCGGTGCGATGATCGATGCCGGCTCGCTCACCCTTGATCTGTTCCGGGGAGAGATACGCCGGTGTGCCCATCACCTCTCCGCTGACCGTCAGGTGCGGCTGATCCGTCAGCCGGGCCAGCCCGAAATCAGTCAAATGCAGCCGTCCATCCGTGGCGCCTAGTAGCAGGTTGTGAGGTTTGACATCGCGATGAATGACACCCTGAACGTGGGCGTGCTCCAGCCCATCGGCCACTTCGGCTATCAAGCCGGCGATATGCCGATAGTCAGCCGCCGTCCAGGAAACCTGGTGGGAGTCTTCAGACTCATCAGCGTCCGGCGCGCGGACGGGGGATTCCTCGGAGGAACCCGTCGAGTCCACCCTGGTCTCGGTCGGTGGGCGTTGTGGTCCGTGCAGCACCGCGGTGGAACTTAGCATATCCGGCCGGCTGCGGATGACCGCATCGAGTCCGATGCCATCAATCAATTCCATGGCGTAGTAATAGTGCCCTTCAGCATCGCCTTGGGCGTATACCGAGACCAGGTTGGTGTGGTGCAGACGGGCGGCAGCCTGAGCCTCGGCGTGAAATCGTTGCACGCCAACCTCGGCGTGGCGGGCCCAGCCTGGTAAGACCTTTAGCGCTACTTCACGGTTCAATGATACCTGACGCGCCCGGTACACCACGCCCATTCCGCCGCGGCCCAGTTCTTCCAGAAGCTCGAAGTCACCCAGGCGGGCTCCGCGGGGCAGCGAAGTTGCCCCGAGGGCCCGGCCAAGCGCATCGCTACTGTGTGCATCGATCTCGTCCCGGCCAGGCCCATCGGGTCCCAGCGCATCGGCGTTAAAGCCCAGTGCCTCGCGCAAGTCGGCGATCAAGATCTGCTCGGCGGCGTCTGATCCATCTGCCGGCTGTCTATGAGTGGCGGCCGCCATCATGTTGGGATCGTGATCCTGAGCTGGCGTAGCGAGCGACTGTCCACAATGTGGGCAGGCATCGGGCTTTTCAGATGACCTCACGGTCGTACTCGCCGCACAATTAGGACAAACCAGCTTAATCACAGTCCAGTCCATATACCGCCCATGCCTCGCTTATGAATAGACGGGGCCCGGCGGCTTTTTGACACGATTTTGCGGGCCGACTAACTCAGGCGCGGACATGGGGGCAGCCGGATTCTGGCATTCCCATCCCAACCATGGTTCCCGATTCGTTACTCAATACTATGGCGGGAGATAGCGACGTTCAAGGCAGTTGCCAGCTCGGGCCACGCGCGCCGGTGCGTTGCTCAGATATCCCCATCGGGATCTTCGGCGGAGAGCCGTTCTTTCAGGCATTTGAGTACGCGGCTTTTGGCTTGATAGACGCTGGCCTTGCTGAGCCCCAGTTTATCGGCCGTTTCACTGACGGACAGACCCGCCAACACGTGCAATTCAAACGCCTTTAAGGTGCTGGGTTCAAACATTCCGGAGATGGCGCGCATCGCCCAACGTAGGCGATGGAACTGCCATTCCCGCTCCCAGCGCTCATCGGCGCTGGCTTCCTTGTCGCTGGCCAGGTAATCCAACATGTTGGGGTCAAGCCCCGCCGGCTGCCGGGATTGCTTATCGGCCCGGCGGCCCATGGCGTGGACCACCGCCGAGCGTAAATAAGCCCGGAAGCGTCCCTTGGCGGCATTATATTCAAAGCCGTCCATGGCTTTGAAGAGATACATCTCAACCTCCTGCACGACGTCTTCCGCATCGGCATGATCGGCACCCCTGGCACGGGCATAACGATAGAGCAGTTTCCCATAGCGCTGGTCAAATTCCTGCCAGCTCAACTTGTCCGCCCGATCGTGAAGCCGCAGCAGAAAAGTCAGATGTGTAGTATTGACGTGCTTCATTACTGCTAATTGTGGCAAATTTGCTCCAAGCCCACAACCGGATCTGGCCGGGGAGATGGAATGAGTGGGGGGACAGATCCATCCACTGCGACAATCAAGAGCCAAATTCCCAGAAAAAATGGCTCTTATGTCAAACGTGGCGGGTCCCCGTCTATTCCCAGATGACCCGGAGTGTGGATCTCTCCGGTTTGGACGCATGGCGTTGACGGCCCTGGGGCCGATGGGATGAACCGAATCTTGGAACGGAAGGAATTAAAAGGAGGCACGCAAATGAGTCGGTACAACGTACTACGAAGAATGTGTTTAGGAGTGTTATTCATAGCGCTGCTTGGCAGCGTGACAGGCTGGGCCGATCCCTACTTCTCCATTCGCACGTTTAGTGAATGGACTGAAGCCCTGGAAACCCAGCATGTCGTGCCATTAAGAATGCCGGAGTGGGATTCTTATATGAATGAATGGCACATGTACACCGAGGAGGGTGAGACATATCCGGAAACCGAGTTCTTTGAGCCCGTCCTCTACGTTTATGAAGGTGATCCGATCCCGCCGCACCCAGATGGTGATGGCGGATTGGTGATGGCCTGGGGTAATGAAAGCCTGCCCCCCGGACAGTATGCGAGCGCCTGGAAGTACGACTACCTGGTTGATCCGGATCTCTCGAACGCCGTCATCACCTTGACCGTGTATCCGCCGCAATTCGGTCCAAGCGGCGCGATCACGCAGATTTCCTTTGGCATTCAGGACATGGCGGGGAACACGCGCTCGTGGTTCTGGAACGTGGGTCCGGGCACCAGCATTCCGTGGGATGTTGGGACGCCCATCGTGATCAACACGGCCCAGACGGGATTGAACGCGACGGTACCGCCGGCTGACGGGTACATGAATAATCCGGCGTTCAACATTGTGATGACGCAGTACTTCATCGCCGACGAGAACGGTCAGTTGGTGGGTGGACCGGTGCCGGTGCCGCCGCCGGGTGGTCCGCCAGCGGCGGTTTGGAACTACTGGTACGACATTATCGTACAAGCCGGCACTACTGATCGGGCCTGCTGTCTGCCGGATGGCACGTGTGTGTACATCCCGGCCAATGACTGCTTCGCGCAGGGTGGCTGGCTACCGCCGGGCGGTGTGTGTCTGGGCGACCTCAACGGGAACAACATCGATGACGCTTGTGAGTCCAGTGTCGATCAAGCCTGCTGCCTGCCGGATGGCACGTGTGTATACATCCCGGCCAGTGACTGCTTCGCGCAGGGTGGCTGGCTACCGCCGGGCGGTGTGTGCCTGGGCGACCTCAACGGGAACAACATCGACGATGCCTGTGAAGAGCCGGTGGAATATAAGTTCGAGTTTTCGTTGGATATCGGTTCGGATACCGAGCTGAGTGATCCATTCCGCGATGGTGACGAGGGCTTCGATCCGGGTGATGTTTATTGGTGGCAGGGTCCGCCGGTCAACTTCCCCGGCCGCGACGGCTTCAAGGACGACATGTTTATCTTTGGCCAGGACCCCTGGCCGGATCCGCCGGACCCGACGTACACGACCGTGGCGCCGGTCGGCTCCGGCGGCCCGCAGAACTACTGGGAGTACTTCGACCTTGATGGGCACGACCAACTCGCCGTCGACTTCCATGAGTGGCAGGTGATCCCGCCGGACTATCCGCTGGAGTGGCCGATCCCACAGTTCGATTCGCCGTGCATCTATGGTCCCGAGTTCCTGATGATCTCGATGGACGATGACATGGAGTTCGGTTGGCCAGTGATGGACGTGCCAGTGACGCGTCCTTCGATGGCGGGTGTGAGCAGTTACGGTTCCACTGCTGGTCGGGACGAAATTCTGGGCGTGAACGTCGGGCCGGTGGGCGGGCCACCACCCTACCCGCTCCAGGCTGTTTATCCGATCGCGGATGAGGTCACGGTGCACCAGAGTCTGTGGCCCAATCCCGATACTGGCGAGGAAGAGCTGGACGACGATGTTGATTCACTGGACATTGTCAGAAACCAGGATGAATGTCCGTATTGGTACTTCAGCGCGGACCACGAGGGTCATGTGGGTCTCGATCCGGGTGGTATTTACCAGGCGACCGGGATGGGACCGGTCCAGATCATCGATGAGATCCATCTTGGTATTCCCGAGGATACCGAC
Source organism: Planctomycetota bacterium (assembly GCA_043820985.1). Taxonomy (GTDB): domain Bacteria; phylum Planctomycetota; class Phycisphaerae; order UBA1845; family Fen-1342; genus JAAYXS01. The sequence continues at coordinate 31,759 of JBDRDH010000068.1, forward strand.
ATTGATGCCTTCGAATTTGTCTGGCTGGAATACGAGCTGGAGCCGGGCATGCTCGTGCTGGCATTGCTGTACAGCGTCGACACCGATGATCCGCTCACGCCAAACGCGAACGAATCCGGCGGTATGGATCCGACCATGATCTACGCTTCGTACCTGACCGGCTGGAGCCTCCCGTTCACCGAACCGCTGGGTGATGATATTGATGCCCTGACCATCTGGTATCGGCCGCTTGAAGAGCCGGAGCCGACCGGGGCCTGCTGTCTGGGCCGGATATGCAACGTCATGACGTTCAATAACTGCGTGGCGGCTGGTGGATTCTACATGGGCGACGGTGTTCCTTGCACGCCGAATCCGTGTGTGGCGGTTTGCTGCCACGGTTATGTGTGCTACGACGTGGATCCGAACGATCCCACCGATCCCAATAATCAGATCCAGTGCCTGTCCGATGGCGGCGAGTTCTTCATGGGTGTGACCTGCGCGACGTACCTTTGCGATTGCGGTGGCACGGATTATCGCGGCGACTCGAACTGCCTGGGTGACGGCGTGGATGCCTATGACATTGATCACTTCATCCAGTCCATCGGCGCGGCGGATACGTGGATCTCGACGCACAGTTGCAACTACTTCTGTGCGAACGATATCAATTGTGATGGTGACGTGAACTCCTACGACATCGACTGGTTCATCACCTGCGTCGGCGCGGGCGCCTGCCCGGCGTGTCCGTAGTCTTTGAAAGTACCAAGTAAATTGGCTGGCGAGCCGGTCATAACCGCTCGTCAGCCAATTGAACCTCCCTCAAGTCGCGGCGGGTCTTTGTCCCGTCGCGATGTTATTATGGTGTTCCAGACTTGGCGTTTGGCATAAGGGTGTAATTTGTCTGGGGGGGGACTTTATTAGAGTAATTCCTGATCGCGCAGTAATTGCGTTGCAGTAAGATGGGATTCTACTAAGTTCGACTTTCGCACTTTTGGAGGTCTGGATTTAGCCTCTGTAAATAAGGACGAACCTCCGTCACCATGGGCGTATTCAAGGAAGAACCCGTGGAGCAAGGAGGCTCGTCATGGAACTTGTACCATCGTTTGTGGAGCTTGTGCAACAGGTCGCGCCCATCTTTACCGTCCCGACGTTCAACAGTTTCCTTACCATGTTGACCGGGTGGGTCTTCGCCCGCCGCCGCGTGATCACGCGCATGATCGCGGCCGCCGACGCGGTCGACACTAAGCACCATTCAGCATTTCACCGCGTCTTTTCCGCCGCCCGCTGGTCGCGGGACGAACTCGGGCTGGCGGTTTTCGGATTGATCGAACCGTGGTTGAAGGACGGCGCCGTGCTCTTGAGCCTCGACGACACCCTGGCCCGCAAACGCGGCCTGAAGATCTTCGGCGTCGGCATGCATCACGATCCGTTGCTGAGCACCCGCAAGGTCGCGCTGATGAACTGGGGGCACAGCTGGGTGGTGCTGAGTGTGATCGTCGAGTTGCCGTTCCGCCCCGGTCACACCTTCAGCCTGCCGATCCTCTTCCGCTTGTACGTCAACAAGAAGACCGCCACCAAGAAGCGGTTGCGCTATCGCACGCGGCCGGAACTGGCGGTCGAAATGCTGACCGTGCTCTGCACACGCCGTGAAGACCGGCGTTTTCACGTGGTTGCCGACTCGGCTTACGGCGGGCAGAGCGTGTTGGCCCACTTGCCCGAGAACGGCGATCTGACCTCGCATCTGGACCTGGATGCCCGTCTTTACGATCCGCCGCCGGTTCGCAAACCCGGTACCAACGGGCGGCCACGCAAACGCGGCCAACGTTTGCCCACGCCGCGGCAGATGCTCGCGCAACGAACACGCCGCTTGACGCTCGACATCTACGGGCGACGCGATCGCTCGCGCGTGGCGGATCAAGTGGCGCGCGTGCACGCCGTGCCGGATCGGCCGTTGCGGATTGTGGCGGCCGAGCCGTTGACCGGCGGCCGAAGGATGCAAGCGTTCTATTCAACGTGTCACGAGGCGACCGCTGAGCAGGTGTTGACCTGGTATGCCATGCGTTGGTCGATCGAGGAGGCCTTCCACGACGCCAAGGGGCATTTGGGCTTTGAGGAGCCGCAGGGCTGGACCCGCCGGGCGGTTGAGCGCACCGCGCCGACGGCGATGCTGCTGTACAGTCTGATCGTGTTGTGGTTTGCGGCTGAAGGCCATCGTCACTACCGGGCGCCCAAACGGCCGTGGTACCGAAGCAAATGTTGTGCGTCGTTTGCAGACATGCTCAACACGTTGCGGTGTGAGAGCGTCCGCAAACAGGTTTTGTCACTGGGCTTGCAGGGCCAGGGTTCACGAAACGTCATGAAAACTATATTCAACGCGGTCCAACAGGCCGCATAAGTGCGAAAGTCGAACTAAGACTGTAGGCAAATTCCTGGCCCTCGGCACACACATCGCATACGAGACGATCGATAGATGAACGGGTCACAAGACACAGAGCCCCAAGCTATTACGGTATGCATATGCTATTCGGACTTTTCTGTCTCGGTGGCAGGACCGAGGGCCGGCGGTGGGATGTCAGTCCAATCGCTGGCATCCACTCCGTATCGAGAGATGTGGTCAGCATTGCTCGTGACAACGACAGCGGTCAGATTTGCGGCTTGTGCCGCAATAATAACGTCCCAGTCGATGTGACGTTCGGGCGCCGTGGAGTAGCCTCCTTTCCTGGCATCCGACCAGAATTGCGCGGCCTCGCGGAGTACCTCACCGGATATAGGGCACATGCCGAGCAACTTGCAAAGGTTATCCAAGCGGGCAAGCGCCTTGGATTCGTCGGGGTGATTGTCCAACTTCCAGAGATATCCGCGCCGGGCTTCGTAGTCAGCAGCGGCGGAAATGAGGAGTTCAACATCCCTCACTTTCTGGGCATGGACTATCCACGCTTGGAGCCACTGTTTGATCTCCGGATGCCGCGTGGGGTGGCAAAGCCTGATCAGCACATTTGTGTCAAGGAGGAAGCGCATCAGTCCTCGTGAAAGTGTCTAGTTGCCGAGTCTCTCAGAGCTTGTTCGATCAGTGGTCCGACATGGGAATCAAAATCCTCCGGCTCGGCCGCCCATTCATCGAGCAATGCCGACAAGTGCGCATATCGACGCCGACGTTCATCAAGCTCATCAACCTGTTCAGACGCTGTGCGCAGAGCCTTCAGTACATCCGGTGACTCAACTGACTTGCGTTCTGCTCGAAAGCGGCCCAATGTGGACCGGGCGTAGTCGTCCGAGATGAGCTCGTGTAGCGGGACAAAGGCATCCAGCCCCGGGGGGTAATACCCGCGGAACTCGCATCCGACGCCCTTGCGATCGACGCCAGTGAACAGGTCCAGCAACTGACGCTCGAGGTGTGGGGGAAGGTCGTATGCGCGAAGGACCGCGGCGTCCACCTGGAGAAGAGCACGCTTGATGGCTGCCCGATCTTCCTCGGCGACCAATGCTTTGCGCAACTCCTTTGCCGCTGTCAAATAGGTTCCGGCAGCCGTTTCGATACCGTCGATTCGTTCACGTGTCGTATCGGGCAATGGCAATCCAAGTAGGTCTCCGCCGATGATGTGGCGCTTCGTGGACCAGCTGTAGACATACGCATTCGCCACCGGTGAATTGAGCAGGGCCCACAGGAACAAGCCAGATATCCCCTGTGTAGTCGAGCGAACCACGAGGAAGTTGCCTTTGACGGCGCACCCCTCGCGATCAAGCCAGGCCCGCATCTTCCACGCGCGCCGGCTTGCTCTAGCGTGATTGACGATTACCTGTCCCGGTTGCCCATCCAGCCCCGCGCGCGGTCGCTGGATTACTTCGGACGCCGGGTTCATCCACTGACGGTCAGGTGTTTCGTATATGGGCGGGTTGCCGCGCGCGGTGACGAAGCAAGGCCTGAAACCTCGTCGGGGGCCCTTGGAGAGTGTAGTTGAACCGCTTGGCAGATCCCGGCCCTCAAACGAAAACCCTTGACCGACGAATGCCACTTGAGCGAGCGTCCTATTCTCGCACAGGTACTGCCATACTTCATCCAGTTCCGGTACCCTCAAGTTTGTGCCCGCGCTACCCACGAACCGGCTCTGCGGCACTTCGCGCTCCGACGAGAACGCCAGACGCTCCTTGAACGCCTCCATGCCCTGCTCGCGGACGCGACGGTACCAGAGCATCCCCGGCTTGGTCCGGGGCTTTTTCTTGCGGCCCATGAGCACCGTGACCTCGTGGTCGCTGTGCTCGAAGAGGTTATCGGGGAACACGTCGATCTCGGTGAGCTCGCACTCCTTAAGCAGAAACTCGCGGACAGGCTGAGACTCCTTGTTGTGCAGCAGGCCCTGCGGCGCCACCACGCCGAACACGCCTCCCGGCGGCAGCGCGGGCAGGGCGCGCTTGAGCATCTCGACGGCCTTTGTCTGGGCCGTGATGTCCGTACCCTGCCTCTCGTAGTACTTCCGCTGCTTCTCCGTGAATCGCTCGTACGGCGGATTGGCCAGCAGGATGCGTGCCTTGCTGGTATGTCTAGCGAGTGCTCTTGGCACGAACATGTCGCCCTGTGTTAGTGCTAGTGCCCAGGAGTTATCATGCGACTCGTCGGCAAGCGTGAACGCCAGTTTGGCCAGTTCCAGCGCGAACATATCGGCTTCCAGGCCATGTAAATGCGAGCGCAAATACTGGTGCGAATCACCCGACGCAATGGCACTTCCCCAATCGCGGAGCCAGCGCATCGCCGCTCTTAGAAACGGCGCATCCCCGCACGCGGGTTCGAACACGTGGCGGTCTTCTTCGGGGATCCCCTCGATCAGTGGCCACAATCGCGCGAGCATGTGGTTGATGAGAACAGAGGGAGTACTGTGAATACCGAGTTCCTTGCGGATGTCGTAGGCTTCTGCCCCTCGTTTACGTCTGCCCATTCCAGCGGTCTTGTCAATCAGAGCATTCTCGTAAACGTACGAGAGGGACTCACTGGACACGTCCGCCAGTGAACCACAAGTGGCGATCCGCTTCGCCGCCGCATCAATGGCCGGACGGCCAGCCTTGCCAAAGGGTGGATACCGGCCAGTCTCGCCATGATGTTTGCCAATACGGTCGAAAACTTCGTCAACATTTTCGAGATCGATCCTGATGAAGTACGGCACCTTCTTATCGTGCAGGATCTTCGCCGCCAGCAGCCAGAAGACCGTACGGTAGACGTCTTCCTGCGCTTGACGGTTGTTCAGCCTAGCACCAAGTTTGTCGCGAAGCCCGCTGATTACGTCTTCCACAAGCCGGGTCAACGACTCACCGCGCTTCTTTTCTACCGCGGGCATCAACCCGGCGTCAAAGAACCAGAGCTGCTCGCCAAGACTTCCGGGCTTGTGCAACTTGCTCGCGTAGATCCGGCTTGGATGCAGTTTGTCCTTTTCTTCGTTTATGGCAGCGCCGACCTTGGACCATGCAATAGTGCGCGGTTCAGCTTTAGGACCACTCGGTCCCATCCCCCACCAATCCACGCCTGAATCATTGCATACAAAGACCGTGGGTGCGCCAAGCGTGCTCACACTCGCCGCAGAAGCGCGCGAGTCGCCATTCATATCCACAACAGCGACGCACGCCGACCAGGAGTCCCACGGTTTGCCGGCGAACGCTACAATCGGAACCGTGACACCGTCGAACTCGAACGGCTTCGCCAGTTGATTGTCCCCATAACCACACCGGCGCAGGTGAGGTTCAAGACTAATCGCGGATCGAGGTGCGGGTGGCATGGCGGCGGTTTCTCTCCCGATCAACAGAACCCTAACGTAAGTGCATCAGATGTGATTGTACGACCTATACTGCCGGTGTCACGTACCTAATTCTATGTGAGTGAATTGCCTGCTTCTAACAGCGTAAGCTAGTAGTTGATTTGGAAAAATATTGGGTCCTGGCGTAGCACTGAATACAGCCTGAAACATACTACAATTCCCCTCACCCAACATACCGTTACAAGAGTGGGGAAGGCTTATTTGAGCAAATTTACTGGTCTACCAAGCTCTGTTACTCTCGCTAACTGCCCTGGGCTTCCAGGACCACGCCGGCGATGGCGGGGACTTGAATTGTCAATTGGCCGTTCGTGGCGGCTTGTTCGCCACCTTCACCCAATACCGTGCGCCAACTGGCGGGGGCATCGGCGGGCAGGGGAATCCGCACTTCACGGGGCAGTTCCGAGGCGTTGAGCACCACCAGCACATGTTCACCGGCGTCGCTGCGCAGGAAGGCCCAGACATCCGCTTCGTCATCGGTCAGGAGAGTTTTGAATGATCCAATCCGCAGAGCGCTGTGCGTGTTATGCAAAGCCAGGGCCTGTCGGTAGAACTCGAGTTGCTCGACCAGCACCGCGTTCTCCGCGGGCTGGTCGTAGGGCTGGAGGTCCTGCCAAAGCATCGGCTTGCGGTTGCTCGGATCATCGGCACCCCACATACCCACTTCGTCGCCGTAGTAGATCAAAGGTGCTCCGACGTAGGTCATCTGGAGCAGCGCCGCCAGCCGGGCGCGGGCGTAAGCCGCGGGCGCTGGCTTGGTATTGTCGTAATCGGGATTATTGTCCTGCACGCGATTCTGGCGGTCATATTCACGGTCGGGATTGTGGGCCATCGAGGCCAGCCGATCGGTGTCGTGACTGTTGATCAGGTTTTGCAGGACACAAGCCGCGCCGGCGGGATAGGCCAGCCGCAGTTCCGCCATCCGGGCGGCGGCGGCACTGGCGCTGATCTTGTATTGGCGGTCGAAGATCCATTTGACGGCCGTGCGGGCGAATTCGTAGTTCATGACCGCGTCGAAATGGTGTCCATCCAGCCACTGGTTGGCGCGGTTCCAGACTTCGCCCGTGATGAAGGCGTCGGGATTAATCTCCTTGACCAGCTTGCGCCACTGAGTCCAGAAGGGTCGCGGCACGTCGTTGGGCACATCCAGTCGCCAGCCGTCGATGCCATCGCTGGGATCACCGTCGCCGTTGGGATCCATCCAGCGGCGGGTGACGGCGAAGATGTGTTTGCGTACGGCATCACTGCCGAAGCCGGAGCGGTTCTTGCAAAACACGGGCATGTGCGCGAAGTCGGCCCAGCCCTTGTATTCAAACGGATCCCAGGAGGTGACGGCAAACCAGTCGGCGTAGGGCGAGTTTTGTTTATTCTTCAAAACGTCCACGAAAGCCGGGTGCTGGCTGCCGACGTGGTTGAAGACGCCGTCGAGCACCACTTTGAAACCCAACTCGTGAGCCTGTTTGAGGAACTCAATGAAGCGTTTGTCCGACGCGGTCCACTGCCAGGTGGACGAGTCCAGCAGGTCTTCCCGCTTGATGATCTGCTCGTATTCGCCGCGAACGCCGAAGCCATCGTCAATGTGGCGATAGTCCTGGAGGTCGTACTTGTGGTAGGACGGGGCCTGGAAGATGGGATTCAGGTACAGGGCATTGACGCCCAGCTTCTTCAAATAAGGCAGTTTCGCGGCGAGTCCATCCAGATCTCCACCGTAGAAACGTTCGAAGACATAAAGATCATAGAACGTTTGCCCGCCCTGCTCCTCCCATGGCGCGGGTTCGAACCAGGCGCTGGTCCAGGGGTGGACCGGGTCCGGATCGTTATCCGGATTTCCGTTACGGAAGCGATCCAGCAATACCTGGTACCAGACGGCATGCCGGGCCCATTCCGGAGCGGTAAACAGCCCGCTGGAGGTGAGGCTGTAGTGATACGTGTGCGGATCGCCCACGCGCTGCGTGCCGTCCTCGAGCACAAAGGTATAGGCGAGACTGTGAACGTTGGGCATGCGGTCTCTGGTCGCTGGGATGGGGATGCGAGCTTCGCGATAGGCAAATAATGGGCCTTCGGAAACCATGGGCATCTCGATCAGATCACCATCCTTGATGGCCAGCCAGACCTGCTGGACATCGTTTGCAAAAGTGCGATAGCGGATGGACAAGGTATGTTCGTCAAGCTGCTGGACATAGAGTGCGGTTGTCGGCCGATGAGCCAGCCCGAGGGTATCGATCCGGCCGTCGCCGAGTTGGGCCTGGGATTGTTTCATTTGAGCCAGACGTCCAAGGCGCACGAGCGAGTTGTAGCCGCCGAAGCTGTCGGGGACCTGGTCGAGATTGATGGGATCATTGATCCACTGCTCGCCGTCAATCAGAAACTTGTACTCGTAAGTACTGGTCGGCAGCTCGATCTGCACGGTCCATTCACCATGCTCGTCGGGTCCCAGCATGGGAATCGCCTGGCGATCCCAGGTGTTGAAAGAGCCGGCCAGCACGACTTTTTGGACGGTCTCCGAGGGGCGATAGTGAAAGGTACAGCGCCATTTGCCCGGCTCCAGGGGCTGGGCCTCGATTGAACGCGGTAATGGCGCGGTATCCTCCGCCATTGAGACGGGCTCCAGTTGTGGTGCCGGTGGCCATTTATCCTGTGCTGCCAGATCGGTCACCCCCAGCCCGAGTTGCACAAGGAATACTACTAACAAGACCCGCGCCGCTGGGCGCCACGCTGTTGGACTCTGTTTGTTCGTGTTCATGCTGTGTAATGTACTACCAATATGACTTGTCCACTAGCTGCCGGTACGATTCACGGGCGGCAAAACCGGTTACGGAAAGTTTCCTGATGGTACCCGATTATTCGGGCTATGGAGTTCCAGGCACTAAAGGTGGTAACATCCGGCCGGTAGGGCGCAGGTGTGTCTCACTATATGAGGTATGTGTATGGGTGTTCCCAATTCACCCACGGATCCTGACGGCACCGGTCTGATCGCGTTGGATCCCTGGCTGGAGCCATTCGCCGATGCTCTGCGACAGCGCTTTGGTAACTATCAACGCATCCTACAGACCATCCATGCCCAGGAGGGCTCTCTCGATAGCTTCAGCCGTGGATATGAATATTTTGGTTTCAATCGTGGTACGCATGAGAATCATCCCGGCGTCTGGTACCGAGAATGGGCTCCCGGCGCGCAGCGTCTGGCGTTGATTGGCGACTTCAATGACTGGGACCGTGGCGCCCATCCGTTGGAGCGTAATCAGTTCGGTGTCTGGAGCACCTTTCTTCCTGATGATGAGTACGCCGACCGCTTGGTTCATGAAGGCCGCGTGAAGGTGCATGTGGTCAGTCAGCAGGGGCGGCGCGATCACATCCCGGCTTACATTCGCCGCGTAACCTACGGGCCGCACGGCACTCAATTTACGGGACAGTATTGGTGTCCACCGACACCGTTTGAATGGCGGCATGTTTCGCCGGGGATCCAGGGCAGTCCGCGGATCTACGAGGCTCACGTAGGTATGGCCCAGGAAGAGCCACGGGTTGGAACCTACCGCGAGTTCAGTGACAAAGTACTGCCGCGAATTGCCGACGCCGGTTACAACGCCGTCCAACTGATGGCGATTCAGGAGCATCCCTACTACGGTTCATTCGGCTACCAGGTCAGCAATTTCTTCGCGCCCACGTCACGCTGCGGCACGCCGGAGGATTTGAAGGCGTTGATCGACGCGGCACATGGGCATGGGTTGCTGGTGTTGTTGGATCTGGTGCACAGTCACGCGGTCAAGAACGTTCTGGAGGGGCTGAACCAACTTGATGGAACCGGCCATCTCTACTTTCACGCGGGCGAACGTGGTCAGCATGTCGCGTGGGACTCGTGCTTGTTCGATTATGGCAAGTGGGAGGTTGTGCGATTTTTGCTCAGTAATGCTCGTTTCTGGCTGGAAGAGTACCATTTTGATGGTTTTCGCTTCGATGGCGTGACGAGCATGCTGTACCACGACCACGGGCTGGGTCGGCCTTTTGACAGTTATGCGGAATATTTCCCGCCCCGTGTCGATAATGATGCCCTGGTCTACCTGCAACTGGTCAATCACCTGGTGCACGAACTTAAGCCCGCCGCCATAACCATCGCCGAGGATGTCTCCGGCATGGTCGGTATAGCCCGGCCATTGGCGGAAGGTGGCCTGGGTTTCGACTACCGCCTGGCAATGGGTATCCCGGATTACTGGATTCGGCTGCTGAAGGAAAAAGCTGATGAGCAATGGCCGCTGGGTGAGCTATACCGCGTGCTGACCGATCGGCGTGCCGGTGAGAAGCATGTGACTTACGCCGAATCACACGATCAATCGCTGGTTGGTGACCAGACCTTGGCATTTCGGCTGATGGACGCGGACATGTACGCGGACATGAACAAGGGCAGCCAGAATCCGGTCATTGAGCGCGGTATCGCCCTGCACAAGATAATCCGGCTACTCACATACACACTGGGAGGGGAAGCGTATCTGAACTTCATGGGCAATGAGTTTGGGCATCCGGAGTGGGTTGATTTCCCCCGGTCCGGTAACAATTTCTCCCATAAATATGCCCGCCGACAGTGGTCACTGGTGGATGACCAGTTGCTGCGCTATCGTGACCTGGCGGCGTTTGACCGGGCGCTGATGGCCCTGGATAAAAAGTATGATGTGCTATCGGCGCCGCGCTCTGAGTTGTTGCATTGCGATGAGGATCAGAAAATCATGGTATACGTCCGCGGTGGGCTGATCTTCGCGTTTAATTTTCATTCCAGCAGGTCATATCCCGATTACCGTTGTGGAGTGCCAGTGCCCGCCGATTACCGGCTGGTACTTAATTCCGACGATCTGTGGTTCGGGGGACATGCCATTGTGGACGTTGGTCAGGTTTATCCCTGGCAAGACGTACCGTGCCATGGCAGTGTCCATAGCATTCAGATATACCTGCCGGCCCGGACGGCCCAGGTGTTGGAGCCGCTCGCGGCGCGCCCGTAACGCCTGAGCGCCACGATCAACTCGGCAGGTAGTAATCCCGCAGGTACTCAGCCACCATGCGGTGCGTGCTGAAGCGGCTACAGACGGTCTGCATCGAGGCCACCATGCGGCGGATCCAGCGGTTGGGCAGGCCGGAGCTGTCACGCCGGTAGAAGAGCGGGACGATCTCCTTTTCGAGCAGATCATATAGAGCTTCGGCATCCGCGCGATTCTGGGCAGCACGCGTTCGGCGGGCTTGGCCGACATCGATCGCCCAGCCATTATGACGGTTGTACGCCTCGGGCCACCAGCCGTCGAGAATCGAACAGTTCAGACCGCCATGCAATGGTGGCTTCATACCGCTGGTTCCGGAGGCTTCCTGGGGTCGCAGGGGATTGTTTAGCCAGACATCGCAGCCGGAAGTCAGCATGCGCCCGACGTGCATGTCGTAGTTTTCCAGCAGCACGACCCGCCCGGCGAAGCCGGCGCGACGTGCGTATTGGTGGATTTTCTGAGCCAATTGCTGGCCTTCCGCGTCTTGCGGGTGGGCCTTGCCGGCGAAGATGAGCTGCACCGGACAGCGTGGGTTGTTCAGAATCGCCGCCAACCGCTTGGGATCGCGGAAGATCAGTGGGGCGCGCTTGTACGTGGCGAAACGCCGAGCAAAGCCGATCGTCAGGGCGTCTTCGTCCAGCGTCTCATAGGCGTTCACCAGATCTTCCAGCGGCCCCAGTCGCCGGCTGATCTGTTCGAGCAGGCGCTGGCGAACAAAATGTACCAGGCGCCGCCGAAGCTGACCGCGCGCTCGCCACAATTCCGCTGGCGGGATATTCCCAGCCCGCCGCCACCAGTCATCCCGCGGTTTGGCACCGACCCAGCGGGGCCGAAGATAGCGGCGATAAAAGGGTTCCATCTCGGGAGCGAGCCAGGTTTGGCAGTGCACGCCATTGGTGACATGTCCGATGGGGACTTCGGATGCTCGGGAAACGCCATACACGTGCTGCCACATCCGCCGCGAGACCTCGCCGTGCAGTTTGGAGACGCCATTGCAACGCGCGGCCAGGCGCAGCGCCAGGACGGTCATGCAGAAGGGCTCGCGGTTGTCGTCGGAATCTTCACACCCCAGAGCCAACAGCTCCCGCCGTGCGAGCCCCGCCGACTCGGCCAGCGGTCCCAGGTAGCGCCAAGCCAGCGCTGGGGCGAAGCGGTCATGCCCGGCGGGCACCGGCGTATGCGTCGTGAATACTGTCGAACAGCGGACGCGCTCCTTGGCCTTTGAGAGAGATAGCCCAGACGCGCGATAGCGCCGCAGCCGTTCCAGGGCACAGAAGGCGGCGTGTCCTTCGTTGAGGTGGTAGACCGTCGGTCGGATGCCAAGTTTCTCAAGCGCCACCACGCCGCCGATGCCGAGGATAATTTCCTGCTGGAGGCGCGTTTGGTTATCGCCGCCGTAGAGCGCGCGGGTGATGGCGCGCTGCCGGGGAGTGTTTTCAGGCAGGTCGGTGTCGAGCAGATAGAGTGGCACGCGGCCGACCTGGACGTTCCAGATGCGCGCGCGTAACCGGCGATGCCCGAGCGGGATTGCGATCTTTTGTCGAATGTCACTGATCGGCAGGCGGGTAAAGTCGTATTCCGGGAAGCTGGCTTGTGTTGCCCCGCTCCGATCCAGAGCTTGCTGATAGTACCCGCACCGATAGAGCAGGCCGATGCCCACGAGCGGCACGCCCAGGTCGGAAGCCGATTTCAAGTGGTCGCCGGCCAGGATCCCCAATCCGCCGGCGTATAGGGGCAGGCATTCGTGCAGGCCGAACTCGGCACAGAAATAAGCCACTTGCAGGCGTTTTGGCCGGGAACCGGCACCGCGGCGGAACCATGTTTCAGCCCGCAGATAGCGTTCCAGCTCGTCTTCGCAGTTGGCCAGTTGATCGATGAATGTGTCGTCGTGGAGGAGTTCCGCGCGTCTGTCGCTGGAGAGTTGAGCCAGGCATTCAAGCGGATTGTGGTTGGTGGCCTCCCATAATACCGGATCGAGGGCGGCAAAAAGGCGTTGCGGTTCGGTATTCCAACTCCACCACAGATTGCGCGCCAGAGCGGCGACACGACCGAATATATCGTCCGCCCGTAAACCGCGACGTTTCGTGCGGCGAATTGGTCTATCTGCCATGACCGTGCTCCTTTATATACCGGCGAGCAAGTATAGCCGGCGGTGTCGGCGTGAGCACGCGGCACATACTTGTCTTTGCCAGCGGATGTCCAATCGATACAATCGAGTGTAGGGGAACGAGGTAAAGGCAGGATACGTACCATGTTAGTACAGCGACTGGTTGGTTTTGTCGCGGTGGTTCTGGCGGCCACTGGCGCCGCCGCTCAATCCCGAAATAACCGCGCGCCGGTGGACGATATCTTCTACCACTTCATGCCGATCGCCTGGCGCGACGCGGATAACGACACGTACCGCTTCGGCGACTTCGACGGCATGACGGCTTCGCTGGATTACCTGGAAGAGCTGGGCGTAACAGCGATCTGGATGAACCCGATCTTTCCGTCGCCGGCCTATCACGGTTACCAGCACAACCGGGCCGATGAGTTGAATCCCTGGTTCGGGACGCAGGTGGAGTTCTTGAACTTCGTGCAGCAGGCCCACGCGCGCGACATGAAGGTCTTCGTGGACTTCGTGGTGTACGGCATCAACCGCGACAACGCGTGGTTCCAGGATGCGTACGGCAATCCGTCCAGCCCGTACGACGACTGGTTCGCGTTCAACGATCCCGGCAACTACACGTTCCTGGGTTCGACGTTCACCACCTGGAACGGCGACACGGTGCGTTTCGTGCATTGGAACTTGAACAATGCGAACCCGGTCGCAATGGTGACGGAGTGGTCGCAATTCTGGCTTGATCCTGATGATGACGGCGATCCCAGCGACGGCATCGACGGCTATCGCCTGGACCACGTGTGGGAGAACTATCCGGAAGGACCCAACGGTTGGGGCTACAACCTCGACGACTTCTGGATCCCCTGGAAACAGGCGTTGCAGAGCGTCAACCCGGACGTGTTCACGTTCGCCGAGCAGGCCGACTGGGGTAGCCACGGGGCCGAGCTGCTGCCGGCTCACGACGCGACCATGACCAAGCCGTTCGAGTTCGCCGCCCGCGACGCGCTGGCCAATGAGTACGCCGCCCCGCTCTACAGCCAGATGGAGGCGACCGTGGCGGCTCTGCCGGAAGGCGGCCTGTTCATGGGCATCATCAGCGACCACGACGTGGACCGGCTCACGTCCGTACTGGGTGGCAGCCTCGAGAAAGCCAAGGCCGCGGCGGCGGTGCTGCTGACGCAGCCCTTCCCGCCGATTATCTATCATGGCGACGAGATCGGCATGCTCGGCGTCAAGCATAGCGAGTATACCGGAGACGCCGCCGATATCCCGATGCGCGAGCCATTCAAGTGGAACGCCGTCGCCGGCCCGCCGATGACCAACTACTTCGTGCTGAACAGCCAGGCCTACGCCAATCGCTACGCGCAGAACAACGACGGCCGTAGCGTCGAGGAGCAACTCGGCGTGCCGGGATCGCTGTTCGAGGAATACAAGCTGTTGATCGCGACGCGCCAGGCGCACGTCGGGCTGCGGCGCGGTCAGTATCACTCGGTCGCGAACAGCAGCTCGCGCGTCTGGGCGTTCCTGCGGCACCATGAACAACAGCAACTGCTCGTGGTCATCAACCTGAACGGTCAGTCACAATCGATCGCGCTGGACTTGACCGGCTTTGACATCCCGGGCGGCACAACGACGCCCGTCGATGTCATCTCCGGACAGTCCCTGCCGCCGATCACCGACGCGAACAAGTCGAGCTACCCGCTGAGCCTGCCGGCATACGGCTACTTGATCCTGGAGGTCGCGCTCGATCCGCCGGCCCCGCCGCAGTCACAGGTGGACGGTCGCGAGATTCCGACCGACTTCGGCCCGGCAGCGCTGGTGGCGACGCAGGACAACGCCACCGGTCTGGGCGATAACATATCCGAGCTGAACCAATTGTTCGTACAGCCGCAGGCAGACGGCCTGCTCATCGGCATGACCGGCAATCTGGACACCGATGGCACGGCTTTGGCGCTGTTCTTCGACACGGTCCCCGGCGGCCAGAACCTGCTGAACCTCGGTGACACCGCGCCGCCACCGTTCGGTCCGGATCAACTCAGCGGCCTGCGCTTCGACACCGGCTTCGCACCGGACCATCTGATCTTCGTCAACGCCTGGGCGGACAACATCTACGTCGATCAGTTTGAGCTGCTGACGGGCGGCGGCAACAACAAGACGTATCGCGGACAAGGCACGGTCAACGACGGCGATGGCTTCCTGCTGGGTGGCTCGAATCCGAACCAGATGGAAATCGCGCTGGATAACACCAACACGGCCGGCGTCACTGACACGGACGCCTCCGGGGCGGCCACGGCGACCACCGGCTTCGAGATGGTCATGCCACACACGGACATCGGCGTGTCGCCCGATGCCACCGGCGGTATCGGCCTGGTCGCGTTCCTGATGCGTTCGAATGGCGAAATCAGCAACCAGTGGCTGCCGGGTCTGGGCGGCGGCTACGGCAATCTCGGAATGACGCCTGATCTCACGGCAATTCCGGGCGAGCAATACGCGGTCGTGACACTCAATCCGCTCGGCGACATGAACTGTGACCGGGTGGTCAACGCCTACGACATCGACGGGTTCATCTGTGCGCTGAGTCCCGCGTGCGATTACGACACTCAGTATCCGAACTGTGAGCGCGACCTGGCCGACTGCAACCGCGACGGCGAAGTCAATGCTTACGACATCGACTCATTCATCGCCATCCTCGGCGGTTGAGTCAGTCGGGCTGCGGCGCGCAATGGGAGGGCGAAGCTCCCGCTGAGCCGCATGTCCCGTCGGCTCGGCAGGAGCCTCGCCCTCCCTTTACTTCGGCGTCGCCGCGTGCAGGACCACGCCGCTGATCGCGGGAACCTTGACTGATAGTGTGCGGTCCGTCTCCGGGTAGTGTCCTTCGGCTCCGAACACGCCGGTCCAGATATTGGGTGAATGGCTTGGCAGGGTGATCGTCACGTCGCGCGGTTGGTCGGAGGCGTTGAGTACGACGATTAGTTGCTCGTCGCGGTCCCAGCGCAGGAACGCCCACACGTCGGCCCGATCGTCGGTCAGCAGCGTTTGAAACAGGCCAGTGCGCAGTGCCGGGTGGGCGCGCCGCAGGGCGATGGCCCGCCGATAGAACTCCCGGTGATCCTTCATGACGTGGTTCTCAGCGGGATTCTCGTAGGATTCAAGATCGTCCCAGAGCATGGGTTTGCGGCAGCCGGGATCATCCGCTCCCCACATGCCGGCTTCGTCGCCGTAGTAGACCATCGGGGCCCCGACATAAGTCATCTGCAGCAAGGCCACCAGGCGCGCCCGGGCATACGCTTCGGCCGCCGGCTTGGAGGTGTTGTAGTCCGGGCCGTTGTCCTGAAGACGGTTGGCGTGGTCGTAGGCCCGGTCCGGATTGAGGGCCATCGAGACCAAGCGGTCGGTGTCGTGGCTGTTCATCAGGTTCTGCATGACCAGCGTGGCTGGAACCGGATAAGAGAGCCGCAACTCCTTCAGCCGCCGGTCGAACTCGCTGACCGATATCTTCTGATCGCGGTCCATGATCCAGGCCACGACGGCGCGGGCGAAGGGGTAGTTCATGACGGCGTCGAAGTGCTTGCCGTCAAGCCACATGGCGGCCTGGTCCCAGATTTCGCCGGTGATGTAGGCTTGCGGGTTGGTGGATTTAACCACTGCGCGCCACTCGACCCAGAAGGGCATGGGGATTTCATTCGGCACGTCCAGCCGCCAGCCGTCGATGCCGTCGGATGGATCGCTGTCGCCATTGGGGTCCATCCAGCGGCGGGTGACGTTGAAGATGTGCTGTTTGAGCATCTCGCTGGCCAGGCCGGTGGCGCTCTTTTTGAATTCGGGCAATTCGCCGAAACCGCCCCAGCCGCTGTACTCAAACGGCTCCCAGGAGGTGACGTCGAACCAGTCGGCGAAGCGTGAGTTCTGGCCATTGGCCAGCACATCCTGAAACGCCGGGTGCGGGCGACCGACGTGGTTGAAGACACCATCGATGATTACGCGCAAGCCCAGCTCATGGGCCTTGGCGATGAAACGTAGGAATTGCCGATCGGATTTGCTCCATTGCCAGGTGGAAGGATCGAGCAGGTCCTCCTCAGCGGCTACCTTTTCATAATCGCCCAGCGTGCCGAGGTGGTCATCAATGTGCATGTAGTTCGTGGCGTCGTACTTGTGGTGGCTATCGG
This sequence comes from Planctomycetota bacterium, assembly GCA_043820985.1. GTDB lineage: Bacteria > Planctomycetota > Phycisphaerae > UBA1845 > Fen-1342 > JAAYXS01. The sequence goes on from JBDRDH010000068.1 coordinate 48,818, forward strand.
CCTTGAAGACCGGGTTCAGGTAGAGGGCCGTGACGCCCAGGTCGCGCAGGTAAGGCAGCTTCTCCTCCAGGCCGGCGAGGTCACCACCGTAGTAGCGCGAGGTCAGGTCGAAGTGGCGGAAGTGATTTTCGTCCGGGCTTTCCCAGGGTGAGCGCGTCTCCCAATGGCTGGTCCAGACCCGCGTGTGCGGCGGATCGTTGGCCGGATCACCGTTGCGGAAGCGGTCGGGCATAAGCTGGTACCAGATGGCGTTCTTGGCCCAGTCGGGCGTGTCGAATATGTTCTCGTTTGTGAAACTGCGGGCGTAAGTGTGCGGGGCGCTGGCGGGTTGGCCGCCGTCGTCGAGTACGAAGGCGTAGTGCACGGTGTGGACGCGGCCGTCATCCGGCTTCGGCAGGCGCGCCTGGGCTTCGTACAGCGCAGTCAGGGAATCCTGGTGTACGAGGTGCATCTCGGTCAGCCCGGCACCACGTATGGCCAACTGGACGCGGGCCACGTCGTGCGCCAACGTTTGTAGCCGAACCAGGACCAGGTCGGCGGCCAGGGGCTGGAAGAAGCGTGGATCGTTGGGACGATGTTCAAGGGCGTCGGCGTTGATCTCGCCATCGCCGCCCCGCCCCGTTGATTCACTCATAATTGCTCGCCGTCCCAAGCGCAACACCGAGTTGTGCCCATTGTGGCCGTCGTCTTCGTTGTCCGTATTTTTCGGATCGGGGAACCAGCGTTGCCCGTCGACCACGAACTTGTACAGATGCTTACCGGCTCCCAGGTCGATGGTCACTGACCAGTAGCCCTCGGCGTCCGGTCCTTTCAGGGGGGTGGCGGTCCGATTCCAGCCATTGAACGTGCCAGCCAAAGCGACCGACCGAGCCGCTGCCGGTGGCTGGAATCGAAATGTGCATTGCCAGCGTCCGGCTCGGATTGGCTCGACAGCTACTGATGGTGGTACGGGGCCCGTCTCGCGATCCGGGGCCACCTTCAAAGGTGGTACGGGCGGCCACTGCTCGGCGGCCTGACAACCCCCAGCACTGACCGGCGCGGACGTAATGACGCTCAGAGAAATAATGCCCAACAATATTGGTTGTATGTGGCTGTGTTTGAAGCAATTCATGGCGGAAACTATACTCCTGTGTCTATGTCGAACGAGCGGCGACTGTGGTCGCAGTCGCCGTTGGACCAGCAAAGCATACTGGATACCGCTTGACTGGAAACGTGACCAGGCAAATTGTACTCGCCCTGCGTGCCGCTGTGACGGTGGTCGCGATCATAATCATCTGTGGGGCGTTCGGCTGGGTGATAGCGCGGCCGTTCCTGCGGGCCGACGACCGGGCGGATCGCATCACGTTGCGCCTGGTGCACTGGGGCGACGATCGCGAGGCCGAGATCGTCAAGCGGCTGGTCGAGGGCTTTGAGAAGAAATACCCGCATATTCAGGTCGAGCGGATTCATCCCGGCGGGGCCGAGGCGCTCAAGACCAAAGTGCAGACGATGGTGGCGGCGGGAGATCCGCCGGACGTTTTTCAGCTCGGCTACGAGCGCATCGCCGGCTGGGCCGACAAGGGGCTGCTGGCCGAGTTGGAGCCGTTCATCGAGCGCGACCAGCAAGCCGGCGATCCGGACGCCCTGTTGTTCGACGATTTCTACACGAACGTGATCGACACGTTCCGCTTCGACGGTAAGACGATTGGCCAGGGGCCGCTGTATGCCATCGCCAAGGACTTCACGACGGTTGGCTTCTATTACAACAAGGACCTTTTCAGGAAGGCTGGTGTGCCTGAGCCACCGCTGGACGGGTGGACCTGGGAAGAGTTCATCGAGACGGCCCGCCAGATCGGACAGCTTGAGGGCTGCTTCGGGGCCGATTGCGTCACCTGGGAGCCGATGCTGCGGCTGTTCTGCTGGACGCACGGCGTAGACTTCACGTACGACCGCTTCGACACGTTTGATTTCACCGAGCCGCGCCTGGTGCAGACGTTGGATCGCTTGCGCGGTTGGTTCGAGGAGAACACGCGGGCGCTGCGCAGCGCCAAAACGCAGCTTGAGACCGGTGAGGAGCCGTTTCTGTCGGGACGGATCGGCATGGCGGGGCCGTTCGGGCGCTGGAAAGTGCCGATTTACCGCCTGATCACGGATTTTGACTGGGATTTCGCGCCGCTGCCCCACGCCGAGGGCCACGCGCCCGTCAACGGTATCTTCACGTCGGCGTGGACGATGTCGTCCAAGACGACACAGCCGGATGAGTCGTGGCTGCTGATCCGGTACCTGAGCGGCGAGGAGGGCCAGCGGCTGGTTTCCGAGGCAGGGCTGGCAATTCCGACCATGATTCGCGTGGCGGAGAGCAAGGCGTTCACCGATCCGACCATCAAGCCGTTTAACGACCGGGTTTATCTTGACATGGTTCCGTATGCCCGGCCGATCGACTGGCCGTCGCATACGAAATATCTCGACAAGCTCCGCAAACGCATGGAGGAAATCTACAAGATCGGCCGGCGGGAGACCGCGCCGGTGCTGGCCGACGTACAGGCGGAGTGGGAGGAGTTTCGGCGTGTTGACGCGACGTATGGTTACCATCCGCGCGTGCCGTGGCGGTCGATAGCGCTGGGGATCATCATCCCCGTGGTGATTGGCGTGCTGGTGGTGGGGGTGTTCTGGTGGCGCCGCCGGCCGAGCCGGATCGCGTTTCGTGAAGAGCAAGCCGGCATGAGCATGGTCAGCCCATGGGTGATCGGGTTTCTGCTCTTCATGGCGTTTCCAGTGGTGCTATCGCTGCTCTTGGCGTTTACGAACTGGAGCGGATTGGCGACGCTGGACAAAGCGGAATGGGTGGGGGTTGGGAATCTGAATCAAATATACCATGACGCCGGCTTCAGTAAATCACTTGCGGTAACCGCACTATATGCCTTGCTGGCTGTACCGCTCGGGCAGCTTGCGGCCCTGGTCGCGGCGATGCTGATGAACGGTGAGATTCCGGGAATCCGCTTCTTCCGGGCGGCGTGGTACTTGCCGAGTGTCCTGGCGGGTGTGGCCATCTCAATCCTGTGGAAGTGGGTGTTCCACCATGAAAATGGGATGCTGAACGAACTGCTCAACCCTGTTCTGGTGTGGTTTGGCTGGCATGCCCCGCGCTGGTTCGAGAAGGACGCCGAGACGTGGGCGGTACCGGCGTTCGTGATTATGAACTTCTGGATGGTAGGGGGCAGCATGATGATCTACCTGGCCGGCTTGAAGGGCATCTCCAAGGACCTCTACGAAGCCGCGTCGATTGACGGGGCCCGCTGGCGGCACCGCGTCCGGCACGTGATGCTGCCGATGCTCAGCCCGGTGATCTTCTTCAACACCATCATGGCGGTGATCGCGTCGTTCCAGATCTTCACGCAGGCCTACGTGATGACCGCCGGCGGCCCCGGCGATGCGACCCGCTTTTACGTACTGTACCTATACAACCAGGCCTTCGACTTGCATGAAATGGGGTATGCGTCCGCACTGGCATGGTTGCTGTTGATTGTGATTCTGGGACTGACGTTGTCACTGATGTGGGGGAGTAAGCGGTTTGTGTATTACGAGGCGCTGAGGACGTAGGAGTGAGGATCGAGGATTGAGGATTGAGTCGTAAGGGGAAGCGCGATGTTGCGGTCGTATAAGGAACTGAAGGTCTGGCAGCGGTCGTTTGACCTGTGCAAGCGAGTGTACGGGCTTTCACGGTCATTTCCTGCGGACGAGCGGTTTGGGCTTGTCGTGCAGGTGCGCCGCGCAGCCGTCTCGATACCGAGCAATATTGCCGAAGGACATAGTCGTGACACGACGCGCGACTACGTGCGGTTCCTGTGGATGGCAAAGGGCTCGCTGGCTGAGGTAGAGACCCAATTGATGCTCGCTCGCGAGCTGGGTTTCGGAAACACGGATGAAACCGAGGCGGGGCTAGAGGAACTCGACGAAATCGGGCGCATGCTCAAGGGCTTGATCCGGTCACTAGGCGGAGAAGCCGCCCGTCGGGCAGACGGGCGTGGCACCTCCGCTCAATCCTCAATCCCCAATCCTCAATCCTCCCCTACCGAACGCGAGAGATCATGAAGCCGAGCAAAGTCGCCATCTACGCCATCCTCCTCGCCGGCAGCATCATCATGCTGTTCCCGCTCTGGTGGATGGTCTGCGTCAGCTTCTCGACGCCGGCCGAGGCGAGTGCGGCGGCTACCAGCGCGACGGATTTCAATTGGTGGCCGCGGTTTGGCAACTGGCGGAATTACCCCGAGGCGCTTTCACACATGGGGACCAGTGGGGCCGGACTGGATGTCGACGAGCGTCCGCACGGCTTGGCCGCCGGATTGATCTGGGATACGCGCGATTTCGCCAGTCGCTATCGTGGCTTCCTGGACGCATTCGCCAATACCGTGGTCGTCACGATCCTGAGTGTCGTCGGACAGGTGCTCTCGTGCAGTCTGGTGGGGTATGCGTTTGCCCGGCTGCGGTTTCGGGGGCGCGGGCCGCTGTTTATCCTGATGATCTCGACCATGATGTTGCCGCCGCAAGTGACGATGATCCCGATGTTCATCATGTTTCGCTGGTTTGGGTGGATCGACACGATCCTGCCGCTGGTGGTGCCGATGTTCTTCGGCACGCCGTTCTATGTTTTCATGTTCCGCCAGTTCTTCGCGCAGGTGCCCGAAGCGCTGGTCGAGGCGGCGCGGATCGACGGTTGCGGTCACATGGGCATCTGGTGGCGGATCATGCTGCCGATGTGTCGGCCGGTGATCGCCATCACGGCGATTTTCGTGTTCATCTTTGTCTGGAACGACTTCCTGGGCCCGCTGATCTACCTGCACAGCGAACACCAGATGACCTTGGCGGTGGCGCTGAACTCGTTCAAGAACCAGTACGGCGACTTCCGCGACGCCCACTGGCTGATGGCCGCCAGCATCGTCACCATGATCCCCTGCATCGTGCTGTTCTTCATGGCGCAGAAGCAGTTCGTCGGCGGCTTGCAGTTAGGAGCGGTGAAGGGGTAGCGGGGACCGCGAACCTCAAAGACACTAAGGGCACAAAGGGTGAATACGAAACGCGGGCGGGTCTCTCTGTATGAGGGACTCGCCCGCGGGATTGTTCATCCATGGCACATACGACCACAAAAAGCCGTGTGTGCGGTTCCTAACGGCGACGCAATACCAACCCGGCCAGGGCCAGCAGGATCAGCGAAGCCGGCTCGGGGATCAGGGTCAGGTTATAGCGACCGCCCAGCACGTCCAGCTCCATCAGGATCGGATCGCCGGGGTTGGCGATGTCGATGCCGATGTTATTGGAGCCACCTTCGTAACCGACCTCGTTGGCCCAGTTATCGCCGCCCTCGGGCGCGCGGAACTTGAACTCCTTGTAGCCGGCCTCGGGGAAGGTGACAACGGCCGAGTAGATGCCCGCGTCGTAGGACATGACAACCGCTTCGCCCCAATTGTTGAACGCACCCTTGATTTCCCAGGCCAGGCCACGGTCTTCGCGGCCGACGCGGTTGAACTGCGGAGTCCAGCCGTCAAAGTGCTCGCCCTCGTAGAAATAGAGCGTCAGTTCGCCACCGGGGGCATACCCCTTGGCGTTGCTGCTGGGCCACGCGTTGTCCCAGGTTCCGTCGGTGACCTTGAAATAGTGGGTTCCTTCGCTCTCGCCGGTAAGCGTCTTCGCATAGACCCCACCGCCCATGTCCTGCATCATGTAGTCGGGGTGACCGGGGTTCCATGACTCGTTGAAATCGCCGGCGATGTAGTAGTCTGCCAGCGCGGGCAGCGCCGCCAGGATTGCCACGGACATAATCGACAACGCAAGTTTCTTCATAATCTCTCTCCTTCTCCTTTTCCCTTTCCTCTTCCTCGAGCAGGGAATTATAAACTCCGAGCGACGGCCACCAGCCCCCAGGCTGGCGGCCGCCACACGCTTTTAACCTACCAATTAGCCACCACCACCGACCGCGGCGATGAAGCCGTCGATGTCGTAGGAGTTGACTTCGTTATCACCATTCATGTCATTAACGCAGTAAAAGTCGCACGAAGTGCCCCAGCGGGCATCCCAGGCTTCCTTACCGCCAACGGCGGTGATGAAGTGGTCAATGTCGTAAGAGTTGACCGCTCCGTCACAGTTCGAGTCGCCCTTCAACTGGCCGGTGCACCATTCGATACCGAACCACTGATCGCCATCGATAGCGCTGAAGTCCACCTCGCGCGGTTCAACCAGATTCTCCAGTCCGCCCAGCGGACCGAGCACCTGGTTGGACATCCAGTTGTGACTCTGACCGTTGACGAAGACACAGACCTTCAACGATGGGAACTCGGTCGGGTCGGCCGGGACCGGGATGGCCAGTGCCTCGAGCGGAATCGAAAATTCGAGGCCGGTGGTAACGTCCTCGGGGAATTCGATCAGCGGATCGAACGGGGGCGTGCCGTTCACGCCATCCACGTTGCTGTTATCAATCGTGCAAAGCACGATGAACGGCGTAGCGGCACCTGGATCGCGGTCCAGCAGCCCGCCGTGCGTGTAGTTTGCCGCCCGGCCTTGGCCGAGATAGTGCCCCACGCCGGGGTTCAACTCGTCGACATAGAGTTCCGCGTAGTTGACGTAGAGCCGGTAGGGGTCGCTACCGCCCGTAACGCACATCCAGAAATCGGCCTCGAAGACGGTATCAAACATCAGGCCCTCGACCTCGGGTGTATTGAGGTCGTCGCCCATGCGGTTCAGGCCATTCCAGTCGATGTCCGGATTGTCGCCGCGAAGCTGGTTCTGTCCGCCGGGTCGTGTGTCGAAGAACAGCTCGAGTTTGTTGTAATTGGACTCGAGGTTGCCGGCCAGACAGATGTACACACGGCCATTGGCGATACGCGCCCGAACCACATCCAGCTCGGATCCGCTCGCGAAATCGACCTCACCCTGGCGGGAATCGCCGAAGCCGGTCGAAGTATCCTGAACGGACAGGGCCGGACCGGAGTAGAGCAGCTCGCAGGAACCGTCAATGGTCGGGATCATTTCCGGCGAGCCACAGGTTTCCATGAGGCATTCGGTCAGGTCACCCTGGTAGACACCGCCCAGCCAGAGGCAATCGGTGTCGCGGACGATGAAACACAGGTTGCCGATGCAGCAAGCACCCTGACTGCACGGATCGTCAGTGCAATCGGTGCCGTCACCGAGGTACACGCCGTCCTGTTCGAGGCAAACCTCTTCGCGGACCTCGATGCAGGGCTCCGGGCCGGCAACACAGCAGGCGCCGGTGGCGCAAGGATCAGCGCTGCAATCGGTAAACGGTCCGAGGAAATCGCCGCCCTGTAAGGTGCAGTCTTCCTCGGTGATGACGGAGCAGGTGGTGCCTACGCAGCAGGCGCCGTAAGCCAGACAATCGCAGGCGATGTCACAGCCGGTGCCGTCGCCGAGGTAGGCCCCGCCGGCGGTGTCGCACGCGTCTGAGGTCATGACTTCACACAGGCCCACCAGGCAGCAGGCGCCGGTCGGAATCGTGTCGCAAGGATTCCCATCACAGCTCACGCCGTCACCCAGGTAGGTACCGCCCGTACCGGCACAAGCCGCGGCGGTGAGGATGCTGCAGGTTTGACCGATACAGCAAGCGCCACAGGGATCCGTGACGATTGGCACGGTGAAGAACTGATTCCAGAAGATGAGCGACAGATCGACCAGCCGCGGGTCGCCCAGGTGGTCGGAGGGATTGCCCCAGATACCTGCCAGTACCTGGTTCGAGACGAAGTCGTGCTGCTGGCCGTTGATGAAGGCGCAGATTTTGAAGTCGCCGGTGGGATCACCCAAAGCCGACAGCGGAATGGCCAGTTCAACGCCCGTGTTCACGCCGGCCCCGTTGCCGACTCCGAAGCCGCCATCGACGCCCGCGGTATTGCTGTTATCGAGCGTGCAGTAGGCCGTAAACGGTGCGTTGCCGCCGGTCAGCTCACCGCCATTCGTCTCGCATCGTGTGAGTCCCTGGCCGAGGTAGTAGCCCACGCCGGGGTTTCCCGCGTCGACGTAAAGCTCGGCATAGCTTACATGGACCTGAACAACCTCGTTGTTGTAGTTGGTAACCGTGACGTAGAAATCGGCTTCGAAGCCGGTCTCGAACTTGAAGCCGGGGTGTTCGGCGTCGAGATAGCCCATGCGCTGGAGGGCGCCGTAGTCGACATCGGGGTTCTCAATACCGAGCAGTTGGTTCTGCCCGCCGGCCCGCGTGTCGAAAAAGAGCTCGAGCTTGTTGCCATTGGTCTCGAGATTGCCCGCGAACACGAGATACAGGATACCGTCGTGAACCGTGGCAAACGCGCCGTCCAACTCGGAGCCGCTGGCCTGGTCGTACTGTCCAATCTGCGAGTCGCCGAAACTGGTTTGCGTGTCCTGTACCACGATGGCATCGCAATATGTCGATTCAGCCACGCCATCCATGACTGGTTGTGCCCCGGCCGAAACGGCCAGCATTCCCAGCAATGGGAATAACCACAATAAAGATCGCCCCATCAGTGCACTCCTTCTTTGACCCCTGAATTCCTAACTGGTAACTTGATCCAATACAAACCACGAGCCCGTTTGAGACAACACAAACCTCGGCACGGGCATTACACGCACGTCCGTGTGTGTCACCTGTACACGGTCATACCACTTAACAAACAGGCACAACTTTGGTGGCCGAACGCATTCTTTCGCCCTGGCCTTCCATAGTACCCTTGCCCACGATCTTTCATTATACTGGACACTATGATCACAGTAAAGATGTTATTGTCCTGTTTTAGTGCGTGTGGTATGTTAGTGGCAGGGACCCCTGGTAGCACCGCGACATTGTCGCGGGTGGTAACGTCCGCATATAATCAAGAAAGCGAGAAATTCGGACCGATATGATCCGACAGCCCGTATTTTGAACGCAGGTGGCTGATCACACCCCGATTGGCAACCGCAGGAGCCTTAAAATGTCCGGATATCACCGCCCAAAACGTGGCGCCCGTGCTTTTACGTTGATCGAGTTGCTCGTCGTCGTCGCCATTATCGCCTTGCTGATCTCGATCCTGTTGCCTTCACTGGGAGCGGCGCGCGAACAAGCCAAAACTCTGCGCTGCGGTACATCGCTGCATTCGATCGGCCAGGCCGTGCACGCGTGCTACGCCGAGAACAACGAGTACGGGCCGACCTGGGATGACGGCGCTGTCTTTCCGCCCAAACCCACTCAGGAGTACATGCTGACCTGGGTCGATGTGCTGTTTGACCTGGATTACCTCAGCGATCCGAAAGCCGGCCTGTGCGCGAAGGACCAGCGGCCCGACGACGTCACGCGCCGCCGGGGCGAGCAATGGGAGAAGAGCTTCGTGCGGACCATGGGCGTGGGCGAGCAGCCGCGCGCCGGTGTTCGCACCAGCTACGCGTTGAACGTGCACATGCACTTCAATTTCCGCAAGGATCGCTATCAGGACACTGCCCGTCAGGTTTACGCCATTGACGGCTGGTGGTGCTGGTTCGGCTCGCTCAACGCCACCTGGCTCATGGCCCCCAAGATCATGGGCACCGCCCCCGATCCGGTCGGTTGGCCAACCGACTCTGGCACGATGGTCGGCTGGCGGCACGGCGCGGATTTAAGCGCTAACGCGCTATACTGCGATGGCCACGTGGCCAAACTCACCCCGCGCGTCCCGGGCATGACTGACAATGTGCAAGAGGACCTACTGTATCGTACGGTGGATACAACCAAGAGCTTCACGTGGCTGCCGGGCGAGAGTGGCTGGCGCGCGATCGATGACAAGTACGGCGCGGACGGCCAACCGGGCCTGGTCGAGGAGTGGGCCAACGAACCCAACGACGCAGGCACTACCGGGCGGTATCCCGAATGGTGGTACACACGCCAGTATGACATTCGTGGCAAGCGTCTCGGTGTTGGCAACAACGTTGTGCCGTATGACTTCCCGGAACCGCTCAGCGCGGTGTGGCGGACCGCGAACGATACGTGGCGAAAATTGCCCAACAACTCCATCGACAGGCGGTAGGGTATGGAAAAAAAACAGAAGAACCTGATTTCCGTCATCGTGATCGTCGTGGCGCTAGGCGTTTCCGGCTATCTGCTGACCGGCTATTTCAACCCATCGACGCTGCCCTCCGAGTACAGTAGCAAGGGCATCTGCCTGGCCTGCCAGGCGGAGGTCACGGCCAGCCATGGTGCCGAGGAGCACGCCCCGTTCACCTGCCCGCAATGCGGGGAGACCGCCGTCTACCCCTGGTTGTACTGCTACGACTGCCAGAAATTGTTCGTGCCCGCGCTGGTCATCCCCGCTGACGGCGGGCCGCCGCGCATGCCCGGACACCCGGTATGCAGCGCATGTGGGAGCCCCAACTACGGTTCATACGTCGAGGGCATGCCCAATCAACAGCCCGTCGGCAAAGCCCCCCTGCCCAACTGGCCGCCGTAGGCAGAGTGAACGCTGGGCCGAGATTCCCATCTCGGCCCCGACGAAGCAGGCTTCCCATCCGGCCCCGCTCGCGGGAGGGGATTGCCAATGGGGTGCGAGAAGGGCTTCTCGCACCAGCAGAACGACCTGCCCCGCTCATGGGAAAGGACTCCCGCGAATGTGGGTGCGAGAAGGGATTCTCGCACCAGCAGAGAAGGGATTCTCGCACCAGCAGATATCAGCCCAGCCACGAGACTATTTTTTCGATGCCCTCCAGAACCTGACCGCACCATTGGCGCGCGAAGTCTTCCGGTAGCGGTTCGTGCAGTGGGGTGTTCTCGCTGGCGGCCATGGCGCGGGCACCGTCGAAATCAACCAGCGACAGCCGCGCGGTCAGCTCACGCCGCGAACGGGCGAAGGCCACGCCGGGCAGCATGGCGACCTTGGCCTCGTCCAACAGGCGCTCACACATCTGCGTCCCGTTGTGAATGCCGCGCTGGTTCAATTGCTCGGTGAAAGGGGTGAAATCCGGAAACAGGTAAAACGCGCCCGTGGGCGGATGCACGCGTACGCCGGCGTCCGCGAGGAGTTGCGCGCATTGCTGGCCGAGCGCGGCCAGGATGCGGCGCGCGTGCCACAGGTAATGTTCGATGTCCACGCCGCCCCGGAAAGCCGTCACCGCCGCGTGCTGGATCGGCGCGCAGACGGACGTATAGGTCTCACTGGCGACGGCCGCCATGGTATCGAGCAACCAGTCCAGCTCGCGCGGAAATGCGAACGTACCCAGCCGCCAACCACCCGCCCCGCACCACTTGGACAATCCCGACGAAATAATCGTGCGCTGCGGGTAGAACTGCGCGATCGATACGTGTTCGCCGTGATGATGCAGCCCCGCGTAGATTTCATCCGACAGCACAACAACATCAAAACGCCGGCAGACCTCCGCGATCTCCTGCAACTCGATGGCGGTGTAAGTATTGCCGACGGGATTGCTGGGGTAATTCAATACCAGCAAGCGCGGGCGACTGTCGTCATTGACGATCTCGAACGATTCCAGCAGTTGCGCCGGCGTCAGCTTCCAGCCGGTCTCAAAGCTGGTCTGGATCAGGCTGACCTTGCGGCCGATGATCCGAGCTTGCGGCAGGTATGAGACCCAGCAGGGCGGCGCCACGATGATTTCGCCGTAATAAGTTAATTGCAGCAGGAACATCAGTTCCTTGGAGCCGGGGCCGATGAGCACGCGGTCAGGATGGGCCTGGACGTGGTCATACTTGCGGTGGAAATCGGCGACGGCCTCGCGCAACTCGCGCAAGCCCTGCACCGGCAGGTAGTCCTTCTCCGGGGCCGCCAGGCGCAGGGCCTCGACGACGGAGACCGGGACCGGGAAAGGCGACTGCCCGAGTCCCATGTTGTAGACGGTGTGGTCCTGTCGCCGGAGCTGGTGAACCCTCTCGCTGATTGCCAGAGTGGCGGACTTGTTGAGTCCCCGCACATTCAGATTCAAACTAACCGGTTGCGTGTGATTCATGATCTTAGTTTAGAAGATTCCCAGGACTTTCGCAGCCAATTCGAGCGGCATCTTTTCATAGCGGCAGGGCTCCATGGAGTATGACGCGCGCCCCTGCGATAGTGAGCGGCACTGGGTCGCATAGCCAAACATGGTTGACAGCGGCGCTTCCGCGGTGATCACGTGGTTCTTGGCGCGCATCGTGGTGGCCGTGATCGTGGCTCGGCGGACCATCAGGTCGCCATTGATGGCCCCGAAGTATTCCTCCGGCGTGACGACCTCGACCTTCATGATCGGCTCCAACAACACTGGGCCGGCGGCTTCCAACGCCTTGTGCACGGCCATGGCGGCGGCGCTCTCGAAGGCGATTTCGGTTGAATCTTCCGGATGTTCTTCGGCATTCAGCAGGGTCAGCTTGACATTGGTCAGCGGATAGCCGCCCAGGACGCCACTGGTCGCCGCGCCCCGAGCGCCCTGTTCGATAGCCGGGATGAACCGCGGGCGGATTACGCCACCCGGCAGTTCACTTTCAAAAAGCAGATGTTCCTGCCCGGGTTCGGGCGTGAAGGGCTCGGCCCGGAGCTGAACCACGCCGAACTGGCCGCGGCCCCCGGTTTGGCGAATGAAGCGGCCCTCGGCGGCGGCGGAGTGGGTGATGGTCTCGCGGTAAGCCACGCGTGGCTTGCCGACCCGGACGGGCACGCCCATGTCGCGCTCGATGCGATGGCACATGACCTCCAGGTGCAGCTCGCCCATGCCGGATATCAGGGTCTGGCCGGTCTCGGGCTCCACGCGGTAGTCAAAGGTGGGATCGCACCGGGAAAGCATATCGAGCGCGTTGGTCAACCTCTCGCGGTCGTTCGAGGAGCGCGGCTCGATCGCCATGCTGATGACCGTCTCGGGAAACTCGATGCGCTCAAGCAGAACCTGGCCGCGGTTTTCGCAGATCGTGTCGCCGGTTTGCGTTTCCTTGAGTCCGGCGACGGCTACGATGTCGCCGCAGTAAGCTTTGTCCAGCTTCTCCCGCCGCTTGGCGAAGATGCGAAAGAGATGCGGTAGATTTTCCTTTTTCTTGCGGCCGACGTTGGTAATGCGCGAGCCGGCCTTGAGCACGCCGGAGTAGATGCGGATGAAATGCAGGTCGGTATGTGCGTCCGCCGTGACTTTGAATACCAGCGCCGCCAATGGTTCGCCGGGATCGCACTTGCGTTTGATGGTTTTGGCGGGCTTGTCGGGATCGATGGCGTCAACCGGGGGGATATCCAGCGGAGCGGGCAGGTAATCACAGATCGCGTCCATCAGGGCCTGGACACCCATATAGCGCAGCGCGGAGCCGCATAAAATCGGTTGGCACGCCAGTGCGATGGTCCCCGACCTTAGCGCCGCCCGAATCTCTTCCGCCGAGAAAGGCTGCCCCTCGATATATTTCTCCATCAGGGATTCATCCAGCTCGGCGACTCTTTCCTCCAGCAGGTGGCGCTGCTTGCGGGCCTCTTCCTCCTGTTCGGCGGGAATGTCCGTCACCTCGAAAGAGCGCCCATCCCCACCCTGGTACAGAATAGCCCGCATCTCGATGAGATCGATGAAGCCCCGGAAGCTGTTTTCCTGTCCGATTGGAATCTGGATCGCAATTGGATTGGCGCCCAGGCGCACCTGCAAAGTGGCCACGGCGTGGTAGAAGTCCGCCCCGGTCTTGTCCATCTTGTTCATAAAACACAAGCGCGGGACCTTGTATTTGTCAGCTTGACGCCAGACCGTTTCTGATTGAGCCTCAACCCCCTCCTTGACGTCAAAAACCACCACGGCACCGTCCAAAACACGCAGACTGCGCTCGACCTCAGCGGTGAAATCAACGTGCCCGGGAGTGTCAATCAGATTAATCCGACAGTCACGCCACGCTAGCGACACCGCCGCACTGTAGATGGTGATACCGCGCTGCTGCTCTTCGGTATCAAAATCAGTGACGGTGGTACCGTCATCCACATTGCCCATGCGATGAATCGTACCACTGTAGTACAGGATACGTTCGGTGGTGGTGGTCTTGCCGGCGTCGATATGGGCCGCGACACCGATATTGCGAATTTTCGACAGATCGTCCATGGCACTGTTCTTAATTGAATTACAGGCGCTCGCCTACGCGCACCGAATTCAAATAAACCGCTACTATAACGGATAAAGGGCCGGGGCCGAAGGGGACACTGGCACCGTTCTGTCAGAGAACCCGAATTCGAGTTGGTTTTTTAACTGATCAGCGGAGTATACGGCCGATGATGTGGGATTTCTGGCTGCTGGCGGATCCCTCAAGGTCTGTAACTGGGCTTGGTTTTTTTGTGTAGCTGGAATCAGGGACGTCGCCGGGTGGCTAGGATCAGGCTGACGGCGACACCAAGCCCGACCAATCCCGAAGTCACCGGGGTGGCGGCCCGGACGGCCTGCCGCGCTTCGGACTCTTCAACCCTGGTCAGGGCTACCTGATTGCCATCTTCATCGTATTCCAGCGTGCTGATCCGCTCCTCGCTGAAGTAGTCCCAGGTCGTGACTATCGAGTTTCTGTATTCGGGCGCGAGGGCCACGCTCTCCGCCGTCAGCTCGGGACGTACCGTGGCGGAAGTGATCCGGACCAGGGTGACTGTCGTGTAGTCCAGCCCGGCGGCGACCGGCGGATCGGGGACGAACGCCACCTCGCTGGGCAACTCGGCGCCGTTAACCGCCATCGTCGCGAGCGTGAACTGCTCGCGGACGGCCTGCGCCGGGCGGCCGTCCGGCATGGTCCACTCCAGGATGATCTTCATGCGCAGCGGTGTACCTTGTTCCGACAGGTCAAATTCGTAGTGTTGCGTGGTGTCGTTCATCAACTGTGAAGCAACGTAGGTTGATACCGGCCCGACCGTGCGGACCAGCGCGACTTCCGTTTCCTCAAAGATCCGGCGCAGATTGAAAAGCGGGATCGAGCTGTCGGCAATATGAATGTCGAGCGCGTCCAGCACCGGTGCCGTGGTCAGGAGGGAGTGAGTAATGTAGTTGCTCTCCGCGAAGAAAGTCCGCCCGTTCTCCAGGGGCGCGAGGCGCTGAGTCACCAGTCCGTTCTCATTTGCGGCGTAGCGCGTCGGCGTATACCCCTCGTCGTCGGTCAGCATTACCCCCAAGGCGCATGGTCGAACCACGGTTATTTGGTGTCGAAAACCGCCCTCCGGCCCGGGAATCGGTGTCCAGGCGTTGCGGTCAAGCGGAGACGCCGAGAGCGGTACGTTGTAGCGCTCGAGAGTCATTTCGATCTCGAGTTTGTCCAGCGCTGCCAGCCGGTCGGCCACGACGTTACCCATCTGCTCCGGCGGTATGCCCGCGATTAACACCAGTAGTGAAATAGTGATGCTCGTCATGGCGTTACCCTCTCAAGAGATCATTCTGTTTGCGGCCGCGTGTGGCGCGGCGGTTATCAGGCGCTGTCATGGCCGGCCCCATACATCATGGAATCCGACTGCAGGGCGTTCCGATCGAACAAGCGTCACTATAATACACCAGACTCGTGCAGCTTCCAGACGGTGTACACTTGCCAGTATACATGTCACCGCAATCCATGCTTCCGCCCACCAGGCAAGACTTGCCCCACGCGTGGACGCAGGCGCCTAGAGCCAGGTCGTTGCCGTCACACGCGGTACATGTCAGACTGACAGGACTGCACACACTGCTCATCGAACTGCATGGCGCAAAATTCTGCAGGCATTTGTAGTTGTAAAGCACAACCCAGTCGGGAAACGCTGGTGGCACGAATACACCGGCCACCAGAACCAGCGAGATGAACACGCGTACCACCAGAATACCAAAACCTGCTTTCATGATTGTTTCCCTTTAACACCTCTGAGTAGCCGTTGAGCCCAGACGACGGCGACTAAAAGCCAGGGCCGCCCCCAGCGTTAGCAGCGAACATATCGCGATCATCACCAGATGGCTGACGAGTCGATCGTGACTGATCTCGATTACCAGACAGCGGCAGGGGCCCAAATCGCCCAATACCGCGGCGAAGATATGGAACACGGCGAAGCACGAGCTTAGCGCCGCCACGAGCAGCCAGCCCCAGGTGCGCAGGCGCGGCCATAATAATAAAAGCGCCGCCAGCACCTCGCAGACAATCACGCCGCGACCGACGGTGTTAACCAGGGGTAGCGGAAACATCTGGGTATCGGCCAGGTAATGAAGAAATGTGTCGTCGCTGGCCTTGGCAAACGCCGTTAACGCAAAGACGGCAGCAACCACACCCCACATCGTGTCACGACCTCCCGAAGTATCAATGACCGTACGTCGCTCTCTTCTGTCTAACTCGGCATCTGGCCAGACCTGGTTGAACAGAGTTGGTGCCGATAATGGGATATCTTCCCACGTCACCCGCAGTTGGCACTAAATGAAATCACTATGCCTGACGAGCACATACACGACGTGCCCCGTAACAAAATATAATATAGCCCTCAAATATCTGGTTGTCAATGTGTTCCTGCCATTCCAGGCTGGATTTTCACCCGACGCGCTATCCTCGCGAGTGAAACAGATGGGGGCGTGTTGGTCAATTCAGACAAACCGCTTTGCATAATCAGGCGGCAGGTGCTATCATCCGGGCCCATGGGTACTGTGCCATTTACCATGGGCCACGCATGCAGGTAGTCGCGATCATTCCGGCGCGCTACGCCTCGACACGCTTCCCGGGGAAACCTCTCGCCAATCTGACCGGCAAATACCTTATCCAGCATGTCTATGAACAGGTGGTCGCCTGTAATAGCGTCAATCGTTGTATCGTCGCCACTGATGACGAACGTATCCGTTCCGCAATTGAGGCTTTTGGCGGCGAGGTCACCATGACACGCCCGGATCATCTCAGTGGCACCGACCGCATCGCCGAGGTTGCCGGAGCGCTACCCGGCAACTCCGATGACATCATACTAAACGTGCAGGGCGACGAGCCGGAGATTGAGCCGGAGCATCTGGACCGCCTGGTGGCTCGACTGACGGCCGCGGGGGATTGTGCGGTGGCGACCCTGGCGTGTCCGTTTCCCCAGGACGCCGATCCGGCTGACCCGAATAATGTCAAAGTAGTGTGCGATCGGGCGGGTCGCGCGCTGTATTTCTCGCGTTCTTTGTTACCATATGCGCGTGACGCGGGGGTGGAGAATAGCCCGGGCAACTGGCTGCTCCACTTGGGAGTGTACGCCTATCGCCGGGACTTTCTGCTGGAGATGGCGGGCTGGTCACCCGGCCCGTTGGAGCGCGTCGAAAAGCTCGAACAATTACGCGTGCTTGAATATGGGCATGCGATCACGGTGGAGGTAGTTGACCAGGCCAGTGTCGGTATTGACACCCCGGCCGACTACGAGCACTTCGTGATCCGCTATCGGTCCCGCGGAAATGAGAATAATTGAGGTGTTCACCCGGCGTAATTGAGGCACTGCTGGAAACAGTCGGCGAATGATGATGGACGCGCGTTCGGTCTTCAACACAATCAGCAACCAATCGGATGATACCGAGTTTTACCTGCCGCTGCCGGCCGGCTACCAACTCGGGGCCACGCGCTACGTGGTCGTCTTCGGCACGGTCATGAGCGGGCTGGGTAAGGGCATCTTCAGCTCCTCCCTGGCCAAATGCCTGCAGGACAAAGGTCTGACCGTGACGCCAGTCAAACTCGAGGGATATCTGAACATCGACTCCGGGACGCTCAATCCTTTTCGTCATGGCGAGGTCTTCGTGCTCGATGACGGCACCGAGTGCGACATGGACCTCGGTACCTACGAGCGGGCCCTCGACCAGAATCTCAACCAACTCAACTTTGTCACCAGCGGGCAGATCTACCGCCGGGTGCTCGAACGCGAGCGTACCGGCGGCTATCTGGGGCGTGATGTGCAGATGATCCCGCACGTCACGGGCGAGGTGAAAAACCGGCTGCGCGAGTTGGCTATCGCCTCGCGGGCGGACGTGGTCTTCGTCGAAATCGGCGGCACGGTTGGAGATGTCGAGAACGCTTACTACATTGAGGCCGTGCGGCAATTAGCTTTCGAAGAGGGCCGCCAGAGCGTGTGCTTTGTAGCCCTGACCTTCATCATGGAGCCGCCGATCCTCGGCGAGCAGAAGAGCAAGGCCGCCCAACTCGGCATTCGGCGGCTGCTCGAGTGCGGGATCCAGCCACACATCATCGCCTGCCGGGCGCAGAATCCGGTGGTTCGCAAGGTGCGCGAGAAAATCGCGATGTTCTCCAATGTGCCGCCGGAGCGGGTCTTCAGCATGCACGACTGCGAAAGCGTCTACCAGATTCCGGAGATGCTGCGCGGTGCCGGTTACGACCGGGCGGTGATCGAATGGCTGGGCCTTCAGGACCAGATTGATGAACAGGCCGAACGCCAGCAGCGCGAGATATGGAGCCGGTACCTGACTGGCTTGCGCGCCGCCGAGCGGCAGATCACGATCGGTATCACCGGTAAATACACCACCGTCCGGGATGCCTACGCCAGCATTCTCAAGGCGTTGGAACACGCCGGAGTGCATTGGGGCTGCAAAGTGCACGTGCGCTGGGTGGATACGACCGAGTTGACCGAGGCAACGGCCGCCGAGACGATGAAGGACCTGCACGGCATCATCGTGCCCGGAGCGTTTGGGACGCGTGGGGCCGAGGGCAAGGTCGCCTGCCTGGGAGTAGCGCGCGCCAGTGGTTTGCCCTGCCTGGGCATTTGTTACGGTTTTCAGATGGCAGTGATTGAGTTTGCCCGCAACGTCTGTGGCATGGCGGATGCCAACTCGACCGAGATCGATAGTGAATGCCGTTATCCGGTGATCAACCTGCTCCCGGAGCAGAAGAAGATCGAAGGTCTGGGTGGAACAATGCGGCTGGGTGGCCAGGATGTCTGTGTCAAGGAGGGCACCCTGGCGGCGCGCATGTTTGGTTTGCGTACGCGTTTACGTTTCCGGCATCGCTATGAGATAGATCCTAAATACGTGCCTGAACTGGAGGCGCGCGGCATGATCTTCTCTGGCAAGTCACCGCGGGCGGAGATCATGAACATTCTCGAATTGCCGACGGAAATGCATCCCTATTACGTCGGTACACAGGCCCACCCGGAGTTGACCAGTCGCCCGCTGAGTTCTCAACCCTTTTTCATCGGCCTGGTACACGCGGCCTTGCGGCAGGCCTACCCCGATTTTGCCAAGCCGTTGGAATTCGCCGCGCCGGCCCAACCCGCCCCCCCTCAGCCTCCCGTGGGTAAAAATTTGTCATCAGCGCAATAAAAACACGGTGCCGGTAGGGTACCTGGCACGGTGTGGATGCGGAGTTCGTTGTTTGCTGACTTAGCGTCGGCGTGCCCGCCACAATAGCGCACCGCTGGTGGCCATTAAAAACAGTGTTCCGGGCTCGGGCACGAAATCTGGGCTGTTTCTGCTCTCGACGATGGGCTGCGCGGCGTCCAAGGTGCTAGCGAATTCGGTCTGGAACAAAGTGTCGATCGGCGCGGGCGGCAACTGGCCGTCACCATAGCTGGTGCTGGCTACCAGTTGCAGTCCTTGCAATTGCTCATTGATCGAGTCGCCGATGATTTCAGCTGGCGAGCCTGGTGTTAACTGGGCCAGAGCGGACGTATCCACACCCAGCGCGCCCAGCACGGCTACCAGGGCATCGAGATAAATATTCCCCTTGATACTGATTGGGCCAACGTCAAAGTTGGTGCTGTCGTCGCCCTGGGCCAACAATCCGTCGGCGATAACCTGTGAAGTGACGTTGGAGACGTCCAGATCCAGGGTATAGAAGCCGAACTGGTTGATTTCGAGCGCGCCCTGCGCGGACAACGTGCCCGACAGCTCGAAATCCTGGACGCCGGTTTTTTGCCGCAGGAAATAGCCCATGTTCGAGATGTTGATCTCGCCATTGCCGATCAGGAAACCGCGATTGGTATAGCCCAGGGTGGCCGAGGTCGCGCCGTTAAGTTCCAGCTCGTATGCGCCGAAGTCCAGGATTTCGGGCCGCCCGGATGAGTCATTCCCGAAATTGCGGTTGAATTCGAGCGTGTAACCATGACCGACCTGGTCCGGCACGATACGCACCCGTCCAACGCGTGAACCGTTGGTGGCGAAACCATCGGTAGTGAATCCCAATGGTCCGCCGCTGGGCGTAGCCAGCACATTCAGTCCGCTATAGATGTCTTCAAACAGACCGGCTTCCAGTGGCGTGGTGGACGCGATTACCAACAGAAGCAGTGGCCAGATCAATTTGCGTGTCATCGACACACCTCCGTTTTCCCGCAGTCGTTGACTCAAGCCCACTTCGCCAACGGCTTCGAGGTAATACCTTTTTAGGACTGCCCAGCCGCCGGTCAATAATCCGCGCATCAGGCAACCATACGATTCTACGATAGACCGTGGGCACAGTGGCTGCAACCCATCCTGGCCACGGACTGTAAGCCTTATCGGAGAAGCTGACGATCGGCTTCATTGCGGGCGCATTATGGACCGATAACATAAGCGTCTCCGTGGTTTCTCCCACGGTCTGCCATGTGTACGGAGGTGGAAACTTCAGTTTTCGAGCTGAAATTACAGGCGGCAATGTCGGTGGTTTAATGATACTCGCCGAGGCGGAAATGTGTGTTATAATGCCCAACCTGAGGTGGTTTTTGAATGATCGTCTAGCTGGTCGACGTCAGCGTTATTAGGACTCTGGCGCCAACAAGCTTGCTTTATTTGTGTCTGCACCGTGTATCGGGTGGCAGATATGCCAATACATAGACCACAATTAAAGATGCTGGTCGCGGTATTATTGGTTACCGCGCTACTCGTGCCGGGCCTGCTCGCGCAGGAGCCAGCGTCCCAACCTACTACACGCCCCGCGCCGGCGGATCCGCAGTGGCTGGCCAGCCTGGTGGCTCTCATCGAAGGCCCCAATCTGCCACTCGACGCCCGCCGCACTGGGGCGCGCGAACTGCTCTTACGCGACTGGCCTGGCAAGATCAGTCGCATGTCGGCGATCTTGAAGGGACAGGATGTGGCGGCGCGAAAGGCGGTGGCCTTGGCCCTGACCGACGTGCCCCAGCAACTCGATCCAGCCTATATTGACCCCCTGATGAGTATGTTGGCTGCCGAAGAGGCCGAGGTGCGCCGAGCGGGAGCATCCGCCTTGGCGGGTTATCACGACAACGGAGTGATTCCCCGGCTGCGCGCGTTCATGCTCGATCAAGCCCAACCTTTGGTTTTGCGACAAGCGGCGATTGATGCGCTGGGTATGATCACCAAGCGTGAAGCGGTGGCGGCGCTGATGGAAGCGCTGGTTGACCAGGACGATCCTACCTGTCAGCCGGCCTTGAAAGCACTCGAACAAGCCACCGCCATGAACTTCCATGATGACGTGTCCGCCGCGCAAAACTGGTGGACACAGAGTCGCGACTCGCCGGTTGACGCTTGGCAGCAGCAATTGATCGATCGCTTGATCAGCCGGGATAGGGCCGCGGCGCGCCAGTTACGGGACCTGGAAGCCCGGTTGGTCAGGACGTTTCGCGCGGAGTACATTCGCGCGGCTGAGCCCGAGCGGGCCGAACTCTTGCGGACTTATCTGCAAGATGATGTCAGTCAGGTTCGGTTACTGGGGCTGGATCTGGTGCAATCGCATCTAGGAGAGGGCAAGCCGCTGCCACCGGAGATTGTGGCCCGTATCCGCGAGCTGCTGCGCGATGTGGACCTACCAGTGCGTATCGCGGCGACACAGGCGGTAGCCCGGTTTCGCGACAGTGCTGATATGCCAGGGTTTCTGGAGCTGTTGGCCCAGGAACGTCATGTCGATGTACGCCGAGCGCTGGTGAATGGCTTGGGCTATCTAGGTACCGGAGAGGTCGTCGAACCCCTGATAGCCATGCTGAACGCGCCTGATGAACCATGTTTGAAGGAAGCGGTCGGAGCGCTCGGGCGACTGGCTGAGCGCGGCGTGCTCGACGCCAGCCGAGTTGACGCCGTGTCCCTGGCGCTGCTGGCGACTTTCGAGCGGGCCGCGCCGGAACAGGTGGCCTTGCGTGAGCGGCTCTTGTGGACCATGGGGCTGGTGAGTGATCGGCGCTTCGGCGATGCTTTTGTCGCGGCGTTGGCCGAGGGTGAGGCGTCCACGGTCAGGCAGGCGGCTGTGCGTGGGATAGTTACTCTCAACGATGTTGACCTGACCACCGCCCTGATCCCGATTACGAGTGATCCGAACGTGTCCTTGCGTCAGGCGAGCGTGGCAGCGCTGGCCAGTCAGGGCGCCAGTAACGAGCACCTGACGGCGTTGTGGAATCGGCTCGATCCAGCCCGGGAGCCGGATGAGAATATCCGGCTCAGCGCATGGGAAGGCATCTTACGCGTGTTGTCCCAGCGGCCGGTCGCTGAAGTTGAAGAATGGATCTCGCGGTTCCCGCCGGATGGTACTGAGCGTACGCAACGCATCCTCGAATTGTTGACGTTAATAGAAACGTCGCTCGCCAAGGTGCCCGAAGCACAGGCCGATCTGGCGCGGGTCCGTAGTGCAATTGCCACCCAGCGCGCTCAACTGGGTCAAGTTGAAGAGGCCATCGCGGGCTACCTGGCAGCGTTGCGGGACCTGCATGCCACCGGCTCGGCGGAGATCCCCCGAGTCTCCCTGGAACTATTGCGCTTTGCACTACTCAACGGCCGCTACGATGCAACTATCGCGGATGCGCTTGTCAACGGGAATCCTCCGTTGGATGGCACCATGCTCTGGAGTGGCGTCAAGGATATGGTCGAGCAGCGCCTGACCCCCGAGCAGGTCGACGCGGCCATTGTGATGCTGGATGTCCTGAAAACACATCCGCCGGCGAAGTTCGCGCCGGAGGTTGTACAAGCCATTGACGAGATGCGCCAGCGCGCGGCGGTGATCAAGAATCCTCCACCGCCCGCTTCGGCTCCCGCCTCGCAGCCGACCAGCCAGCCGGCCTCGCGGCCGGTGTCGCAGCCCGGCTAAACCGCTATACGTTCATTTGTAGCGATTGGTGGCACGGCCGTGTCGGCCGTCTAAACACCAGTGGCCGGACCTGAGCCCGGCCACTGGAACAATTATGCTTTACATCAGTCGACTATGGTTACCGCACTACCGCCATGTTAACGACGCGCCTTTTTGGTTTTCTTGGCCTTCTTGGCGGCCTTCTTGCTGGTTTTCTTGGTTTTCTTTGTGGGGGTCTTGGCCGCTGCTTTCTTCGGTGCGGGCCGGCGCTCGGCGTCTTCCTCGATTACGGCTTGTGCGGCGGCCAGGCGCGCGATTGGTACGCGGTACGGCGAGCAACTGACGTAATCCATGTTGGCGCGGTGGCAGAACATGACACTTTCCGGATCGCCGCCATGTTCGCCGCAGATACCGATCTTGAGCTTGGGACGTGTCTCCCGGCCGGCTTCAATGGCATGCACTACCAGAGCCCCGACGCCGTATTGATCCAGTGACTGGAACGGATCGACGTCGAAGATCCCGGTCTTCTGCGGGTTGCAGTAGTCCGGCAGGAATCGGCCGGCATCATCGCGCGAGAGACCCATGGTCATCTGAGTCAGGTCGTTGGTGCCGAAGCTGAAGAATTCGGCCACTTCGGCCATTTCATCGGCGGTGATGGCGGCCCGTGGCGTCTCAATCATCGTGCCGACCATGTACTTGAGTTTGACGCCGGCTTCTTTGATGATCGCGTCAGCCAGCATACAGGTCCGCTCGACGAGAATCAGCAGCTCAAGCGCGTCAATCGTCAGCGGTATCATAATCTCCGGGCTGACAGGCAGACCACGTTGCTTTAAGTCGATCGCGGCTTCGATAATGGCCCGCACCTGCATCTCGAGGATTTCAGGATAGGTGATGCACAACCGGCAACCGCGATGGCCCAGCATCGGGTTGGCCTCGTGTAATTGCTCAGCCCGCGCCAGAATCAAGTCGGTTGATACGCCGGTGACCTCTGACAACTGAGCGGCCTGCTCCCGCGTCTTGGGAACGAATTCGTGCAGCGGCGGATCGAGCAACCGCACCGTCACCGGCCGGCCTTCCATCGCCTCGAAAATACCGATGAAATCCGAGCGTTGGAAGGGCAGTAGTTTGTCCAGGGCAGTGCGGCGTATTTCCTCGGTGTCGGCGATAATCATCTCCTGGATCGCCAACTGCCGTTCGTGTGTCGCGAAGAACATGTGCTCCGTGCGGCACAGGCCGATGCCTTCGGCACCCATCTCGACCGCCTTGCGCGCGTCGGCCGGCGTATCCGCATTGGTCCGGACCTTGAGCCGGCGGCGCTTATCCGCCCATTTCATCACGGTATAGAACTCGGCCGGCGGTTCCGGGGTCTGGAGTTCGAGTTTGCCGCTGTAGACCGTGCCGGTGGAACCGTCGAGTGTCAGATATTCACCCTGACGCACTGGTATACCGCTGACCTTCATCTGTTTGGTTTCATAGTCGATAGTCAGGGCGTCGCAGCCAACGATGCAACACTTGCCCCAGCCACGGGCCACGACGGCGGCGTGTGAGGTCTTGCCGCCGGTCTGCGTCAGGATGCCCTTGGCGGCCTGCATACCACCGACGTCTTCCGGGCTGGTCTCCTTACGGACCAGAATCACCGCTTCATTATTAGCGGCCATTTCCTCGGCTTCGCGGGCAGTAAAGACCACCTTGCCGCAGGCGGCGCCTGGGACGGCGTTGATGCCCTCGGCCAGCTTGTGCTCGGCCAGATGGGCTGGTGCGATGGTCGGGCTGATGATCGGGTAGAACAAACGTTCGATATCATTCAGCGTGATGCGCGCGATGGCCTGGTCGCGCGTGATGACCGGCTTGGCCGCCGCCGCCACGTATTTCTTTGAAAAAAAGCCCTGCTTGGCCAGCCGGTTGGCCTCGGTCTTGGTCATCAGGGGCTGCGTGGCCTGTTCGACGGCGATCCGGAAAGCCGCGGCGGGTGTTCGTTTGCCGGTCCGGCACTGCAACATGTACAGTTTGCCGCGCTCGAAGGTGAATTCCAGATCCTGCATCTCACCATAGTTGATTTCCAGGATGGCCCGCATGGCGCAGAGCTGATCGTAGATCGCCGGCATCCGCTCGCCCAACTCGGTCAGTCTGATCGGCGTGCGAATACCGGCCACCACGTCCTCGCCCTGGGCGTTGATCAGCATGTCGCCGTAGAAAATGTTTTCGCCGGTGCTGGGATCGCGTGTGAAACACACGCCGGTGCCACTATCATCGCCCATGTTGCCGAAGACCATTTGCTGGACATTGACGCCGGTGCCCCGCAGGTCGGTGAGTTTCTCGACACGTCGATAGGTGACGGCTTTCTCGGCGTTCCACGAACTGAACACGGCATTGATCGCCCCGACCAGTTGGTGCCAGGGGTCCTGCGGAAATTCCTCGCCGGTCTCTTCGCGGAAGAAGGTTTTGAAGTCCAGGCACAGTTCGCGCAGGTCATCGGCGGGGATTTCGTTGTCGAACTGCACGCCGAGGCGTTGCTTGAGGTCGTACAGCTTCTGCTCGAGGATCTCCTTGCTCAGGCCGACCACAACCGTTGAGTACATCTGGAGGAAACGGCGATAGGCGTCCCAGGCGAACCGCGCCTTACCCGTGGCCGCCGCCAAACCCTCGACGGAGACGTCGGTCAGCCCGAGGTTCAAAATGGTTTCCATCATGCCCGGCATGGAACGCGCCGCGCCGCTACGGACCGAAACCAGCAGCGGGTCCCTGGCATCGCCCAGCTTCTTGCCGCAGGCTTTCTCGAGCCGGGCCAGTTGTTGTTTTACCTCTTTTTCCAGGCCGGCCGGCCATTTGTGATGTGTGTCGTAGTGTTCACAAGCAGCGATCGCGAGCGTGAAACCGGCCGGCACTGGCAAGCCAATACTGGTCATTTCCGCCAGACCGGCGCCTTTGCCGCCCAGCAGTTCGCGATCAGTTCCTTTTCCCTCGGCCTTACCGGCCCCAAAGGCATATACGTACTTCATCTTCATGGTGCATGTTTCCTTGCTCTTCAACATTGAGCATGTTTGGGGGTTCGCTCGCGGGTCGTCCCGTGTGGTGACGACTATCCGGGCATGATAGGTGAAATCCTTGGACGTGGCAGCCCCTTGAACTGGGTGAAATATTGGTGGATCGCGATAAGGGACTTGTGGCAGGCAGGTTTTTGAAGCCGCGACATTCAGGTCCCGCGGGAACTCCGCGTTGACCGCAGGCCGCGGCTCAGATCCTGGTGCTGCCGTTTCTGTCGGGTAGCACGCTCTACTCGCTATCAGTGAACTCCGCCGGGGGTTGCTCTGAGGTATCTGTCTTGGCATCCACGTTCCGCTGTGGCTGGCCCAGGGCGGTGAGTCCACCCAATGCCCCGAGGCCCATCGTCTCGACCGCGGTGGAAGGCACGATGACCATCGAGCCCTTCTGCTTGAGCCCCTCGTAGACCATGTTCATGGCCCGCAAGTGCAGTGCGACGGGATTGTTAATGTACGCCTCCGAAGCCTTGGCGAATTTTTCCGCGATTTCCGTCTCCGCCGTGCCGAGGATGATGCGCGACTGGCGCTCGCGTTCGGACTGGGCCTGCTTGCTCATGGCGTCCTCCAGGCCCTTGGGGATAATAATGTCCCGAATCTCCACCGATTGGGCGGTTATGCCCCAGGGGTTGGTCTTGGCGTCCAGCACCTGTTGAATCTCCTGTCCGAGGCGGTCGCGGTGTGACAGCAAATCCGCCAGTTCACTGCGCCCGATGGCGTCGCGCAGCGCTGTCTGGGCCGAGAGAATCACCGCCGAGGTGAAGTCCTCGACCTCCAACACCGCCTTCTCGGCATCCCAGACCATCCAGAAAGCGATGGCGTCAACATTGACCGGTACCGTGTCCTTGGTCAGCGTGGTCTCGGCGCGGAAATCGCTGACGCGGATACGCTGATCCACATATTGCGCCACCTTGTCGATTACCGGCAGGATGACGAACACGCCCGAGCCGCGGATGCCGACGAACTTGCCGAAGCGCAGCAGTACCGCCCGCTCCCATTGGAAGGCAATCTGTATGCATGGAGCTATTAGTGAAGCTATGACTGTGGTGCCAACCAGCACGCGTGGTGGAATATCCAGCACTTTGAGCATGAGGAAACCACCCAGTGCCGCCGCGGTGCCCATGATCAGCACACCTTCCCAGACCTGAGTCAGCCGGAATACCCCCGCCAACACCAGCGCCGTGACAATGGCATAAGAGACCACAATCAGCATTTTGATCAGGTCAAAGTCGTACAGGAACAGGTGGATCGTCAGCCCGATCAGCATCAGGCCTAACAGTAGCAGCGTGTTGAATGGGGAGAAACGATAGTCCGCCCGGGCGCTGCCGGAAAACCGTTCCAAAGAAAATGTCGGGCGAATTGAGGAGCTGCCGGTCAACATTTGAATCTCTCCTGAATTAGTTTTCTATCTGACACGATCCGCTGTTCAGGCCGCGAATCGTCCGTTTTCTGTCCCGTTCCTATCCCTCGCCGGTCCAGCTACTTCCGTGTAGCCAGAGGACGCTGGCCAGCGGCTCATCCGGATTGAAGATCACGCCGACCTGGTCTCCCGGCCGAAGTGCTTCAGCCCAGTCATAGTGGTAAGTGCGGTCATGGCCATACACTTCGAGGCCGCGCTGGTCTCTGAAAGCGTAGTAGACGTCGTAAGGGCTGCGCGATCCGAAGTGAATGTGTTTTATACGCCGAACATCCACTACTTCCCCCATGACCCCCTC
This sequence comes from Planctomycetota bacterium, assembly GCA_043820985.1. Taxonomy (GTDB): domain Bacteria; phylum Planctomycetota; class Phycisphaerae; order UBA1845; family Fen-1342; genus JAAYXS01. The sequence continues at coordinate 76,417 of JBDRDH010000068.1, forward strand.
GCCATGTGTTAGCAGCATGCGCTCCTGTCGGGCCTGAGCCCAGGTGGCCAGGAGCAGGATCACTCCCAGCAGACCTTCCGAACCGACGATGCCCAATACCAGCAGGTACGTCCATGCCGGTATTAGTGCTCTGCTGCCGCCGACGGGTCGGGCGTTGGTTGGCTGGTCTGGCTGATATTCGACATCGATGAACTCCCCCATGGTCTTGCTGGCATATGACTGGTCGTAGGTATAACCGCGCGCATCAACAATTACTCCCGCGCCGGTCTTGAATCGAAAGTCCACCTGCCAGGGATGTTGGCTGCCTACGCGGGTGTGTTTGACCTCCCGAATGTTGGTTAACATCGCCGTCGCAGAGGAATGCTGACGATCCAGTTGCCAGTCGGCGGTTGGTAGCACCCGGCCACCAATAAAGTAGAACAACAGAGGCAGGCCCAGGCCCAGCAGCAAGCCCAAGGCGGAAAAGAGTACTCCACAGAAAAACATGCAACGCATTCGCCGCAGGAAGAACCCGGCGGACACCCAACGGGGCGAGTCAGGAATGGTGACGATTGCGTTTTCCGCCGCCCAGTTCATGACGGTCTCCCTTCTGAGCGTTCGCGCAGAGCATTTAGCACTTCCTGGACACTAAAGCCATATGTAGCTGTGCGGGAAAGTAGCTCGGTGCAGATCTGGTCGAGCATTTTCTTGCGTTCCAGATCGGAAATCTCGATCTTTTCGTCACTTATGAACGTTCCGGTACCCATCTGAGTGCTGACCACGCCTTTAATTTCGAGTTCCTGGTAGGCCCGCGCGACGGTGTTCGGATTGATCTTGAGGTCAACGGCTAGCTGCCGCACGGTAGGCAGACGGTCGCTGCATCCCAGGCGGCCGTTGGCGATCGCAAACTGAATCTGGTCAATGATTTGCCGGTAGAAGGGTACGCCACTCTTTTGATCGAGCACAAATTGCATCGGACCGCCGTCTGCCCCCAGGCTCATTCTAATGTCATGGATCACTAATGTATTATTAATATAATACAATAAGTCGAGTTTGTCAAGCTCAATTGGTTTTTTGAGCTGGAATCGTGGTTGTGGTGTCGCAGATAGATTTGATGGCAGGGAGAAGTACATGAGACTGGAATATCGAGGCTGAGGGCCATGTTTAGGGTGATATGATGTACTGCATACACACTGTGATCCTGGCGGGATTGGTATCTTCAGTGACTGGTTGCCGGCCGTCGGAATCGCAGAGTAATCGTCCGGACAGTCGCGCAGTGGTCTCAATCACAAGCCCGAAAGCCTCAGCCGAAAAATCAGATAGCATGAATCCGAAATACTCATCATCACAATATGACATTACACCGCTACCGCGCGAACAAGTGGCGAAGCTGGCAGCCCGACTGGATCCCGAGGCTTACCGCATTACGCAAAAGGCCGGCACGCAGCCGCCGCATTGCGGGACGCTGCTGGATAACAAGCAGGAAGGCATTTACTGCTGCGTGGTCTGTGGCTTACCGCTGTTTTCTAGCACTCACAAGTTCAATTCGGGTACCGGCTGGCCCAGTTTCTATCGCGAATTCGATCCAGAGCATGTTGCTCGACATATCGACAAGAGTCTGGGTATGGCCCGGACTGAAATTACCTGCACACGTTGTAACGCACATCTCGGGCATGTATTCGACGATGGTCCCGCGCCAACGGGACAGCGGCACTGTCTGAACTCGGCTTCGTTGACGTTCTTCGAGCAGGGGGCGGCGCGACCGGCCGCGAGTCGGCCGATCAAGACGGAGACGGCGTACTTCGCCGGCGGGTGTTTCTGGGGCATCGAGTATTACTTCCAGCAGGGGCCGGGCGTGCTTGACGCCGTGAGCGGCTACATGCAGGGGGAAGTGGAGCATGTGACGTATGAGCAGGTTTGCCGGGGCGCATCGGGGCATGCCGAGAGTGTCAAAGTAGTGTTTGATCCAGAGCGGATCACGTATGCCCGCCTGTTGGAGGCCTTCTTCCAGATGCATGATCCCACGCAGCGTGATCGTCAGGGGTCGGACGTGGGCACGCAGTACCGCTCGGGACTTTGGTACACTAATGAGGAACAAAAACGCGCGGCTGAATCGTATATGAATGAGTTAGCGTCCGCGAAAAGCTTCGGCGGCCGCGAGATCGTCACACAAGTCGAGCCAGCCCGGGAATTCTGGCCCGCCGAGGAATACCACCAGGATTACATTGCTCGGACTGGTCGCGCCTGCCACGTGAAAAATCCGTGGTGATTTTGCAACACGGATCGCCATGCGACGAAAGCGGTTGGCGACCGCATAGTGCCATGTGGCCATAGCAGGGTTGGAGCGCTCGAGATCAGCGACCGAGAGCCTGGATCAGGTTGATGATGATGCTGATAGAAGCGACCGCGGCCAGGATGATCATCAGGATGGTGTCCCGGTGAAAACCGGGTTCATCCTTGTCGGCCGGCTGGCCAGCCATGATCTGGCTCTCATCCCGCAGCGCTTCACCCTTGGATAGCGTATCCAGATCCAGCGTGGAAAAGGCGCGCTCGGCGTGTTGCGGGGGCTCACCACGGGCCAGCATCGCCAGGTCGGCCAGTACTTCGCGGGCACTGGGGTAGCGCACGCCGCGATCCTTGGCCAGCAGCATTTCAATCATCGCGCCACACCCGGAACTGAGTTGTGTATTGAGGTGGTCTGGCGGTATTAGCGGTTCTTTCAGATGTTTATGCATCACTGCCGAGGGATTGGGACCTTCGAAGGGGACGCGCCCAGTCACCATGTGGTAGAAGGTGCCGCCCAGGGAATACAGGTCGGCGCGGCAATCGATATCCACCTCGCCGCGAATCTGCTCCGGGCTGATGTAATAAGGCGTTCCATACGCACGACCGGCCTCGGCCAAGGCGGCCTCGACATCAGTAGTTTCGCGGGCCAAACCCATATCAGCCAGTTTGGCGACGCGGTCGCGGGTCAGCATGATGTTCTTGGGCTTGACATCGCGGTGGATGATGCCGCGTTCATGAGCGTGCAGGAGGGCCCGGGCCATCTGGGTAATGATGTCGATGGCCTCGGCCTCGTCGTAGATCATGCCGGTGGCCAACTCGTCGTAGACCGTGCAGCCTTCGACGTATTCCATGACGAAGTAGTGGTAATCACCCGCTTCACCGACATCGATGGCCTGCACGATATTGTTGTGGTTCAACTGGGCGGCGGCCTTGCCTTCCTTGTAGAAGCGGTCGACGAACTCCTCATTTCTGCTTAAGCGTCGTGGCAGCACCTTGACTGCCACAATGCGATCCAGGCTGAGCTGTCGGGCCTTGTAGACGATAGCCATCGCCCCGGCGCCGACCTTTTTGATCAACTGATATCCGGGGATTTGTTGTGCTGGTCGGCCGCCCGAATCTTCGGCGGTGCCTTGAAGACGGGTCAACTGCGTGAGTGTCAGGAATCCCAGATTTACGAGGATTTCTCCAATAGATTGCTGGTTATCGGGTGTAGAGATATTACGCTGGTGCTCTATGGCCGCGCGGACTTCTTCCTTGGTGGCCAATTGGCGCTCTACCACCAGCCGACCGATTTGGCTATCTTCTGGTGTGTCTGCCACGGAGCTACCTATGCCGGGGGAACGGCTACGTTGTCGGTACCGAATGTTAAGTGTGGAATTCTATGCAGTTACGCCGCCGGATTCAAATGGGTACATTCAACCCGCGGCAGGAAGCCGAAAATGAACATTTGTGATCCATACGTTTTCGGACACAGGAAGACCCCCCGTAGAATTGTTCTGACTGTAATTGCCGCAGTGGTTGGGCTTGTCGGGTTCGCGGCCGTGGTAAGCGCGGATGAGCCGGCAGTCACGGATGCTTCGGTTGAAGCGGCTATCCGTCGCGGCGTGGCCTGGTTGCAGGCACAGCGTAAAGCGGAGGGCCATTGGGAACAGAATAACTCGACCGCCGATATAGTCTGGGGCGGCGACACGGGCCTGGCCCTGCTGGCCCTGCTCTATGCCGGCGAGGACCCCCGCACCGAGGCCATGGATGAGTCAATCGAATGGCTCAGCTATCAAACCTTGAATGGGACATACACCTACGGAACGCGGGCCCATGTTCTGGCGCGCGTGCCGGGCGAGAAGTTTCGTCAGCGTCTCGAGGATGATCTCGACTGGCTAGTGACGAACATCTGGCCGACCGATAGTGATAATCCCGGGGCATATGATTACACGGCGCTCCCGGACGGGCGCACCAGAGGCAAGTGGGACAATTCCAATAGTCAATACGGTGTGCTGGGTGTCTGGATGGCAACCGATGCCGGCCTGACCGCGCCTCTTGAATACTGGCAGTTGGTAGGGCAGCACTGGACCCGTCATCAGCAATCTGATGGAGGGTGGACTTACCGGGCGTCGGGGCAGAGCACCGGCAGCATGACCGCCGCCGGCCTGGCCACGCTCTTTGTCGTGCTGGATCGCATCTACGGCGATAATCCCAAGGACGCTGTTGGCTTGACTAGCGCGATTAACAGTGGGCTAACGTGGTTGGGGCGCGAGTACACCCCCGAGAATCCCTTTGGTGACCGCATGTGGTTGTACTATTACTTGTACGGCGTGGAGCGGGCCGGACGCGCCAGTGGGTACAAGTATTTCCGCAACAAGGATTGGTTCCGCGAAGGAGCCGCCTTCCTGCTAAGCAAGCAAGAAGAGGACGGTAGTTGGCGTGGCAGCGGTGAATTGATGAGCGACTTGCGCAACACCAGCTTCGCGCTGATGTTCCTCTGTCATGGGCGGGCTCCGTTGCTATTTAACAAACTCGAACATGGCAGCGACTGGAACAACAAGTTGCGCGACGTGGCCGGAATCACGCATTACGCCGAACGCACGCTCGAACGTTTGCTGAACTGGCAAATCGTACGCCTGGACGGCTCGATGGACGACCTGATGGAAGCCCCGGTGCTGTATCTGGGTGGGCAGGAAGCCTGGGAGTTCAGCGAGGTCGACGTGCAGAAAATCCGCGAGTACTGCCTGCGGGGCGGAATGGTTTTGGCGGTGACTGGCCGCGGTGGCAACGAGTTTGCCGAATCAGTGCAGGCCCTGGCGGAGCGGGCTTTTGGCGAGTATCGCGTGCGCCCGATGCCCAGCGACCACCCGTTGTTTAGCGGCGAAGTCCAGTTTGTGATTGAAAAGCCGCCCTCGATGTTTGAGGTTCATAACGGTGTGCGCAGCCTGATGCTGATTTGCACGGACGACATCGCTGAAGCCTGGAATCGTGGGCGCGGGCGGCGCGAGCACCTCAAGCTGGGCTGCAACATATATAACTACGCTACGGACAAGACCACGCTGCGGAGCCGGTTGCAGACCGCCAACATCCCTCTGCGGCAGGTCGATACTGTTCGCAAAATCAAGGTCGCTCTGATCAAGTATGACGGTCCCTGGAATGTCGAGCCCTATGGCTGGACACGCCTCAAGAATTACATGAACAACGAAGCCAAAACCCGGCTGCTGGTCACATCCGGGCTGGCGTTCGACTCACCCGATCTTGATAACTTCAAGATCGCCTATATCACTGGAACCGAGGCCTTCCAGTTGTCGGATGCCGAGAAGCAGGGTTTACGAAACTTCCTGCGTGGCGGTGGTACGCTATTGGCGGACGCGGCTGGCGGTAGACGGGAATTCACCGAGGCGCTGGAAGCCCATCTGACCGAAGCCCTACGGGCCGAACCGGCTCGTTTGGAGAAGGATTCATTCCTGTTCACGGGCAACGATATTACGGACGCCGTAAACCTGGCGGGTGTGGCGTACGCGCGCACGGCCCGTGGCAGCACGCGCGGAGAATATCCACCGCTGCGGGCCTACCGTTCCGGCCGCCGGTTGGCGGTCATTTACTCGCCACTGGATCTCAGCGCCGGCCTGCTGGGTACGCACGTATTCGATCGGCGTGGTTACGAGGGCGATAGTCCGCTGCGGATCATGCGCAACCTGCTGCTGTACGCGGATTTGCCGACCCGTGAAAAGGCCCGTCTCGCCCGGCAGTAGCGCCCCCGTCGATCCAACGTGGTAAAATACCAATGCCCCTTCCTGGTGGAGGACAGGTCATGGTTCAGTCACCATATCACTTTCGAGCATACCTCTGGATTCTGATGGCGTCATTACCAGTCTGTGCCTGGGTGGCAGCGCGTGAACCTCCTCCCGCTACGGAGGAGCAGACGCCCACTACCCAGGAATCCGCCACAACTCAGCCGGTGACACGCGACGCCGAAGGTCGGCTGGTATGGCCACGCCCGCGCTTCAAGGAGCGCGAGTCGCCGCGTGAGCGCATGGTACGTGCCCTCATGCGTAGTGGTCCCTTCCGGCGGGCCGTGCCCGATCGCGAGGTTATGGATGCGCTGCGTGCGGTGCCGCGTCATAAGTTTGTGCCGGCCAGCCAGCTTGACCGTGCGTATAACGACACGCCCTTGCCGATTGGTCATGGCCAGACGATTTCCCAGCCATATATCGTCGCTCTGATGACGGACTTGTTGGAGCTCGAAGCGGGCGACAAGGTGCTGGAAATCGGCACCGGTTCGGGCTATCAGGCGGCTGTGCTGACTGAACTGACGCCGTACGTCTTCTCGATCGAGATCATCAAGCCGCTACACGAACAGGCCCGAGAATGCTTCAGCCAGTTGGATTATAAAACTCTGCGAACCAAACTGGCCGACGGTTATGATGGCTGGCCGGAGGAGGCCCCTTTCGATGCCATCATCGTGACCTGCGCTGCGGGCCATGTCCCGCCGCCACTATGGGAACAGCTCAAACCGGGTGGGCGCATGGTGATTCCGGTAGGGAGCGTGCACGATGTGCAACGGCTGCTGGTGTTGACCAAGCGGCCTGATGGCAAGCGTCAGAGCAAGAATATCCTGCCCGTGCGGTTTGTGCCCATGACCGGGAAGGCCCAGGAGTAATGAAGCCGAGCCCCGGTAACGCCCCGACCGCGGTTGTGCGGTCCGCGCTACCCCGCGTGGCGCTGCTCAGTGTGCTGCTGATCAGTACCGCCCTGATTTCCTACGAGATTGTGTTGATGCGGCGGTTGCTGCTCGAGCGCTGGCATCACTTCGGTTATCTGGTGATAAGCGCGGCTTTGCTGGGATTTGGTGCCAGCGGCACACTGCTGGCATTACTGGAACGTGTGGTGCGCCGCCAGCCAAGGCAGTTGCTGTGGTGGTCGGCCGCCGGTCTGGCCGCTGCCCTGATAGTACTGCCGCGGGTGGCGGGCTTGCTCCCGGTAACGGCGCGTTTCATTCCCGACGATCTGTGGCGGCAGGTGGGCTGGTGGTCGCTGTATTGGGCGGCAGTGGCGATACCGTTTCTGTTGGGAGCGCTGCATCTGGGCGGGGCATTATTGACTGCTGGTTCCCGTGTTGGTCGTGTTTATGCGGTCAGTCTGTTCGGTAGTGCGATTGGAGCTTTGGCGGGGGCGTTACTGGTCGCGCGGTTTCCGATCGAATTCGGCTTGTGGCCGTCATTGGTGCTGGCCCTACTGGCCACGGCATTATTAGCCGCGGGGCACCGAGTGCATTTTCGGGCCACAGCGGCCATCGTGCTGATCGCCGGGGCAGTGTTGCTCGAAATCTGGCAGCCGCTGGTGCCGGTCTATGATGAGTACAAATACGCGGCCTTTGTCCAACGGCTGGTTAGGCAAGGCTCAGCGCGGCGTATCGCCGACGCGGCGGACCCGCATGGTTATGTTGAAATCTATGAGAGCGCGCTCTTCCATGACCTGCCGTTCCTCTCACTGAGTGAGCGGCCGCCGGCGATGTACAACATCCTGATCAATGGCGACGCTGCTGGCTCTGTTTTTCGGATCGCGGATGTCTCACAAGCCCGGGCGATGGATCGCACGTTGATGGCGTTTCCGTATGCAATCACTCGGTCGCGACCGCGCGTGCTGCTGATCGGCGAGGTTGGTGGCACCAACGTCTGGCTGGCGCGCCGCCAACATGCCGAACACACGATTGTTATACAACCGAATACTGCGTTAATGAGCTTGTTGCGCGGTCCGCTGGCCGAGAGCGTGGGTCATGTGCTCGACCAGCGGGATGTGACGGTTATCAATCAGGATTCGCGCGCATTCCTGACGCGCACGATGGTTCCCTTCGATTTAATACAGATAGTTTCGCTCGAAGGTCTCGGGGTCGGTTCGGCCGGGATGCGCGGCCTGGCTGAAGACCACCTGGTTACGGTCGAAGGTTTGGCGGCCTGCCTGCATAAGCTGCGGCCGGAGGGGATGCTGGCGGTTTGTCGCGGCATCCAGACGCCACAGCGTGAGAATGTGCGCCTGCTGGCGACACTCATAGAAGCCCTGGAGTCACTGGGTGTTGAAGATCCAGGACAGCATGTCATACAAGTGCGTGATTACCTGGGCGTCTGCACGTTGGCGCTGAAGTCGCCGCTGGACCCTGAACGCCGGGCCTCCTTGCGGGCGGCAATAGAAGAGTTCGGTCTGACGCCGATCTGGTACGAGGGCCTGCCACCTGAGGAGCTGAACCAGCCGGATGAGATGGACGGGCCGCCCCAGCAAGCGGGAGACTGGCTCCATCACGCGGCCAGTGAACTGTTATCATCACGCCGGGCGGAGTTCTACCAAACGTGGCTGACAAACGTACGCCCGCCGCGCGATGACGCGCCGTTCTTTTGGGATTTTTACCGTGGCGCGGCGTTGCCGGTATTGCGTGCCGCGTATGGCGATTTGTGGCTGACGCGGGCGGAGTTGGGCCGGCTGTTCCTGTATTCCTCGTTGTTCATAGCCGGGGTGGCGGCCTTCGTATTGATCCTGTTGCCGTTGAGCCTGGTGCGTTTACGGGCCCGGTTTGAGAAAGCCGATTCAGGCCACACTCTTGGACTGACCATCGCTACGGTCGTCTATTTCGCCGCGATTGGTCTGGGATTCATGAGCGTTGAGATGGCACTGATCAGCCGGGCGATTCGCATCTGGGGCGATCCGGTGATTGCCAGCGCCGCGGTCATTGGTGGATTACTGGTACTGAGCGGTCTCGGCAGCTTAATCGGGGCGGCACCAGAGACGCAGCGGCGACTGGGGCGCGCTGGTGGGTGGCTTGCACCAGCGGTGGTCGCTGGTCTGGCGATGCTGCTGGTGGGGCTGTGGCAGGTGCCGGTGGGTACCCCAGGCTTGACCGGCACGGTTATTCTGTTCAGTCTGGCGGCGGTAATCCTGGGTATCTGCATGGGGGTGCCACTGCCAGTTGCTATCGCCGCGCTGGATCGGCGCAATGCCGGCCTGGTGCCCTGGGCGTGGGGTGTCAACGGCGTAGCTTCAGTGATTGGCACATCATTGGCGCTGGTGCTGGCTATGAGCTATGGATATCGCGGTGTGGTGGTTTTGGCCGCCGGCCTGTATGCGTTGGCGGCCGTAGCAATCTTGCCGTTGGGGGCCGCGGTGGCGGCGCGCGGCGCAAAAAAGAGGCCGCTCACGGGGTGAGTACCGGAGCGGCCCAATTCACGCGCCGTTGGGGAGCCTTTCCAATCTAGTGTAGTTTCTCACGCTGTTTGCATCTTATCGAGGACGGCCCGGGCGCGGCGGACTTTTTCCAGGATGGTCTCGGCCTTGGCGGTCCAGGTGAACGACTGCGGGTTTTCGTTGTGCTTGGCAAGATAGTCTTCAATTGCCGCGATCAGTTCCTTG